>NZ_JAUYQL010000051.1 GCF_030697305.1 Phenylobacterium sp. | reverse complement strand
AGCATCTTCAACGGCCTGATCGGATCCTGGCTAGCTGCCGGTCCCCTGGCCGCCGGAATTGCGTCGGCTAAGAATAAAATCCCTGAATGACAGCCCCACCGGTCCGCGACAGCAGGGCCAGCCCAGGCTTCTGACGCCCCCCCGCACTCATCCCGAAGGCGGTCGCCCTGCGTCGGCCACCACTTCACATAGAGCGGGTCTATGTTGCCGACCTGGAGTCACCGCCAGACGCGCGCGTGTGGCCTCCTCGCCCCTCTCCCCGCGCGATCGACAGGCCTTCGGGGCTTCCGGTCAGGCTAATTTTGCAAGTGCGTCGCAGTCTTGAAAGCGGCCCGCGTTCGGTCAGTCTGAAAGGGCGATGATTACAGATCGATTACAGGGATGTCGTCTGCGCTCGACCGCATGGCCGCCGAGCCGATCAATCCGCCCTAAGGGATTGATTTCATTCAAAGCCTGGTGGAGCCGAGGGGAGTCGAACCCCTGACCTCCTCATTGCGAACGAGGCGCTCTACCAACTGAGCTACGGCCCCAGGCGGCGCGGAATAAGCGTTCAGTCGCCGGTCATGTCAACCCACGCCCTGCACTAATTGGCGGCCTGCCGGGCGATCCCCATGTTGCATGGCGCGGGGGCGCACCTTAGAAATCGGCTATCTGCAAAAGGACGTCCGAATGGCCGCCATCATCGGCTTCGTATTCTTCATCGTGGGCTCCCTTCTGCAGCTTCTGATCTGGGCGATCATCATCAACGCCCTGATCTCCTGGCTGGTCGCTTTCGACGTGATCAACCTGCGCAACCCGTTCGTGAACAACGTGGCGCGGTTCCTCGAAGCGGTGACGCGGCCGGTCATGCGGCCGGTGCAGCGGATCATTCCGTCGCTTGGCGGAATCGACATCAGCCCGATCATCGTGATCCTGGTCCTGACCGGGATCGCGCGCTACCTGCTCGCCCCGCTGCGCGACTACCTGATCATCACCCTCGGTTAACGGCCTAGGCCGTGCGGCGTTCGGGGTGGTCGCCGGAGTTTGAGTCAGGTTCCTGCACCAGCAGGGCGTGCAGCGCATCGGCGGTGACCGCCTTGCGCAGCTGGTCGCGCAGTTCGGCGTGCCGCAGCAGCCGAGAGACCCGCGCCAGCGTGCGCAGATGCTCCGAGCCCGCATCCGGATGGGCGAACAGGGCGAAGATCAGGTCGACCGGTTGGTCGTCCACCGCATCGAAGTCCACCCGCTGATCCAGGCGCACGAAGATGCCACGCATCCGCGACAGGCCTTCCAGACGCGCGTGCGGCACCGCGACGCCATGGCCGACGCCGGTGGATCCGGCGAGTTCGCGCTCGGCCAGGGCGTCCAGTATGACCCCGGAATCGAGGCCGAAGTTGCGCGATGCGAGGTCGGCGATCACCGCCAGCGCCTGACGTTTGTTGGCCGCGCTGATCCGCGACGCGATCGCGCCGCGATCGAGGAAATCGCCGATCTGCATGTCTCTAAAACGCCTTCAATCGAAAGGAACGTCCGAGACCGATCGGAAGCGCACTGGGGTCAGCGCGCTGCGCCGGCCCCGTTCGATCCGCCGTTCACCGGCTTGCTGCGCTCGGGGTCGATCCAGCCGATGTTCCCATCGGTCCGTCGGTAGACAACGGAAAGTCCGCCGTGCGCGGCGTTCCTAAACACGATTGTCTGAACCCCCGTCAAGTCCAGATCCATTGCCGCCATGGAGACGGTCATGGTGCGGATCGCCTTCTCGGTCTCGGCGATCACCACCGCCTCCGGCGCTGCGCCGGAAGCCTCGATCTCGGCGTCATCCTCGTCGTCCACGCGGGATTCGATGACGAAATAGGAGGCGGTCTCGGCCTGCTTGGCGAGCGCCTGCTGGTGATGGTCCTTCATGCGGCGGCTATATCGCCGCACCCGCTTGGACATTTTGTCGAGGGCGCTGTCGAACGCGGCGTGGGCGTCAGCGCCCAGGCCCTGGCTCTGCAGATGCTGGCCGGAAGCCAGCGTCACCGCGCAGTCCACTTTGAACGAGTGACCCTCTCTGCTGACGACCACGTCGGCGCCGCCGCCGCGATCGAAATACTTGCCAATGTTGCTGGTGAGTTCGTCGGACACCCGCGTTCGCAGGGCGTCGCCGACATCGACATGCTTGCCGGTAACTTGTACTTGCATACCGCAATGAACGCGCCGGAGCGCGGATGGTGTCAAGCCGCCCCGAGGATCTCCAGCAGGTGGCGCACCATGCTCACGACGATGTGCGCGGCGACCACCAGCACGGCGGTGCTGGCGATGGTCACCAGATAGCCGATCAGCGCCAGAACGCCGTCCCGTTGAACCAGCGCCAGCGCGAAGGCGCAGACCGCGGCGGCCGGCAGCATGTTGCCCAGTGGGATCGGCAGAATCAGCACCAGGGCAAGCGCGGTGCAGACCACGCCGATCGCCCGCTCGCCGATCGGGCCGAACAGGAATCCCAGCCTCGGGCCAGAGATCTTTTCAATTCGCGCGGTCGCGGGCGCGAGCTTAGCGGCGATCTTGCGGATGTCCTTCGCCGGGATGCTGCGCTGGCGCAGGCGCTTCGGCAGCCAGGGCGCCAGCGCGCCCAACGCCACCTGCGGCGCCAGCAACACCAGCGGCGCGCCGAACACTGTCGAGGCGCCGGGCGGCAGCGGCAGGGTGCAGGCGAAGGCGAATACGAACAGCAGCGCCCCGAACGCGCGGGGGCCGAACCCGTCGACCAGCGCGCCCACGCTGATCTCGTCAGCGTCGCCTCGCGCCAGGGCGTACAGCAACTCCGACAGCGGAACGGGGTCGTCGTGCGGCTCGTCGGACATGCGCGTCGGGCAGGCTACGAAAGGCGGCGGATGCAGGCGCCGGTTGCGGCGTCTAGCTAATCGCCCGCGCCAGGGCGCGCCAGTGGCTGGTGTGCTTAAGCTGGTTCTTTAAGCCGCCGGCGCCGTTCGACCGACGAGGGGATGCGCAGCGCCTCGCGGTATTTGGCCACCGTGCGCCGGGCGATATCGACGCCGGCACCGTGCAGGATGTCGACGATCGCGTCGTCGGAATGGACGTCGGCGTCGTTGCGCTCGGCCTCGATCAACTGACGGATCTTGTGGCGCACGCTCTCGGCCGAGTGGGCTTCGCCGCCCTCGCTGGAGGCGATCGACGAGGTGAAGAAGAACTTGAGTTCGAACACCCCGCGCGGCGTCGCCAGGTGCTTGTTGGAGGTCACCCGGCTGACTGTGGACTCATGCATGCCGATGGCGTCGGCGACAGTCTTCAGATTCAGCGGCCGCAGGTGCTCGACGCCATAGGCGAGGAACGCGTCCTGCTGGCGGACGATCTCGCTGGAGACCTTAAGGATGGTCTTGGCCCGTTGGTCGAGGCTCTTCACCAGCCAGTTGGCCGAGGCCAGGCAGTCCGAGACAAAGGTCTTTTCCTGGTCAGAGCGCGCCTTGCCCGAGACGTGGGCGTGATAGCGCTGGTCGACCAGCAGCTTGGGCAGGGTGTCGCCATTCAGCTCCACGTGCCACAGGCCGCCCTGGCCTTCGCGGACCGTGACGTCCGGCACCACCGGCTGCACCGGTTCGGCCCCGAAAGCAGCGCCGGGGCGCGGCGTCAGGGCGCGCAACTCCGACAGCATGTCGCGTAGGTCTTCTTCGTCGACCCCACAGATGCGCCGAAGGCCCGCCATGTCGCGCTTGGCCACAAGCTCGAGATTGTCGAGCAGGGCGGCCATCGCCGGGTCGTAGCGGTCCAGTTCCTTGAGCTGCAGCATCAGGCAGTCGCGCACGTCGCGGGCGCAGACGCCGGTGGGTTCGAAGCCCTGCAACACGCCCAACACGCGCTCCACCAGCTCCAGCGTGCAGCCCAGCCGCTCGGCTGTTTCCGCGAGGTCGGCGCGCAGGTAGCCGGCCTCGTCGACCGCGTCGATCAGCACGCTGGCGACAGCGCTCTCGGCGGGACTCAACCGCGCCACGGCGAGCTGGTCTGTAAGGTGTTCGATAAGGGTCTTGTCTCGAGTCAGTACGCCTTCGAAGCCGTCGGCGTCGCCGTCGAAGCCGCCGCCCTTGCCCACGGTCGACCAGTCGACCGCGCCGCCGGGGGGGATGTCGTCCGGGGCGTCGCCGGTGGCCCGTTCGCCCGGCGAGGCCTCGTCGCGGCGTGCGTCCAGTTCGGCATTGGCGTGGCTGTCGCTAGCCTGGTCGGTGGAGATCTCCGCCGCGGCCTGGGGCTCAGCCTCGCCCTCGGGCTCGGCGTCGCGCTCATCGCGCTGAAGCAGCGGATTGCGCTCCAGTTCGCCGTCCACATAGGCCTCGAGCTCAAGGTTCGACAGCTGCAGAAGCTTGATAGCCTGCTGCAGTTGCGGGGTGATGACGAGGCCTTGGCCCTGTCTGAGCTCGAGTCGCGCGCTGAGCGCCAAAGTCAGCCCCTTCACTGGCCTGTTTCTTGCTCGCCAGACTAGAAGCCCGATCCCCACCGAACCGTTAACCGGCCGGACGACCTTCGCGCCGCCGCAGCACCGTGGCGCGGGAACCACATGCGTGGGCGGCTGTTCATTTGGCGGACAACCTTGACCCTGAAGGAGAGCGCCATGCGCCAGAGGGATCTGTGGAATCGGCCGCGCAACGAACCGCCAGCCTATCGGCGCGAACCACCTGCGCCCGAACAACGCCCTGCGCCGCGCGACGATTATGGCCAGGCGGACTACAGCGCAGATTACGGCTACGACCCGCGCACCCGTTCAGGGTATCGCGCGACGGAACGGCTGGCCGACGGCTCGGACTTCGGTCAGGCGGACTTCAGCGCGGACTATGGCTACGACCCGGCGACCCGCAGCGGATTCCGCCGCGACGATCCGGCGGCGCGACCCGTCTACGACGGACGCCCGGACCCGCGCGACGAAGTGCGGACATGGGATGGCAGGCCTGCGCATCCTCCACGCGCACGCCGCCACGGCACGTCTGACGCGGTGATCTGGGCGGTGGTCAGCGAGCGGTTGGCGCACGAGCGCGGCCTCGACGATCGCGACATCGAAGTGCTGGTGCGCGACGGCGAGGTGATTCTCAACGGCACGGTGCGCCGCCGCGACGACAAACGCCGCGCCGAGGACCTGGCCGAGCTTCGCGACGTCCATCACGTGCAGAACAATCTGCGGCTACGGCGCGGCTTCTTCTAGGGGTCGTCAGCCGCCGTAGCGGTCGCCGAGATAGACCCGGCGCACTTCCGGGTCGTCAACGATCTCGTCGGGGCGGCCCTCGAACAACAGCTCGCCCGCGTGGATGATCGAGGCGCGGTCGATGATGTCCAGCGTCTCACGGACGTTGTGGTCGGTGATCAGGATGCCGATGCCGCGACCCTTGAGGTAGGCGATCACCTCGCGGATATCGGCGATGGCGAGTGGGTCGATGCCGGCGAACGGCTCGTCCAGCAGCATGAACGACGGCTCGCTGGCGAGCGCCCGGGCGATCTCAACCCGACGCCGCTCGCCGCCTGACAGGGAATTGGCCGGCGCGTTGCGCAGGTGCTCGATGCGCAGCTCCTGCAGAAGCTCGGTGACCACGGCCCGCGCACGCTTTCTGTCGTGCTCGCGCAGCTCCACCACGGCCATGACGTTCTGCTCGACGCTCATGCCGCGGAAGATCGAGGTCTCCTGAGGCAGATAGCCCACACCCATCCGCGCCCGCTGGTACATCGGCTGGCCGGTGATGTTCTCGCCGTCGAGGTAGATCGCCCCGTAGTCGGCGGGCACCAGGCCGGTGATCATGTAGAAGCAGGTCGTCTTGCCGGCCCCGTTCGGCCCAAGCAGTCCCGCCACCTCGCCGCGGCCCAGGCGCAGCGACACGCCCTTGACCACCGGGCGACCGCGGAACGACTTGCCGATGTTGTCGACGACCAGGCCTTCGCCGGCCAGACTGGGCAGCGAGGCGAACTGCTCTTGTTTCACCGGAGCCTCACCGCCGCGCCTGCTCGTTGGGATAGAACACCCCGCGCACGCGACCGGGCTTGTTGCGGCCTTTGACGCTGGTCTGCATCTGCGCTTCGCCGGTGTTGACGTGGATCACCATGCGTTGGCCGCGCAGCACGTTCTTGCCTTGCGCCGCGACCACGTCGCCGGTCATCACGATGGTCTCGGTGGCTGCGTCGTAGGTGGCCGCGTCGCCGCGCACCCGTTGTTGCGGCGTGACGTAGTAGACCGAGCCCTCGGCTTCCATCCGCTGCACCTGGCCGCAATTCGGGCCGGAGCTGGAGGAGCGCGCGGCGCCCACAGTGTTGTAGATCTTCAGGACGTCGGCCCGAAGGCGCGAGTCGGCCTGCAGCGCTTCGGCCGAACCGCGCCAGATCGCCAGGCACTGGGCGTTGACGACCTCGAGCTGGTCGGCGGTGAGATCTACTGGCGCGCTCGAGTTGCGGGCGAGCTGGGCCGCGGCCGGCGAGACGCAGAGCAGGGCGGCGGCCAGGGCCGTCGAACACGTGATGGCGGCATGCCCTAATCGCATCGGCTTGACCTAATTCCCGTCGATCCGGGCGCGCACGCCCCCCTTGAAGACCATGCGCTCGCCCTTGTCGTAAACGCCATAGGACTTCGCATTGATTTCTCCAAGCCGCCCTGAGCCCTGAATGGGGCCTGCGCCGACCAGTTCGCCGGTCTTGGTGTCGAACCTGGAGGTCATGGTGTCGAACGCCGCCTGCTGACCGGTCAGGCGCACGCCGCCGTTCATGTCCAGGCTGCGCCGCCCCTCATGGTACACGCCCGAGCGTGCCGTAATCCGCATCGGGTCCGAACCTCGCTCGTCGAGCACCAGGGCCGGGCGATCAAGTATCACGCGCTGGTAATCGCGCTCGTCCCGCGTGGCGGTGACCGCGGTGACCACGAAGGCGCGGCCCTTCTCGTCGCGGCCGACGAAGCGCGGGTTGACCAGACGGATCGGCGCGTCGCTGTCCTGAGTCCTGGCCGCGACCCCCGTCACCGACCGATAGATAATGACGCCGGCCATTGCGCTGAGGATCAGCCCGATGACGACGGGAAGGACCACGCGCATGCGCCGCACCAGCCGCGATCGGCTGCGCCAGCGTTCGAAGTCGCGCCGCCTGGGCGTCTCCGGAATGGCTGCGATGTCGGCGGCGACCATGCCGCGCTCACGAATGGGCGAAGATGTCGACGTCCTCCCAGCCGGCCACGTCCAGCGCGGCGCGGTGAGGCAGGAATTCGAAGCAGGCTTTCGCCAGGCCGTCGCGGCCCTCGCGCACCAGCATCTGGTCGAGCTTGGCGCGCGCCGCATGCAGATGGAGCACGTCGTGGGCGGCGTAGTTGAGCTGGTCGTCCGACAGGCTGGGCGCGCCCCAGTCGGAGCTCTGCTGGGCTTTCGACAGGTCGACGCCGACCATCTCGCGCACCACGTCCTTCAAGCCATGGCGGTCGGTGTAGGTGCGGGCGATCTTGGAGGCGATCTTGGTGCAGTAGACAGGTGCGGTCACCACGCCCAGATGCAGCAGGAACATGGCGATATCGAAGCGGCCGAAGTGGAAGATCTTGGTCACCGCCGGATCGGTCAGCAGCCGCTTCAGGTTCGGCGCGTCGTAGCCTGGCCGATCCAGGCGCACGATGTGAGCGTCGCCGCCGCCGTCCGACAGCTGCACCACGCACAACGGGTCGCGGCCCAGCCGCAGGCCCATGGTCTCGGAATCGATCGCCACGGACGCTGCGTCCGCCAGCACGCCGTCCGGCAGGTCGCCCTGATGCAGGAAGTTGGCCAAGCTCGCTCCGGCGTTGGATTTGCGGGAAGCGGCGCCGCGCGCCGTTCCTGATGCGCCGATCTCCTACCCGAAACCACGGCGCCGCTCCAGCGGCCTAAGACGCGGCGGAGGTTTCCAGCACATTCAGATCGCCGATGGTCGAAGCGCGGCCCTGCTTGGCGAGGATGCGGCGACGCAGCAACGGCACATGGTCCTGGCCGAAATACATGATCTCGTCGTCCAGGAAGTAGGTCGGCACGCCATATCCGCCGCGCTGGATCAGTTCCTCGGTGTTGGCGCGCAGCAGATCCTTCATCGGCTGCCCGGCGACCGCCTCGGCGTACGCCGCGCCGTCCACGCCTGCCTGCACGCAGACCTGCTGCATCACCTCGTCCAGCGAGATGTCCAGGCCTTGACCCCAGTGGGCTTCATAAGCGGCGCGCGCGAATCGCATCATCGCCGCCTGATCGTGTTGCAGCCAGGCGCAGCCGCGCATCGCCTTGATGCTGTTCACCGGCCAGCTTTGCGGACGCACGATGGTGATCCCGACAGCCTCGCCCCATTCGCCCCAGTCGCGGACCGTCATGGCGATGCGCTCCGGCGAAAGTCCGGAGCGCCGCTCATAGAGGCTCTTGTTCACCGCGTTGAACACGCCGCCGGCGATCACCGGCCGCCAGTTGGGCGTTACGCCCAGCTCCTGGCCCAGCGCGGTGATCCGCACGACGCCAAGATAGCTCCAGGGGCTGGACACATCGAAGTAGACATCGAGCTGCATGTCACTCTCCCTGCGTGGCGACCTTGGGCTTAATTCCATAGAGGATCTCGCGCGCCTTCTCGTCTTTGGGCGGCCCGCCGGTGGGCTTGCCGCCGCCCATGCTGATGCCCCGCTGAACAGCGTCGCGGCCGCGAATCTCGGTGAACCAGCGCTTGATGTTCGGATAGTCGTCCAGCGTGAAGCCCTGGGCCTTGTGAGTGATCATCCAGGGGAAGCAGGCGATGTCGGCGATCGAATATTCCTCGCCGGCGAGGAAGGCGCCCGTGCGACCGAGCTGACCGTCGAGCACCCTATAGAGCCGCTCGGCCTCGTTCTGATAGCGCTCCATCGCATAGGGGATCTTCTCGGCCGCGTAGAGCTTGAAGTGGCCGTTCTGGCCCAGCATCGGACCCAGGCCTGAGACCTGCCAGGCGAGCCAGGCGATCGCCGTCCAGCGCGCGTCAGGATCCTTCGGCAGCAGCTTGCCGGTCTTCTCCGACAGGTACTGGAGGATGGCCGCGGACTCGAACAGCGACATCGGCTTGCGGCCGGGGCCAGGGTCCTGGTCGACGATGGCGGGGATGCGGTTGTTGGGGCTGATCGCCAGGAACTCCGGCGCATACTGGCCGCCCGACAGGTCGATCGGATGGAACGTCCATTCCAGCCCCAGCTCCTCCAGGGCGATGGAGATCTTCCAGCCGTTCGGCGTGCCGGCAGAATACAGATTGATCATGGGCCGCCGCCTCGCTTGCTTGTTGTGAGGCGCGGAGAAGACCGGACGCACGGGCCCTTGGCAAGCGCACATTCATGCGAATTCGATCGGCTGATTCTGGGGGAGTTTGGCGACCACCGCCGCAGGCGGTGGTGCCCAGGAAAGGACTCGAACCTTCACGACCTTACGGCCACTGGCACCTGAAGCCAGCGCGTCTACCAATTCCGCCACCTGGGCCCCGTCCGCTTGGGAGCGGGAGGCGGGACTGATAGGGCGCCGCCCCAAACGGGT
>NZ_JAUYQL010000134.1 GCF_030697305.1 Phenylobacterium sp. | reverse complement strand
CGAGGCGCCCGTGACCGTCATCCTCCCGCCCCAGCCAGTGTTCGGCAAGCCGGTCACGCAAGCGCCTTCCCCCGACACCTTACGATTCCTGGCCGCGCGGCGTTCGTCGTCGGCGGTGACGCTCGCCGCGCCTGGGCCGTCGGACGCCGAGCTGGATCAGCTGCTGCATCTGGCCGCGCGGGTTCCGGACCACGGCAAGTTGGCGCCCTGGCGGTTCATCGTGCTGGACGCAGAAGGCAAGGCGGCGTTTGCGGCGAAGCTCGAGGCGCTGGCGCTCGGACGCGGCGACACCCGCGCCGCGGCCAAGCTGGTCAAGTTGAAGACCCCGCCGATGGGCGTCGCGGTGATCTCGCGCGAAACACGCGGCGACATTCCCGCATGGGAACAGCAGCTTTCAGCGGGCGCAGCCTGCACCAACCTGCTCTATGCGGCGATCGCCATGGGATACGGCGCCAACTGGATCACCGATTGGTACGCCTACGACCGCGACGCCGCCACGATCCTGGGCCTGGCCGACAATGAGCGGGTGGCGGGATATGTGTTCATCGGCACCCCGAACGAGCCGCCGCTGGAACGCGAGCGGCCGAACGTCGAGAACCTGATCAGCCGCTGGCGCGGCTAGTCTCCAGACACACAACGGCCGGACGACGCGTCGGCGCCGCCCGGCCTGAGGTGTGACACGCCCGAGGAGAGTTGGGCGAGTGTCGGTTTACACCGTCACAATTGTTCTGGCTAGCCCGGCGCGCTCAGCCGCGGCCGCGATACGGCTGTACGCCCTGGTCCGGCAGCCACAGGCCTTGAGGCGGCGCACCGCTCTGCCAGAACACGTCGATCGGGATACCGCCGCGAGGGAACCAGTATCCGCCGATGCGCAGCCAACGTGGCTGAGCGACCTCGACCATCCGCTTGGCGATCGCCACGGTGCAGTCCTCGTGGAAGGCGCCGTGATTGCGGAAGGCGCCCAGGTACAGCTTCAGCGACTTGGACTCGATCAGCCATTCGCCTGGCGCGTAATCGATCACCAGATGGGCGAAGTCGGGCTGACCGGTCACCGGGCAGATCGAGGTGAACTCCGGCGCGGTGAAACGCGCAAGATAGAGGTCGTCGGGATGCGGATTGGGCACACGCTCCAGCACCGCATCCTTGGGGTCGTCAGCGGGTCGCGCGTCGCGCCCGAGCTGGGTCAGTTCGAACTCTTCCATCGGCCGCCGATGTAGTCGCCACGCAGCTCGAGAGCAACGCCGCCCGCCTTCAAGGCGATTCGAACGCCTAGCTCAGAGCGCCAGTTGGCGCCGAATTTTTAACCAATTGGTAGCAAGGTTCCGCCTGGTTTTCAGCCACCGCTGTCCACGGCCTTCCCGCCTTGGTCGCGATTCATTGATCTGCGGCGTCGCAATAGACGATATCCGCCAGCGGTCTGGCCAAACCGGATCGAATAACAAGGGGATTATCATGAAATCATTCAAACTCGCGCTGATTGCTGCCGCCGCCACTGTGGCGACCAGCGGCGTCGCCTTCGCCCAGGACGACACCGCGCCGGCCTTCAGCTTCAACGTCGGCGCGGCCAGCGACTACGTCTTCCGCGGCGTCAGCCAGACGTCGGAAAGCCTGCAGGTGTTCGGCGGCGCCGACGTCTCGATGGGCCAGTTCTACGGCGGCGTGTGGGCGTCGAATGTCGATTTCGGCGACGACACTGACGCTGAAGTCGATCTGTACGCCGGCTTCAAGCCGACCGTCGGCCCCGTCTCGCTCGACCTGGGCGTGATCTACTACGGCTACCTGAACGAGCCCTCGAACGCGAACTGGGCCTATTGGGAAGCCAAGGCGGCCGGTTCGGTCGCGGTCGGCCCGGGCTCGCTGGGCGCGGCGGTCTATTATTCGCCCGACTTCACCGGCGGCGGCGATGACGACGACGCCCTGTACTACGAAGTGAACGGCTCGATCCCGCTCGCCGAAAAGGTCACGGCCAGCGCCGCGATCGGACACCAGGACGTCGATGTCCCGGGCGACTTCTCCTACAACACCTGGAATGTGGGCGTCGGCTTCGCGCTGAACGACCACCTGGGCCTCGACCTGCGCTATCACGACACCGACGAACACAGCTTCGGCAAAGGGTTCGACAGCCGCGGCGTGATCTCGCTCAAGGCGACCTTCTAAAGGCCTCAATTCACGGGCTGTTGGAGAGCCGTCGCCTTCGGGCGGCGGCTTTTCTATTTCCGCCGCAGCGACGCGGACTTCCACTTCCCACTGACGCGCTCTAAGGTCGGGCGTCTCCTCGTCCAGGAGCGCACAATGAACGTGCGAATCGGATGCTCAATGGAGCAAATCGCCGATTTGCGCGGTTTCCTTGGACGGTCGTACGGCCAAGTCTATGTTGGCGACTCGATCAAGTAATGGAGCGCGACTCATGGAGCGGATGGCCTTTCGAGCCCAGACCATCCTTGCGGACGTCCTGATCGCCGCCGCCGCCTTCATGTTGGCCTACATCGTTTCTCCTTTGAGGTTGCCGCTCTTCGGCGTCAGCGATCTGCCGGCGATGAACGTCGTCCAGCTCGTCGCCTTCTACGCAGCCCTGGCCGGCGGCTTCACCATGCTGTTCCGCCGCGAGCTGTCGCCCTGGCGCTACGCCTCCATTCCCGACGCTCTGGTGCTGGCCCGCGTGGCGCTTCTCACCGTGGGCGTGTTCCTGCTGCTGGTGTTCGTGCTTGACCGCGGACGCGGCCTGCCGCGCTCGATCCTGTTCATGGCGCCGATCTTCCAGATGGTCGGCTCGATGGGCGGCCGGATCATGCGCCGCGCCCTGCATGAGCACGCGCTGGACAGCTTCGCCCCGCTGAAGACCGCCAGCGACCGCGCCGCGCTCGCCCCTTCCTTGCTGCTGATCGGCCCGCCGTCCCTGGCCGACACCTACCTGCGCGACGTCGCCCGCAGCCATGACCGCAACTATACCGCCGTCGGCATCGTCGGCACCGACGCGCGCGACGTCGGCCAGCAGGTGCGCGGCGTATGCATCATCGAGAGTCTCGAGAACCTGGACGCGGCGCTGGCCGACCTGCGCCGCTGGAACCGCTATCCGCGCGCCATCCTGTTTCTGGAGGAGCCGGCGCGCCTGAAGGGCCTCACGGCAGACCTGCTCGGCCGCTTGAAGAACGACGGCATCCGCCTGTTGCGCCTGCCCAGCATCGTCGAACTCGCCCAGCACGACGGCGTCACCCTGCTGCCGATGCGCGAAATCAACATTGAGGAGTTGCTGGCGCGCGAGCCGATCGAGCTGGATCGCCGCGCCATCGGCGACCTGATCCGCGGTCGTCGCGTGCTGGTCACCGGCGCGGGCGGCAGCATTGGCGCAGAGCTCTGCCGCCAGGTTGCGGCCTTCGAATGTGCGCACCTGACCCTACTCGACTTCTCCGAGACCGCGCTGTTCGAGATCGACCGCGAGATCGCCGAGACCATGCCGCAGCTCTCGCGGCAAGCAGTGCTGTGCGACGTGCGCAACGCCACCCGTGTCGCCAACACCTTCATCGACGAACGGCCGGACCTGGTGTTCCACGCCGCCGCCCTGAAGCACGTTTCGATGGTCGAGCGGCATCCTTGCGAAGGCGTGCTGACCAATGTGATCGGCACCTGGAATGTGGCTGAGGCGGCGCGCGCCTGCGACGCGGCCCAGATGGTGCTGATCTCCACCGACAAGGCTGTCGACCCGACCAATGTGATGGGCGCCACCAAGCGCCTGGCCGAAGCGGTCATCCAGGGCCAGCAGACCGGCAAGGGCACGCGCTTCAGCGCCGTTCGATTCGGTAATGTGCTGGGCTCCGCAGGCTCCGTCGTGCCGATCTTCAAGTCGCAGATCGAACGTGGCGGACCGGTGACGGTGACGCATCCGGACATGGCGCGGTTCTTCATGACCATCCCCGAGGCGACGCAATTGGTGCTGCACGCCACGGCGGCCTCGGCCGAAGGCGACGCCAGCCGCGCGCGCCTGTTCCTGCTGGAGATGGGCGCACCGGTGCGGATCATCGACCTGGCGCGCCAGATGATCGCGCTGTCCGGCCTGACGGTGGGCAAGGACATCGAGATCGAAGTCACGGGCTTGCGTCCCGGCGAGAAGCTCACCGAAGCTCTGCTGGACGAAACCGAGCAGTCCGTCCCCTGCGCGCCCAAGGTGCTGGAGGTGGTGTCGAGCTCGGCTCTGCGCGTCCATGCCAACCATCTTCTGGAGCTGGAATCCCTGGCCCAGCGCAGCCGCGCCGACGACGTGCGCCGCGCGCTGTTCGACCTCGTGGGCCAGATCCGCGGCGACAGGCCCGGCGCCGCGCCGAACCTGCGCGTCGTCGCCAACCGCTGACGGCCCGCTCACCGGCATGGCGAGCGTCCTGGTCACCGGCTCGGCCGGGTTCATCGGCTTCCATACCGCACGCCGCCTGTTGGCGCGCGGCGACCAGGTGGTCGGGCTGGACAATCTCAACAGCTACTACGACCCGGCGCTGAAGGCCTCGCGCCTCGCCCGGCTGCAGGCGCACGACGATTATCGCCACGCCACGATCGACCTGGCCGACCGCGCAGCGGTGTTGGGGCTGTTCGAAGACGCCAAGCCGGACGCGGTGGTGAACCTCGCCGCCCAGGCCGGTGTCCGCTACAGCCTCGAACAGCCCGCGGTCTACGGCGACTCAAACCTAGTGGGGTTCCTCAACGTGCTTGAGGGATGCCGCAGCGTGAAGCCGAGGCACCTTGTCTACGCCTCCACCAGCTCAGTCTACGGCGCGAACGGGAAGCTGCCGTTCTCGGTGCATGACGGGGCGCACCATCCGATCACCCTCTATGCGGCGACCAAGCTCGCCAACGAGGCGATGGCCCACGCCTACGCCCACCTGTTCGACATCCCGACTTCGGGGCTGCGTTTCTTCACGGTCTATGGCCCGTGGGGGCGCCCGGACATGGCGCTTTTCAAGTTCACCGCGGCGATTCTCGCGGGCCAGCCGATCGACGTCTACGGCGAGGGGCGC
>NZ_JAUYQL010000127.1 GCF_030697305.1 Phenylobacterium sp. | reverse complement strand
GGCCGAGCTGATCGCCGCCGCCCGCACCAAACTCGCCGCCTACAAGACGCCCAAGCGCGTCATCTTCGTCGACGAACTGCCTCGAAACGCCATGGGCAAGGTCCAGAAGAACCTCCTGCGTGAACGCTTCGCCGACGTGCTGGCCGGTTGACCGGGCGGTGGGGGCAACGACGATGACCAAGAGCCTATTGGTGACCGGCGGCTTCGGCGTGCTGGGACGCGCGGTCTCGGCGGCGGCCGTGGCGCGGGGCTGGCGCACGGCGCTAGTGGATTTCTCGCCTGAGCCTCCCGCTGGGCTCGCCGCGTCGCTGGGCGACGGGGCCTATCTGAAGGGTGGGGTGGATTTGGCGGATCCGGCGGCGGCCCGCACCGTAGTCGAGGACGTGGCCCAACGGCAGGGCGGCCTGGACGTGCTGGTGAACGTCGCCGGCGGGTTCACCTGGACCACGCTGGCGGACGGCGGCGTCGAGCCCTGGGGCGACCTGCACCGACTGAACCTGACCACAGCGGTGAACACCAGTGCTGCGGCGATCCCGCTGCTGACCCAGAGCACGGCCGGGCGGATCGTCAACGTCGGCGCCAACGCCGCGGTGAAAGCCGCCGCCGGCATGGGACCGTACGCAGCGTCCAAGGCCGCAATCCATCGGTTGACCGAAAGCTTGTCGGAAGAGCTCAAGGACCAGGGCGTGACGGTCAACGCCGTGCTGCCCTCGATCCTGGACACGCCCACCAACCGCGCCGACATGCCCGACGCCGACTTCACACGCTGGGTCACGCCTGACGCGCTGGCGCAGGTGATCCTGTTCCTGGCCTCCGACGAGGCGGGCGCAGTGACCGGCGCGCTGCTGCCGGTGACCGGCCGGGTCTAGGCCGCGCCGGCCGCCGGCGATCACCGAGACTGGCCAGAAGACGCCCGCGGTCAGGGCGCGCCGCGGCGCGATCAGATGCGGCGCAGCGCGCGCTCCAGCAGGTTGATGGTCAGTTGGTGCAGGTGCAGGCCGATGCCCATGTCGGCCTGGCCGGCCTGGGCGCGCGCATAGGTGCCCTCCTGGATCAGGCCGAGCTTGAAGCAGGCGAGCACCACGTACCAGTTGACCTGGGAGACGTCGCGGCCGCTGCGTTCGGCGTAGCGGGCGACCAGCTCGCTCTCCGTGGGGAAGCCCGCCCACGGCGTCACCGACACGCAGCCGGGATGGCTGCCGTCCGGATCGGCCCAGGTGGCCAGCAAGCAGCCCAGGTCGACCAGAGGGTCACCAATGGTCGAGAGCTCCCAATCGACGATGGCCGCGAGGTCCGGCGTGGTGCGCGAGAACATCATGTTGGCCATGTGGAAGTCGCCGTGGATGATCGCCGGCGCGAACGTGGCGGGCCGGTTGTCCTCCAGCCACCGGGCGATGGCGTCGACGCCGGGCAATTCAGCGCGGCCGGTCCACCCAGCGAAGGCCTCGTAGCCCTGCAGCTGCTTCATCCAGCGGCCGACCTGACGCTCGAGGAAGCCTTCGGGACGGCCAAAATCCTCAAGGCCCTTGGCCAGGTAGTCGACGCCGCCCACCGCGGCCAGGCCATCGATCACCGACAGGCCCATGGCGTGGCGCATCTTCGGCGCATCGCCGTGCGGTGAGGGGAGGGGCACGTTGGCCGGCGAGAAGCCGTCCACCGCCTCCATCAGATAGAACCCCGCGCCCAGCACCGAGGGATCATCGCAGGCGGCCAACAGGCGCGGGTGCGGCGCGCCGCTGCCGGCGAGGGCGGCGAGCACGCGGGCCTCCCGGCGCATGGTCATGTCGCCGTCCATGATCGGCTTGGCCGGCGGGCGGCGCAGCACGAAGGCGCTGGAGCCCCGCCGAAAGCGCAGGACGACGTTCTGGGTGCCGCCCTGCAGCGCGACAGCGTCCTCAATCGGTCCCGCGCCCAGTCCGTGGACGTCCATCCAGCTCGCCAGGCGATCCAGATCGACTAGAGTGCGCCAGGCCGCCTCGTTGGCGAGGGTGACCGCTTCGACCCCTTGGGCGACGCTCATCAGCGGGCGTCCGCGAGGGTGCGCACGAAATCGACCGAACCGCCGGGATAGGCCAGCCGTTCGCGGCCGATCAGCAGCCCCCAGTAGGGACCCGAGCCCTCCGCCAGGCGCCAGCGGTGAAGGCGGCGGGTGAACAGTTGCAATGTGTGCTCCTTGCTGATCCCGATCGCGCCATGCAGGGCGTGGGCGGTGGTGGCGACCAGCAGCGCGGCCTCGCCGGTGCGCAACTTGGCGGCCGCGGCCAGGCCGCTGGGCAGGGCGGTGAAATCGTCGACGAACGCGAGCCTGGCGGCGGCGGACGCCGCGGCGACCTCCTCGGCCATCACCGCGAGCTGCTGCTGCACGGCCTGAAACTTGCCGATCTCGCGGCCGAACTGCTTGCGGATGAGGGCGTAGTCGATGGTCATGGTCAGCACCGCCTCGACCGCGCCCGCCATGCGCGCGGCGAGCGTCGCGACGGCGAGGTTGCGCAGCGGCGACCCATTCCAGGCGAACTCTGTGTCTGCCCCGCCAGCCGCAGGCTCAAGCGCCAGGCGGCCGCCCAGGTCACGCAGGCGCCAGGCCGCCGTCTCGCCAGTGTCGCCCAGCGCGATGGAGCCTTCCGGCGGTTCATGCCCAGCCCGGGCCAGGATCGCGCGGGCGATCATGGTCTCGATGACTGGGGCCGGCGTCAGGCGCCGCCCCAGCGCCACGGCCAGCGGGAAGATCTCGGAGAACGGCACGCCCGCCCCGCCGTGTTCTTCCGGGGTCAGGGCGTCGAGGAAGCCCGACTCGGCGATCGCGCGCCAGGCCTCGCTTTTCGGGCCGGTGTCCAGGGTGTCGGTCTGCTCGATGGGACCAAGGCCCGTAAGCAGCCGGTCGAACTGTTCGCTCAGCATGTCGTCCATCGGTACGTTCCTCAACGCAGGCCCAGGCCGCGGGCGATGATGCCGCGCAGGATTTCGCGCGTGCCGCCGCGCAACGAGTATGACGGGCTGATCGCAGTCACATAGTCGAGCGTCGCCAACAGGTCTGCGGGCACGTCGGCGTCCACGGTGGCGGCGACCATCTCGCCGACCAGGGCGGGGATCGACTGCTCGTAACTGGTGCCGAGATCCTTCAGCAGGGCGGCCTCGATCACCGGGCTCTCATGGCGCGACAGCCGTTCGGTGAGCGCCAGCGACATCGACCGCAGCACCGCCAGGCGCGCGGAGAGCTGGCCGACCAACAGCGTCTCGGATTCGGTGACGTCGCCGCGCGCCTGCAGCCAGGCGATCCAGGCGTCGGTGAGCGCCATGCTGGAGTAGATCCGTTCCGGCCCGCTGCGCTCGAAGGCGAGCTCGGCGTTGACCTGCTCCCAGCCCGCGCCCTCCTCGCCGACCAGGGTGTCGGGGCCGAGCTGCACGTCGTCGAAATGGATCTCCGAGAAGTGCGCGTCTCCGGCCAGATCCATGATCGGGCGGCGCGTGACGCCCGGCGCCTGCAGGTCGACGATGAACTGGGAGAGGCCGGCGTTGCGGTCGGCCGGCGTGCCCGAGGTGCGCACCAGGGCGATCATGTAGTGCGAGCGGTGGCCGTTGGTGGTCCAGATCTTCGAGCCGTTCAGCCTCCAGCCGTCGGCGTTCTGAGCCGCGGTGGTGCGCACGCTGGCGAGGTCGGAACCGGAGTTGGGCTCGCTCATGCCGATGCAGAAGAAGGCTTCGCCCCGGCAGATGCGCGGGATGTAGAACTGACGCTGCGTCTCGGTGCCGAAGCGCAGGATCAGGGGGCCGCTCTGGCGGTCGGCGATCCAGTGGGCGGCGACCGGGGCGCCGGAAGCCAGCAGCTCCTCCGAAAGCACGAACCGGGCGAAGGCGCCGCGCTCGGAACCGCCGTATTCCTTGGGCAGCGTCAGGCCGATCCAACCGCGCTCGCCGAGCTTGCGGCTGAACTCAGCGTCGAAACCCATCCAGGAACGGGCGCGCGCCGACGCCTGGACGCCGTCCAATGTCTCGGCGATGAACGCCTTGATCTCCGCGCGCAACGCCTCGTCTTCGGCGGGAAGCGGTCGGATCGGCGGTGACTCGAGCACGAGCGACATGGGTTGAGCCTCATTAGGGTTGCGCGACGCTGCGCCGCCGCACCCCTGGCGATGCGGCGCAAATGCGATGCCGGTCGAATATCATCTTCGCAGGGGGCGATAGTCCACGGCTATTCCAGCCGGCGATTGCGGCGCGCCGAGCTCGGCTTCGAGCTTGGCGATTGACACCGATAGCGGCGGCTGGGCGATGTCCAGGATCTCGGCCGCGCGATGGAAATTCAGCACCTCGGCGAGGGTGAGAAACTGCCTGACCCGTGTGAGTTCCATGATATCGGATCCATATCAAAGGTCGGCTACGGGATATTTGAGCCGATGACGCCGGCGACATAAGGGTGGCGCTGGCTGTGACCTGAGGGCTGGCCCAGCGGCGCGGCGCAAGGCGACGGCATAAAGGGAGATAACGGCTTGGCAGGTATTCTCGACGGCGTGCGCGTCCTCGATTTCGGGCGTTACGTCGCCGGACCCTATTGCGCGACCGTGCTGGGCGACTTCGGCGCCGAGGTTATCCGCATCGAGAGGCGTAGCGGCAGCGAAGACCGCTTCGTGACTCCGGTCACCGAGGGCGGCGAAGGCAGCCTGTTCATGCAGGTCGCGCGGAACAAGCTGTCGGTGACCCTGGATCCGATGAATCCGGCGGCGACGGATGTGGTGCGCCGGCTGGTGGAGAGCGCCGACATCGTCGTCGCCAATCTTCCGGGCGGCACGCTGAAGGCCATGGGACTCGACTACGAAACGCTGAAGGCGATCAAGCCGAACATCATCCTGGTCAACGTGTCGGCGTTCCTGGGCGAGGGCCCCTGGGCTGATCGCCTGGGTTTCGACACCATCGGCCAGGCCATGTCCGGCGGGGTGCATCTCAGCGGCCAGCCTGACCAGCCCTATCGGGCGACGGTGAGCTGGGTCGATTTCGGCACCGCTTTGCACGCTGCGCTGGGCGCGGTGCTGGCGTTGATCGAGCGCGGCAAGTCCGGGCGCGGCCAGGAGGTGAAGGCCGCCTTGCTACCAACCGCGGTGTCGTTCAACAACGGCGCCCTGATCGAGCAGGCGGTGATCGCCCCTAACCGAGTGGCCACTGGCAACCGCAGCCCCACCTCCGGCCCCACGGACATGTATCGAGCCAAGGACGGCAAGTGGCTGTTGACCCAAGTGGTCGGACTGCCGTTGTTCAAGCGCTGGGCGCGGCTGATGGGCGAGGACAAGTGGCTGGAGGACCCGCGCTTCGCCGATGACATCGGTCGCGGCGACCACGGTCCAGAACTATCGGCGCGGACGGCGAAATGGTGCCTGGAGCACGATCGCGACGAGGCGCTGGACCTGCTGGCCGCGGCCAAGATCCCCGCCGGCCCGATCCTCAGCCCGCAGGAAGTGCTCGACCATCCGCAGGTTCAGGCGCTGAAGCTGCTGCACGCGCTCGACTATCCGGGCCTGCCGAAACCCGCGCCGGTGGCGCAGACGGCGATCTTCATGAGCGAAACGCCCGCGGAAATCCGCAGCGCCGCGCCCGAGCTCGGCGCGCACACAGACCAGATCCTGAGCCAACTCGGCTATTCCGCCGAAGAGATCGCGGGCCTACGACAATCCGGTTCGATCTAGGGCCACACCATCATCAGCGAGCGCCGCTGAGGCGCCGCTAAGACCCAAGGGGACATTCATGAACATCCAAGGCATCACCGCCGTCGTTACGGGCGGCGCATCCGGGCTCGGTCGCGCCACCGCAGAGCGTCTGCTGAGCCAGGGCGCGGCCAACGTGGTCATCGTCGACCTCGCATCCTCGCCCGGCGAAGACGTGGCCCGCGAACTGGGCGCCAAGGTCAAGTTCGTTGCTGGCGACGTGACCAACGAAGCGCAGATGCAGGCGGTGTTCGCCGCCGCCGAAGCGTTGGGCCCAGTGCGCGCGACCGTCCATTGCGCAGGCGGCAGCAAGGCGCTGCGGGTCCTCGACCGTGAGGGCCAGCCGGGCGCGCTCGACACCTACGCCAGCGTCATCACTCTGAACCTGGTCGGCAGCTTCAACGTGCTGCGGCTCGCGGCGGCGAGCTCCGCCAAGAACGAGCTGGTCGACGGTGAACGCGGCGTGGTGATCTTGACCGCCTCGATCGCCGCTTACGAAGGTCAGATCGGCCAGATCCCCTACGCCTCGTCCAAGGCGGGCATCGTCGGCATGACCCTGGTCGCCGCCCGCGACCTGGCCCAGCGGGCGATCCGCGTGTGCACCATCGCGCCGGGGATCTTCGACACCCCGCTGCTGGCGCGTCTGCCGCAGGACGTGCGCGACTCCCTGGGCGCGGCGGTGCCGCATCCCTCGCGCCTGGGCGTGCCGCCGGAATTCGCGCAACTCGCCGCGCAGATCATCGAGAACTCGATGCTCAACGGCGAGACGATCCGCCTGGACGGCGCGCTACGCATGGCGCCCCGCTAAAGGATAGTCTTCCCCCGACAAGACGGTCCGGACATCCTTCTCCTTCGCTGGGAGGAATATCCGGACCGCTAGCGGCGACCATCTAACACGCGGATGGCGAGATCGGCAGACAACCGGAGGAGGCGATCATGCTTCGTTCGACGCACCACCGTGCGCCACACATCTCGTTGGGGAAAGTGAAGATCCATTGCTTTCGCACGGCTTTTTCGCCGTTGCATATTCTAACGTCAGTTTGATGATTGACGATCCCGACAGGACGTGAGAGCTTACGCTAGCGTCGCATGATTGTGCGAATAGCTCTTCGCCGCGCCCGGCGAATTCCATCGCAACCGCAAACGGGGAGGATCGCGTCCGTGATCTCTTATGAACTGTCCGAAGAGCAGAAGATCGTCCGCTCGACGATGAGCGAGTTCGCCAACACGGTCCTGCGTCCGGAGACGCGCCGGCTGGACGACAACTCCAAGATCGACGACGGAGTGCTGAGCGCGCTTTGGGCGACGGAGATCATCCAGTCGCAGGCGGACGCAGACGGCGAGGGCCGCTCGCCGGTGACCAACGCCATC
This sequence comes from Phenylobacterium sp., assembly GCF_030697305.1. GTDB lineage: Bacteria > Pseudomonadota > Alphaproteobacteria > Caulobacterales > Caulobacteraceae > Phenylobacterium. Next base: position 33,966 of record NZ_JAUYQL010000127.1, on the reverse strand, counting down.
ATTCTGGAGGAACTGGCCGCGGCCGACGCAAGTCTCGCGCTGGCGGTGGCGTCGTCCATGGGCTTCGTCCAGGCGATCGCCGATCAGGGCTCGGCCAAGCAGCGCGAACTGCTGAAGGCCTTCGCCGGCCCCAAATTCCAGGCCGCAGCCATCGCCATGATGGAGCCGTCGTTCTCTTTCGACGTCTCGAAGATCTCCGCCAAGGCGAGCAAGGCGGGCGACGAATACGTCCTGAGCGGCAAGAAGGCCTACGTGCCCCTGGCGTCGAGCTGCAGCCACTTCCTGGTGATCGCCGAAAGCGACGGCGCGGCGGACGCCTTCATCGTGCCGCGCGACGCCGCGGGCGTGAAGGTTGAAGCGCCGAAGGGCACGCTCGGCCTGCGCGCGCTCGAACTCGCCGAAGTGAGCTTTGACGGCGTCAAGGTTCCCGCCTCCATGCGCCTCGGCGAAGGCAACGGCGCGGACATCCAGAAGATCGTCGACAGCGCCCGCGTGGGCCTCGCCTCGATCATGGCGGGCCTCAGCCGCGGCGTCCTCGAATACGTCGTTCCCTACACCAAGGAACGCATCGTGCATGGCACTCCGCTCGCCCAGAAGCAGAAGGTCGCTTTCGACATCGCCGACATGAAGATCGATATCGACGCGATGCGCTGGATGAACTGGAAGGCCGCCTGGGAGCTGGAAAGCAAGCTTCCCGCCACCCGCACCGCCCAACTGGCCTACACCTACGCCAGCCAGCAGACGATGCAGATCGCCGACAACGGCCTGCAGGCGTTCGGCGGCCACGGCTTCGTCAAGGCTCACCCGATCGAGATGTGGTATCGCAACGCCCGCTCGCTGTCCGTTCTCGAGGGCGTGGCCGGCGTCTGAGCCGCACGCTTCGCATCCCCACATTTCGAGAGGAAACCGACATGGTTGATTTCAGCCTCACCGAAGGCGACCAACGCTTTCTGGACCTGATCCAAGAAGAGTACGAGCTGGGTCGCAAGTTCGCCCGCGAAGTCGATCGCGAGGCCGAGCACAAGCCGCCGGTGGTCAAGACCCTGCACCCTGCGCTGGAGGGCAAGCCCGACCCCTACGAGCTGCTGCATGAGAGCGACGAGGGCACCAGCGGCCACATCATGGTCGACGCCCTGATGCACATGGTCAGCGCCAAGGACCTGGACATGCGGCCCGAGGGACTGGGCTTTGGCTCGATGGTGCTCGAGGACTTCGGCACGGACGAACAGAAGGCCAAGTTCGGCCATCTGCGCCTGGCCATCGGCCTCACCGAGCCGGGCGCCGGCTCCGACCCGGGCAACATGGCGTCGACCTGGCGCTATGACGCGGCGACCGACGAATACGTCCTGAACGGCGAGAAGGTGTTCATCTCGGCCATCAACAAGCTCGACGGCGCAGTCACCCTGCTGCGCGGCGTGCCTGACGAACAGGGCCGGCGGGTCTTCAGCTCCTTCATCATCACGAAGGACATGAAGGGCTTCCACGAGATGCAGCAGTTCCAGAAGCTCGGCATGCACCAGTTCGACATCGCCGGCTTCACGATGGACGACATCCGGGTTCCGGCCATCAATCGCCTGGAGGCCGATTTCGGCCGCACGATGAGCCGCTTCAACCACAACCGCCCGCTGGTCGCGGCCGGCGCGCTGGGCCTTTGCCGTTCGATGCTGGACTTCACCAAGGCCAAGCTGGCCGAAGGCGGCATCGAGGTCGACTATGCCCGCGGCGTGAAGGCGCGCAGCGCGGCCGAAGACAAGATCATCCGCATGGAAGCGCTTTGGGAAGCGGCCTGGGGCACGGTCATGGAAGTGAAGTGGAAGCAGACCCAGCTTGGCACCACCTCGCTCGGCTATCGCACCGAAGCCTCGATGGCCAAGGCCATCGGCGGCAAGGCGGCGCGCCAGATCACCCAGGGTTGCCTGGAGCTGCTCGGCCCGGAAGGCCTCTCTGAGGACTATCTGGCCGAAAAGTGGTTCCGCGACGCGCGTATCGCCGACATCTATGAGGGTGCGGGCGAGATCCAGCGCATCCTCGTGGCCCGCGACGTGCTGGGCTACAAGAAGGGCGAGCTGAACTAGACGCGCTTTTACGCCGTGCAGATCGACGGCTCCCCAAGCAATTTTGGGGAGCCGTTTTCGTCTGTGATCAGGCCGACGCCTCTGACCCCGTCGCGGCCTCGGCTTCGCGCAGCATGTGGCGGCGGATCTTGCCGGTTGCGGTCTTCGGCAACTGATCGGTGAATTGGATCAGCCGAGGATATTTGTAAGGCGCGAGCCTGGCCTTGGCGTGCGCCTGCAGCTCGGCTTCCAGCGATGTGCTGGCGGCATGGCTGGGCTTGAGCACCACGAAGGCCTTGGTGCGGGTCAGGCCGTGGGCGTCCGGCACACCGATCACCGCGGCCTCCAACACCGCGGGGTGGCCCAGCAGGGCGTTCTCGACTTCGCCGGGAGACACCCAGTTGCCGCTGACCTTGAGCATGTCGTCGGCCCGCCCGCAGTGGGTGAGGAAGCCGTCGGCGTCCGCGGTGAACTTGTCGCCGGTGCGCATCCAGCCGTCGACGAAGGTCGCTGCGGTCTTCTCCGGGTTGTTCCAGTAGTAGGACGCGCAGGTGGGCCCCCGGACATGCAGCTCGCCGACCTCGCCCGGCCCGACGCTGTCGCCAGCGTCGTCGACCACGCGGACCTCGTAGCCCGGGACCGCCTGGCCGGTGGTCCCATAGCGCACCGCGCCCGGGCGATTGGAGACGTAGATGTGCAGCATCTCCGTCGAGCCGATGCCGTCGACGATCTCCACCCCGGTGCGCGCTTCCCATGCCTCGCCCAGTTCCTGGGGCAGGGCTTCGCCGGCCGAGAGGCAGACGCGCAGGCCGGAACCTCGTCCAGGCGCGTGCGGAGAGGCGAGCAGGCCGGCGTAAAGGGTCGGGACGCCGCAGAAGACGGTGACGCCTTGCTCGGCCACGGCTCGGCCGACCACTTCCGGCGTCACCCGCTCGGCCCGCAGCACCGCGGTGGCGCCCGCCGCCATCGGGAAGGTGAGGGCGTTGCCGAGCCCGTAGGCGAAGAACAGCTTGGCGGCGGAATAGACCACGTCGTCGGCTCGCATCCCGAACACCTGGCGGGCGAACAAGTCTGCCGTGAGCATCAGGCTTTCGTGCCGATGGACAGCGCCCTTGGGCCGGCCGGTGGAGCCGGAGGAATAGAGCCAGAAGGCTTCGGCCTGCGGCGTGGTCAGGTGCGGCTGGAGCGGTGCAGTGGTCGGAGCGAACTCGCCGAGGCTGACCTCGCCGGGCATCGCGCCGTCCCCCGCGATCACCAGCCGGCCCGTCCAGCCAGCCTGCGCGGCCGCGGCGCGAAACTGATTGGCCAGCGACGGCGAGACCACGGCCGCCCGCGCGCCGCTGTCGGCGAGGATGTAGGCGTAGTCGGGGACAGGGAATAGGGTGTTGAGCGGGATCGGGATCAGTCCGGCCTTCATCGCGCCGAGGAAGCAGGCGACGAAATCCACACCGTCCAGCAAGCCCAGCGCCACCCGGTCGCCAGGTGTGAAGCCAAGGCCCAGCAGGCCCGCGCCGCAGCGGTCGGCGCGCTCAGCCGTCTCGGCGTAGCTGTAGCGGCCCGCGTCGTCGATGATGGCGATCTTGGTGGGGTTCGCGCGCAGATTGCGCTCGATAAGGTCCACGGCGGCGTTGTAGCCGCCCGCGCTGGACGCATGGTCCATGGCCTTCCTCCCTTGCGCCGTTTTCTGTTCATCCCGGGACGGCGCGCCCTGGCGGATATGCAGTTTATTGCCTGTTGCGCGATATGGTACATCAACGTCGCACGGGAGCGAGACTGAAAGCATGGCGTCCAACCCTGACTTCGGCGCCGGCCCATCGGCTTATCTTGAGGGACTGGGCGAACGGGTTCGCGGCGCGCGCCTGCTGGCGGGCCTGTCGCGAAAGGCGCTGGCCCAGCGCTCGGACGTCTCGGAGCGATACCTCGCGCAGCTCGAGCACGGTCAGGGCAACATCTCGATCCTGTTGCTGCGCCAACTGGCCGGCGCGCTGCAGACTCCGGTCGAGCGTCTGGTGTCCGACCGCGCCGAGCCGGTCGACGCACTGTCGAGCACCCTCGATCTGCTGCGCTCGCTTGGCCCCGAGCAACTCGACCAGGCGCGGCAGTCGCTGCTGCGCCAGTTCGGCCGCGCCGATCCGCAGGCGCGTCGCGCCCGCATCGCCCTGGTGGGCCTGCGCGGCGCGGGCAAGTCATCGCTCGGCGCCTCGCTCGCCCAGCGCCGGGGCGTGGCGTTCATTGAACTTGACCGTGAGATCGAACGCGAAAGCGGCTTGTCGCTCAGCGCCATCTTCGACCTCTACGGCCCCGAAGGCTTCCGCCGCTTGGAGCGGGCCAGTCTCGACCGGGTGCTGGAGCGCGACACCCAGGCGGTGATCGCCACCGGCGGCGGCATCGTGTCGGAGCCGGCGACATTCGAGCGCCTGCTCAGCACTTGCTTCACCGTCTGGATCAAGGCCTCGCCGCGCGAGCACATGGACCGGGTGCTGGCCCAGGGCGACACCCGGCCGATGTCCAACACCCCGGAAGCGATGGCCGACCTAGAGGCGATCCTGCGGCGGCGCGAGGGGCTCTATGCGCGGGCCGATGCGATGGTGGACACCGCGGGCCGAACTCAGGAAGCGAGCCTGGAAGACCTGAACATGGCTGTGGAAGTCGCCTAGGCTTGTGTGGCGATATGCATTATAACGGCGGTTCAGCGAAATAGATGCATTATAATGCGCAACGCCAATCGAATGGGAAGGAAGCCACACCCTTGATCACCTTTGATCGGCGGCCGGAAGATTACCGGCACTGGAAGCTTGCGGTGGATGGCCGCCTCGCCACGCTGACGCTGGACGTCGACGAGGATGCGGGCCTGGCGCCCGGCTACAAGCTGAAGCTCAATTCCTACGACCTCGGCGTCGACATCGAGCTGCATGACGCGCTGCAGCGCATCCGCTTCGAGCACCCGCAGGCGGCTTGCGTGGTTCTGGCCAGCGGCAAGGACCGGATGTTCTGCGCCGGGGCCAACATCTACATGCTGGGGGCGTCCAGCCATCAGTGGAAGGTGAACTTCTGCAAGTTCACCAACGAGACCCGCAACGGCATGGAGGATTCCAGCCGCCATGACGGGCTGAAGTTCATCGCCGCCCTGAACGGAACGACCGCCGGCGGCGGCTACGAACTGGCGCTGGCCTGCGACGAGATCGTCATGGTCGACGACCGCTCGACGGTGGTCAGCCTGCCGGAGGCGCCGTTGCTGGGCGTGCTGCCTGGCACCGGCGGCCTGAGCCGGGTGGTGGACAAGCGCGGTGTTCGACGCGACCTCGCAGACGTGTTCTGCACCAGCGCCGACGGGGTGCGCGCGCCGCGCGCCCAGGCCTGGGGACTGGTCGATGAGATCGCCTCGCCGAACGCCTTTTCGGGCCTGGTGCGCGAGCGGGCCGAGGCGCTGACGACGCAATCGCGGCGGCCGGCCGCGGGCGAGGGGATCAGCCTGCGCCCGTTGAACCGCCAGATGGAAGCCGACGGTTGGCGATACGACCATGTGGAGGTGCGCATCGATCGCGCGTCCGAGGTGGCGACCTTGACCGTGCACGCGCCGAACGGTCCACAACCGAGCGACGTGACCGCGATCCACGCCGCGGGGGACGCCTGGTGGCCGCTACGCATGGCGCGCGAACTGGACGACGCCATCCTGATGCTGCGGACCAACGAGGCTGCGCTGGGCCTGATCGCGCTGCGCACGAAGGGCGAAGCGGCGGGCGTGCTGGCGGCGGGCGATGCGCTCGTGCGTCTGGGCGACGACTGGCTGGTGCGCGAGACGGCGGGCCTGTTGCGCAGGACCCTGGCGCGGCTGGATGTCACCTCGCGCAGCCTCTACGCGGTGATCGACCCCGGCTCCTGCTTCGCCGGCGTCCTGATGGAGATCGCGCTGGCGGCGGACCGCAGCTACATGCTGGAGGCGCTGGACAGTCCGGAGATCGCGCCGAAGCTGCTGCTGGATGCGACCAATTTCGGCCTGTTGCCGATGGTCAACGGGCGTTCGCGGCTGGCGACCCGGTTCAACGACGACGAAGCCGTGCTGGAGAGCCTGCGCGGCCTGGCCGGCCAGGCCCTCGACGCCGCGGAGGCTTCCGAGAATGGCCTGGTGACGTTCACGCCGGACGAGCTCGACTGGGACGACGAGATTCGGTTGGCGTTCGAAGAGCGGACCAGTCTGTCGCCGGACGCGCTCACGGGTCTGGAGGCGAACCTTCGTTTTCCGGGCGCCGAGACCCTGGAGACCAAGGTGTTCGCCCGCCTGTCGGCCTGGCAGAACTGGGTGTTCTATCGGCCCAATGCGACAGGCGAGCGCGGGGCGTTGAAACTGTTCGGAACCGGCGCCAAGCCGCTGTTCGACCGGGAGCGAGTGTGATGTCGATCGACTATCAGGAACAGATCCCCAACAACGTCGACCTGGGCTCCAACCGCACCCTGCAGCGTGCGCTGGAGCAGTGGCGGCCCGAATTCCTCAACTGGTGGCGCGACATGGGGCCCAGCGACTTCCAGTCCGCGGATATCTATCTGCGCACCGCGGTCTCGGTGGACGCCCGCGGCTGGGCCTCGTTCGGCCAGGTGAAGATGCCGGACTATCGCTGGGGGATCTTCCTGGCCGAGCAGGAGCAGGACCGGCGCATCGGCTTCGGCGACGAGTTCGGAAAGCCGGTGTGGGCCCAGGTCCCGGGTGAGCATCGCTCGACCCTGCGCCGGCTGATCGTGACGCAGGGCGACACCGAGCCGGCCTCGGTGGAACAGCAACGGCTGCTCGGCCACACCGCGCCGTCGCTCTACGACCTGCGCGGCCTGTTCCAGGTGAATGTGGAGGAGGGCCGCCACCTGTGGGCGATGGTCTATCTGCTGCACGCCTATTTTGGTCGCGACGGCCGCGAGGAGGCCGAGGAGCTGTTGACCCGGCACTCGGGCGACACCGACAAGCCGCGGATCCTGGGCACCTTCAACGAGCCGATCTCGGACTGGCTCAGCTATTTCATGTTCACCTTCTTCACCGACCGCGACGGCAAGTATCAGCTCAAGTCGCTGGCGGAATCGGCCTTCGACCCGCTGGCCCGTACCTGCCGGTTCATGCTGACCGAAGAAGCCCACCACATGTTCATCGGCCATACGGGCCTTGCCCGGGTGATCGCGCGCACCCTGCAGGTGATGCGCGAGCTGGGATCGGAAGATCCGCTGGCGGTGCGCGCGGCCGGCGCCATCGACCTGCCGACGCTGCAGAAGTACGTCAACTTCTGGTTCTCCTCGGCGCTGGACCTGTTCGGGTCGGAGTCGTCGTCCAACGCCGCGCTCTATTTCGCCAGCGGCATCAAGGGCCGGCCCGACGAGGCGCAGTTCGAGGACCACCTGGCGCTGGGCCAGAGTTTCGAACTGGAGACCCCGGACGGGAAGGGCGGGGTGAAGCGCGAGGACATCCCGCTGCGCAACGCCATGAACGAGACCACGCGTCGCGCCTACGCCGCGGAGTGCCAGCTATTCATGGACCGCTGGAACCTGCAGATCGAGGCGGCGGGCTACAGTTTCCGTGTGCGTCTGCCCAGCATGCGCTTCCGGCGCGAAATCGGCGTCTGGGCGGGGAGCGCCACCGACGTCGACGGCGCACCGATCAGCCGCGAGGCGTTCGACCAGCGCAAGGGCGACTGGCTGCCCACCGAGGCCGACCGCGCCTTCGTCCACAGCCTCATGCAGCCGGTCACCCAGCCAGGCAAGATGGCCGGCTGGATCGCGCCGCCGGACCGCGGGATCAACGGGCAGGCCGTCGACTATGAGTACGTGCGGTTGGCTTAAGGTTCCCGCGGCACGCTGACGTCAAGACTACGCCGCTCATCGCGGCTTTCGCCGGGATAAGCGGATTCGCCTCAGAGGCTCCGCGAGATCAGCACCTTCATGATCTCGCTGGTGCCGCCGTAGATGCGCTGCACGCGGGCGTCGCGGTACATCTGGGCGATCGGGTACTCGGCCATGTAGCCGTAGCCGCCGAAGAGCTGCAGGCACTCGTCGACGATGCGTGCTTCGCACTCCGACAGCCACAGCTTGGCCATCGAGGCCTTGGTCGCGTCCAGGCCCTCGCGCAGGTGGGTCTCGATGCAGTCGTCGACGAACGCCTTGGCCACCGCCGCCTCGGTCTTGCACTCCGCCAGCTTGAACTGCGTGTTCTGGAACTCGATCAGCTTTTTGCCGAACGCGTTGCGTTCTTTCACGTAGTCGATGGTCAAGGCCATCGCGCGGTCGATGGCGCCGAGCGCCTGGACGGCGATCATCAACCGTTCCTGCGGCAGCTTCTGCATCAGCTGATAGAAGCCCTGGCCTTCGGTCCCGCCGAGCAGGTTCTCCACCGGCACGCGGACGTCCTCGAAGAACAGTTCGGAGGTGTCTGCTGCTTCGAGGCCCAGCTTGTCGAGGTTGCGGCCGCGCTGGAAGCCGGCGCAGCCGTCAGTTTCGACGAAGACGATCGACACCCCGCGCGAGCCTGCCTCCGGATCGGTCTTGCAGACCACGGCGATCAAGTTGGCGGTCTGGCCGTTGGTGATGAAGGTCTTTTGGCCGTTGATCACATAACTGTCGCCGTCGCGCACGGCGCGGGTGCGCACGCCCTGCAGGTCGGACCCGGCGCCCGGCTCGCTCATGGCGATGGCGGAGATCAGCTCGCCGGTCACCATCTTCGGCAGCCAGCGGCGCTTCTGATCCTCGGTGCCGTACATTTGGATGTAGGGGGCGACGATGGCGTTGTGCAGCGGCGCGCCGAAGGCGTTGAGACCGCGCAGGAACAGTTGACGGATCAGCGTCGCCTCGTGGCGGAAGTCGCCGCCGTGGCCGCCGTATTCCGGATCGATGGACAGACCCAGCAGGCCCGCCTCGGCCGCCTTGGTCCAGAACGCGCGATCGACCACGCCGTCCTCACGCCACTTGGCGTAGACCTCCGGCGGCGCTTCTCGGTCGAGGAACCGACCAACAGACTCGGCGAACATCACGACGCTTTCGTCTTCGTCCCATTTACCCGACGTCATGTTTACTCCGTCCATGGGGCTCGCGATTGGCCCGCGCGCCATGCAATACAATCGCTCGATTACTATCAGCGCGACGGTGAAAAGACATGGGCGGACCACTCGCCGGCGTTAGAATTATCGACATCAGCACCATCCTGATGGGGCCGTTGGCCACTCAGGTGGTGGCCGACCTCGGCGCGGAGGTGATCAAGATTGAGTCGCTGGGCGGCGACGACGCGCGCTACCTCGGCAATGCGCCCAGCCCAGGCATCGGACCCAACTTCATTCACATCAACCGCTGGAAGAAGAGCCTGGCGGTGGACCTGAAGCGCCCCGAAGGGCGTGAGATCGTGCTGCGCTTGGCCGAGACCTGCGACGCGTTGCTGTCGAACATCCGTCCTGCCGCGCTGGGCCGATTGGGCCTCGACTATGCGGCGTTCAAGGCGCGCAACCCCAAGCTTGTCTATGTGTCTCTGGTTGGATACGGCCGCGGCGGGCGCTATGCGGCCAAGCCTGCCTATGACGACCTGGTGCAGGCGGTCTCCGGCATACCGATGCTGATGCAGCGCGCCCTGGGCGGCGAGCCGCGTTACGTGCCGCTGGCCCTGGCCGACCGCGTCGTCGGCCTGCAGGGGACCAACATGCTGCTGGCGGGCCTTTTGAACGCCCAGCGCACCGGCGTCGGCCAGGAGGTCGAGCTGCCGATGTTCGAGACCATGGTCCAGTTCGTGATGGGCGAGCATCTGAATGGGCAGAGCTTCGACCCTCCGACCGGACCCTACGGCTATCCGCGCTTGCTGTCGCCGAACCGCAAGCCGTTCGCCACCCGCGACGGCTACATCGGCGTGCTGCCCTATAACGACGCTCAGTGGACGCGGTTCTTTGCGGCCACCGGCCATGGCGACCTGATGACGCACGACGAGCGGTTCTCCAGCATCGGGCGCCGCGCAGCCAACATCGACGCTCTGTACGGCCTGGTCGCCGAGATCCTGGTCGAGCGGACCACCGCGGAGTGGCTGGCGATCCTGGAGGAGGCGGACATTCCGGCGATGCCGCTGCACACGCTGGAGTCGATCGAAGACGACCCCCACCTCAAGGACGTCGGTTTCTTCCAGACCGTCGACCATCCGCTCGCAGGGCGGATGCGCACCATGCCGCAATCGGGAAGCTGGTCGGAGACGCCGATCGACCCGGCTGGCCCTGCGCCCGCATTGGGACAACACACCCGCGCCATCCTGGCCGAGGCCGGCTACGCGGACGACGAGGTCGAGCGGCTGATCGGCGACGGCGTGGTCGCCACCGCCGACTAGCGGCCGTGGCGGGTGACGCAGATATCGCCGTAGACCTGCTCGTTCCTCCCGGGGTTCACGCGTTGCGGGCCATCAGGCCGCCGTCCACCGGGATCACGGCTCCGGTGATGTAGGAGGCGGCCGGCAGGCAGAGGCTGACGGTCATGTGGCCGACCTCTTCCGGCAGACCATAGCGCCGCAGCGAGGTGCGGCGGCGCGCGTAGGTCTCCTTGTCTTCCGCCGGTGCGAAGGCGGTCATCGGCGTCTCGATCGGGCCCGGGCAGATGCAGTTGACGGTGATCCCCTCCTTACCGAGCTCCACGGCAAGGGCGCGGGTGAGGCCGGTGACGCCTGCCTTGGATGCGGCGTAGGCGCTGTCCATCGCCGTTGCGCCCAGCGCCTCGGTGGAGGCGATGTTGACGATTCGCGGGGAGTCGGACTTGCGCAGGTGAGGAAGGGCGGCGCGGACGGTCCGCTGGTGGGCGCTGAGGTTGATCGCCAGCATGCGGTCCCACAGGTCCTCGTAGCCGTCGTTGTCGATGGCGAGGAAACCGGCGACGCCGGCGTTGTTCACCAGGATGTCGAGGCCGCCGAAGTGGGCGGCCACGTCGTTGACGACGCGCACGATGGCGTCGGGGTCGCCGACATCGAGAGCCCAGGCGCGGGCGTCGCCGCCGCCGGCGCGGATTTCGGCGGCCACGGCCTCGGCGGCGTCCTGGGCGCGGTCGGTGACGGCGACGCGCGCGCCAAGCTCACCGAAGATCCTGGCGGTCGCCGCTCCCATGCCGCTCGCGGCGCCGGTCACCAGGGCAATCGAGCCTTCGACAGATCGGCCATTCCCACTCATGCGTTTCTCCCCTTTTTTCGGCGCCGCGTGGTGCGGCGGCGTTGTTGGCCCGCTTCCTGCGTCAGGCGTTTCAGATCTGACCATGTCTCTCCAGTCTGGGACAGATCCGCTGGCCGGGGCTCGCGAGCCCTCAATAGCCCCGGCCAGCCAGCTCGCGCTTCGCAGCGCTGCTATCCGACCGAGTTCGCCTCTGTCTTAGCTCGCCGCATGCATTCCGAAGTGATTTTTTACTGGTCGCCGTTCCGGCGGTGATCCTGCTGGGCCTCGCTGATCCTCCCGGGCGGCGTCGGGCGTAGAGGCTGGCGTGCTGAGATCCTGGTCGGCGCGAAGCTGCTCTGAGACGCGCTGCAGGGCATGCTCCGCACCTTCGCGCCGGCTCGGTCAGTTGGTCAGGCGCGATCCCTGGGTTGTCGGGCCGACGCCGGTGGGGACCGGCACGCCGCCCACCGAGTAGTTGGAATTGATCACCAGGTTCGGACTGCCTTCCATCTTGATCTCCTTCGCCACGACGACGGTCCAGGCCGACTGGTCGGCGATGTCGTTGCCGGCCCCAGTCACCTTCAGCGTCGCCGCCGGGATGTAGATGGTGCCCAGCAGCTCGCGGGCGTTGTCGCTGGAGATCTCGAAGGTGCGGGTGTTGTTGCGCGTGGTGGCCAGCACAAAGCCGGCGAACGCGCCCTTCTTGCGGCCGGTCAGGTCGATCTGCGAGCTGCCGGAGAACTTGAAGTCGGAATCCTTGTCGAAAACCAGCACCACGTCGTCGCCCTGCAGGATGCCGTTCTCTTTCAGTTCGAGCTTGCCGCTGAAATAATGTTCTCCCGGCTGCAGGCGCAGGGTCGCCCCCTTGCCGGCGATGTACTTGCCGCAGTGGACGCCTGGCGGCAGGGTGTTCAGGCCGATGCTGAGGATGACGTCGAGCGGCAAGCACAGGCTGGCCGGGGTCTTGATGGTCATCGACTTGAACGGATCCTCGATCAGCGGCGCGCTCTGCTGGGCGGTCGGCGTGATGCGGCCCGCCGCCAGGCCCGACGCCTGGATGAGGGCGGCCTTCAGCCAGGCGGTGCTTTCGACGGCGATGTCGGCGTTCGCATGCACCAGGCATCCGGCCGCGGTGATGTGGGCGTTGCCCTTCATATCCAGGCGGTTGGCGTCGTCCTTGCCCGACGTCAGCACGCACAGCGGCACCCGGCCCATCGGGCTGGCGGTGGCGTCCTGGTTGATGGGCCAGCCGCCGGGCGGCAGCATGTTGCCGAAGAACGAGGTGCGCTTCCCACTGACCGTGATGGTCACACTGCCGTCCTTGGCGACCGCGGTGTTGACGGCGTAGTTCAGGCGGATCTTGCGCTTGGCCAGCTGCTCATCGACGAAGTGTTTGCTGCGCTCGCCGAGCGCGGCGGCCTCTGACACGGAGCTCTGCTGGGCCGCCTGGATCGCGGCGGCGTCGACGACGTCCTGGATGGCGGACCGGTCCGACAGCAGTGAGGCCAGATCGATGGCGCCGGCCACCAGCACGGCGAGCACCGGAGTCGCCAGACCAAACCACACCGCCACGCCGCCACGCGCGCTGGCGACGAACCGCCGCCACAGGCCATGCGGGGGCGAACGTCGCCGCGGGTCGCTCGCAGAAGAAGGGGTCAAGTTTTCGACCTGAGGTCTACAATCCTGCCCAGAAAGAGCCGCAGACGTTTCAGGCTGGTTAAACCAAAGCCGTGATATCCGGATTATGCGTGTCGTTTCAGGCCTGTAACCTGCTGGCGCGACGCGGGTTCATACCGCGGATGCGACGGCCGCCAGCGGCGACGTCCAGGCCCTCAGATCCTCTACCGGCGCGGGTTTGCCGAACAGATAGTCCTGCATGGCGTGGACGCCAGCGGTCTTCAGGAAGCGCTGCTGGGCCTGCGTCTCCACGCCCTCGGCGACGACCTTCATGCCCAACGCGCGGCCGATGCTGACCACCGCGTGGACGAGCGTCGCGGCCTGGACGTTCTCGGCGCACTCGGTGACGAAGGCGCGGTCGATCTTCAGCTTGTCGAAGGCGAACATGCGCAGGTGGCTCAGGCTGGAATAGCCGACGCCGAAGTCGTCGAGGGCGATGCGCACGCCCAATGAATGCAGCCGCTCGATGCTGCGGCGAACCTCCTCGCCGTCGTTGAGGATCGCCGTCTCCGTGATCTCGATCTCCAGGCGTTCGGGCTCGAAGCGATGGGCGGCGATCAGCATGGCGATGTCGTCGACGAAGCGCGTGTCGCCGAACTCCAACGCCGAGGCGTTGAAGCCGACGGACAGGGGCGCAAGGTCGGCGGTTTCCTGCATCACCCGCTCGAGCACCCAAAGGGTGATCGGTCGGATCAACCCGTGCCGTTCGGCGATGGGGATGAAGTCGGCGGGGCTGACGTCGCCGCGCACGGGGTGACGCCAGCGCAGCAGACTCTCCACGCCGGCCAGCGTTTCGCCGTCGCGGGCGACCTGCGGCTGGTAGACCATGTGGAACTCGCCGCGTTGAGCCGCTTGGGCGAGGTCTGCGGCGAGGCGCAGCTCCTCCTCGTCTGCGGTCTGGCTGCGCGAAGGCTCGGCGACAGGCGTCGCGCCCTCCATCACGGCGAGTGTTGCGGCCAGACGCTCCGGCAGGGCGGCGGCTCCGGCATGATCGACGATGCCGTCACGCGCGGCAGACTCCAGCCGCGCGGCAAGCTCGGACACCGCACGGGCGCCCATGTTCAAGCTCATCGACTTCAGCGCGTGGGCCGCGCGGGCGAGCTCGGCGGCGTCTCCGGCCCGGGCCGCGTCCGCCGCGGCCTGGGCCGCTTCGGGCGCGTTCTCGCGATACAGCCGGCGCACCCGCTCGACAAATTCGCCGCGGCCGGCGGCGGTCATCGCCGCGAACTCGGCCGTCACGTTGGGATCGAGGAGATCGTCGAGCGCAGGCTGCGGTGTCGCTTCCGCCGCTGGGATCGGCTCGGGTTGGGCGAGCGGCGTCTCATCCGGGGTCAGGAATTTCGCCAGGGTCTGGGCCAGCGAGGCGAGGGTGAAGGGCTTGTGCAACACCGCGTCCATGCCGGCGTCACGCCAGGCCTCGGCCGCCGCGCCAACCACATGGGCGGTCAGGGCCACCACCGGCAGGCGTGGGGCGCCGGAGCGGGCTTCCGCGGCCCGGATCTCGCGGGTGGCGTCATAGCCGTCCAGCTCCGGCATGCTGCCGTCCATCAGCACCAGGTCGACGCCGCCCTCGGCGACCGCGCGAACCGCCTCACGGCCGTCGACGACGACGCTGACGTGGATCCCCAGGCGCGACAGGGCTTCCATCGCCACCTCGCGATTGACGGCGCTGTCGTCGGCCACCAGGACGCGGCGCCCGGAGAAGGTCGCGGTCGCGGCCTGCTGCGCTTGCTCGCCGGAATCCAGGGCGCTCGCCAGCGGACGCTTGTCCCGCCATGCCTCCAACACCGTGTGCAGGTCCTGCCGGCGGAAAGGCTGGATCAGGACAGCGTCAACGCGACCGGTCTGCTGCAACTGTGCAGGAGTCGAATCGCCGTATTCACCGACGCAGAGGGTCGGAATGCGATCGCTTGATGCGGCTGGCGCCGCGGTGGGATCGCAGATGACGATGTCCGCATCGCCCGGCGCTTGGGCGAACGTCAGGCCCGACCGCGTCAGGTAGCGGCGCATGGCTGCGCGGCTGGCAGACCCCTCCAGGCCCAGATCGGCGACGCCGGTGAGCGCCGGCCAGGCGCGGGCGGGCTCGATCACCACGACCGGGACCTCGAAGCCGAACATCGAGCCCTGGCCGACCTTGCTGCGGACGTGCATGGCGCCGCCCATCGCCTCGACCAGGCGCTTGCAGATCGCCAGGCCCAGGCCCGTGCCGCCGAACCGCCGGGTGGTCGACTGGTCGGCCTGGGTGAAGGCGGTGAACAGGGTCGACAGCTTGTCCGCGGGAATCCCGATGCCGGTGTCGTGGACCGCGGCGCGCAGGCGGCCGGGTTGCGGCGCGGTCAACTCGACCAGCACCGCGCCGCTCTCGGTGAACTTGATGGCGTTGTTGATCAGGTTGCCGACCACCTGACGCAGACGCACCGCGTCGGCCTCGATGATCTGGGGGACTGACGGGTCGACGTAGGCGGCGAGGTCCAGCCCCTTGGAGCGGGCGCGTTCCCAGAACAGGCTGCAGACGTCGTCCGCGATCTCACATGGATCGACCGGAGCGGCCTCCAGATCCATCTTGCCGGCCTCGATCTTCGAGAAGTCGAGGATGTCGTTGATGATCGCCAGCAGGCTGGAGCCGGACTTGGCGATCACCTCGGCGAAACGGCGCTGGCGAGGCGGCACATCGCCGGCGGCAAGCATCTCGGCCATCACCATGATGCCGTTCATCGGGGTACGGATCTCGTGGCTCATGGTCGCCAGGAAGTCCGATTTGGCGCTGTTGGCTGCGTCGGCCGCCTCCTTGGCGTCGACCAAGTCCGAGGTGCGCTGGGCGACGGTATGTTCGAGGCCGGCCACGTGGCGGGCGATCTCGCCGTCGCGGGTGCGGATCTCGGCCAGCATGGCGTTGAAGCCGTCCACCAGATCGCCGACCTCGTCGTCAGCGGCGATGTCAGGGCCCTGCTCGAAGTCGCGACGCTCGCGCATCTCGCCCATGGCGCGGGTCAGCGCCAGGATCGGGCCGGCGATGCCGCGCTGCAGCCGCCAGGCGACGGCGAGCCCCGCGGCGGTCGCCGCCAGCGCCGCCAGCAGGCCGATCAGCAGGCTCGACGCCAGCCGCTCGCCCACCCCGTGCAGGCGGCCCAGCAGCACAACCCGGCCGACGTCGCGGCGGGCGTAGACCACCGGCGCGCTGACCTCGACGGTGCGCGAGCGGAGCATGGACAGAAGCGAAAGGTCCTGGTCGGCGGCGATCTTGGCGTCACGGGTCAGGCGCACGGCGGCGCCGGCCTCGGCCAGCATGACGCCGTCCGGCGTTTCGATGCGCGCGTAGCCGACGTCCGGGAGGGCGGCGATCGAGCGCAGCGCGGCGAAGGCGCGGGTGCGGTCGCCCTGGGCCGCGGCCTCTCCGCTCAGCGAGGCGATCACCGCGGCGGTGGCGCGCAGGTGGTCGGTCTGTAACGCGGCCTCGCGGCGGCCGTCGCGCACGGTGGAGACCACGGCCACCAGCGCCACGGCGAGGCTCGTCGAGGCGACCACCAGCCAGGTCAGCTTGCCGCGGATGGAGCGGCGGCGCGCCGTTCGCCCGACCGACATTTGCCCACAGTCCTAAGTCTTGGAAGATGTTGGAGTTTATCGGTTACATGACATTAATGACTGGCGGCTTAATCTGTTCGTGGTTTCACCGGCAAGGTCGTCGTTTCATGGCGCAATCATCCGCGAGCGACGCGTTCTTCTACGTGCTGCAGGACACGACGCGGATCCTGTACGTCGACGACGACCCCATCTTGCGCGAGTTCGCCCAGGTGCATCTGACCACCGAGCACGCCAGCGTGGTTGTCGCTGAGGATGGCTTCGCCGGACTGGCGGCGTTGGAAGCCGCGACCCCCGACGTCATGCTCCTCGATCTCGAGATGCCGCGCATGGACGGCTTCGAGGTGCTGGGTCGCATGCGCGCCGAACCCCGCCACGCCCACATCCCGGTGATCGTGGTCACCGGCCGCGACGACGTCAGCGCCATCGATCGGGCCTACGAGGCGGGCGCGACGTCGTTCGTGGTCAAGCCGATGAACTGGCGGCTGCTGAGCTACCAGATCCGCTATGTCCATCGCACCCATCAGCGTGAACTGTCGTTGCTCGACGCCGCCCGCAAGGCCCAGGGCGAGGTGGACGGAGCGGCGGCCGCTCTGGCGGATCTGTCGCTGGCCGGCTCACGGTTCCTGGCCAACGCGCTGCAGGCGGGGCCGCATCTGCGCGCCCATGCCGAACCCTATCTGGAAGTTCTGGAGGCGATCTCCCAGGCACGCGCCTCCGCAGCCTGAGGGCTTCGCTGCCCCGGGCATTGATCACATGCCGCCCCGGGTGCAACCATAGCCGCCTAAGCCGCCATCGGAGATCGACGCGCCCAATTTGGCGCATGTCGGCTCGTCGCGGCGTCAGGAGGAAGCATGGCGGATCTCGACTATGTCGCGCCGGCGAGCGTGGCCGGGGCGATCGAAGCCCTGGCCGGAGGCGGCGCCAAGGTGCTGGCGGGCGGCACCGACCTGCTGGTGCAGATGCGCGCCGGACGGGTCAAGCCGCAGCGGATCGTCGACCTGAAGCGCATTCCCGGCCTGATCGGCGTGCGCCAGGAGAATGGCGGCTTTGTCATCGGCGCGAGCACATCCGGCGCTGAGCTTGGCGAGCACGCGGCGCTGATTCACGCCTGGCCCGGCGTCGTCGAGGCCGTGCAATTGATCGGTTCGACCCAGGTGCAGGGCCGCGCCTCGATCGGCGGCAACCTGTGCAACGCCTCGCCCGCCGCCGACAGCGTTCCGGCCCTGGTGGCGGCGCGGGCGATCTGCGTGGTGGTCGGCGGGCAGGGGCGTCGCGAGCTACCGGTTGAGGCGGTAGTCACCGCGCCCGGCGCGACCGTTCTCGCACCCGATGAATTCCTGTTGGAGATCCGTCTGCCGCCGCGCGCAGCCCGTGCGAGCGACGCCTATCTGCGGCAGATCCCACGCACCGAGATGGACATCGCTGTTGTCGGCGCCGGCGTCAGCCTGACGCTCGACGCGGCCGGAGTTTGTTCAGAAGCGCACGTCGCGCTGGGCGCCGTCGCGCCCACGGTGCTGCTGGTCGAGGCGGCTGGCGCGGCCTTGATCGGCACGACCCTCGACGACGCGGCGCTGGACGCCTTGGCCCAGGCCGCCGAAGCCGCCTGCCGGCCAATCAGCGACAAGCGCGGCACCGCCGAATACCGAACCCGCATCGCCGGCGTGCTCGCGCGCCGCGCCGCGGCCATCGCCTATCGCAGAGCGAGCGAACGAACATGAGCAAGATCCACATCAGCGCGACGGTGAACGGCGACCCGGTCGAGTTCCTGACCGAGGCCGGCGTCACGTTGCTGGACGCGCTGCGCGACGAGTTGGCCCTGACAGGTTCCAAGGAAGGCTGCGGTTCCGGCGACTGCGGGGCCTGCAGCGTGATCCTGGACGGGCGGTTGACCTGCTCGTGCCTGATCCTGGCGGCCGAGGCGCAAGGCCGTCGCATCGAGACCATCGAGGGCATGGCGCGGGGCGGAGAGTTGCACCCGCTGCAGCAGAAATTCCTCGACCATGCCGCCCTGCAGTGCGGTTTCTGCACGCCCGGCCTGCTGATCGCGGCCAAGGCGCTGCTGGACGCCAACCCCGACCCGACCGAGACCGAGACCCGCTATTGGCTGGCGGGCAACCTCTGTCGCTGCACGGGCTATGACAAGGTCATCCGCGCCGTCATGGACGCGGCGGCCGAGCTGAGACAGGTGAGGGCGGCATGAGCGACGCACCGACGAAAAACCGGCCCGACACGGCCGCGCTGAAGGTCATCGGCACCCGACCGGTTCGTCCGGACGGTGTCGACAAGGTCACCGGCCGTGCGGCGTACGGCGCCGATTTCCGCGCGCCCGGCATGCTGACCGGACGGGTCAAGCGCAGTCCGCACGCCCATGCCAGGATCGTCTCCATCGACACCCGCAAGGCGCGCGCGTTGGCCGGCGTGAAGGCGATCGTCACCGCGGCCGATTTCCCCGACCTGGCGTCGCAGGAATACGAAGCGGGCGAGAGCGCCTCGAACCTGCGCGACTTGGCGATGAACGTCATGGCCCGCAACAAGGTGCTTTATCAGGGTCACCCCGTCGCCGCCGTGGCCGCCGTCAGCGCCTCGATCGCCGAGGCGGCCGTCGCCCTGATCGAGGTGACCTACGAGACCCTGCCTCACGTGATCGACGTCGAGGCGGCGATGGCGCCCGACGCGCCGCTGCTGCACTCCCACCTGTTCACCGAAGGCGTCAGTCCGCGGCCGGCCAGTCCGTCGAACATCGCCAAGCGTCATCTGTTCGTGCGCGGGGACGTGGACGCCGCCCTGGCCGCCGCCGAAGTGGTGATCGATCGTCGCTACACCACCCAGGCCGTCCACCAGGGCTACATCGAGCCGCATGCCTGCGTCGCCGAGATGGCCGCCGACGGCCAATGCCAGGTGTGGAGCTCCAGCCAGGGCCAGTTCATGGTCCGGACCTACTGCGCCAAGGTGCTGGGGATCGAGATCTCCGACATCCGCGTGACGCCGGCCGAGATCGGCGGCGGGTTCGGCGGCAAGACCACGGTCTATCTGGAGCCGCTGGCGCTGGCGCTGTCACGCCAGTCCGGCGCGCCGGTGAAGATGGTGATGACCCGCGAGGAGGTGTTCACCGCCACGGGCCCGACCTCCGGCTCGGTGATGCACGTTCGGCTGGGCGCGACCCGCGAGGGCCGCATCACCGCGGCCGATGTCGAACTGAAGTTCCAGGCCGGCGCTTTCCCGGGCTCTCCTGCGGGCGCGGCCTCGATGACCGCCATCGCCTGCTACGATGTCGCCGATTTCCGCGTCGTCGGCTGGGACGTGGTGACCAACAGCCCGAAGGTCGCCGCATATCGCGCGCCCGGCGCGCCGATCGCCGCATTCGCGGTGGAGAGCGCCATCGAGGAGCTCGCCCAGCAATTGGGCCTGGACCCGATCGCCATCCGCCGACTGAACGGCGTGCGCGACGGGATGAAGGCCGCCTACGGCCCGACGTTCGAGAACATCGGCTTCATGGAGACCCTCGACGCGATCGAGAGCCATCCGCACTACAAGGCCCCGCTCGGCCCGAACCAGGGACGCGGCGTCGCGGTGGGCTTCTGGTTCAACATCGGTGGGGAATCGTCCGCCGCTGTGCACCTTTCCGAGGACGGCGGCGCGGTGGTCGCCACAGGCAGCCCGGACATCGGCGGCTCACGCGCGTCCATGGCGATGATGGCGGCCGAGGTGTTGGGCCTGCCGGTCGAGCGGGTCCGCCCGATCGTCGCCGACACCGCCTCCATCGGCTTCACCGGCCTGACCGGGGGCAGCCGCACGACCTTCGCCACCGGGATGGCGGTGGTGCAGGCCGCCGAAAAGGTGATCGAGGAATTGAAGCGCCGCGCGGCGCTGATCTGGGACGTGCCGGTGGAGACGGTCACCTGGGAAGCCGGCGCAGCGATTGGACCGCTGGACCCCAAGGGCGGGGCGCGCCGCCTCGACCTCGACACCCTGGCCGCCCAGTCGGGCCGTACGGGAGGGCCGATCTCGGCGGAGGTGTCGCTCAACGCTCAGGGCGCCGGGCCGGGCTTCGGCGCCCACATCTGCGACGTCGAGGTCGACCCCGAGACCGGGCAGGTCACCGTGCTGCGCTACACCGCCGCCCAGGATGTCGGGCGCGCCATCCACCCCTCCTACGTGGAAGGCCAGGTGCAGGGGGGCGTGGCGCAGGGCGTCGGCTGGGCGCTGAACGAGGAATATGTGTTCGACGTCGACGGACGGATGGAAAACGCCGGCTTCCTCGACTACCGCGTGCCGGTGGCCTCGGACCTGCCGATGATCGATGCGGTGCTCGTCGAGGTGCCGAATCCGCGCCACCCGTTCGGGGCCAAAGGCGTCGGCGAGGTGCCGATCGTGCCGCCGCTGGCCGCGGTGGCCAATGCGGTGCGTGCGGCGACCGGCGTGCGGCTCGACGACCTGCCGTTGTCGCCGCCGAAGATCCGGGCGGCCTTGCAGAAGGGGTAGGGCGATGGCCCACGTGGTCGCCTGCTCAGACTGCCTGGATTTCACCGGCGGGACGGCCGAGTTCGACGTCGCGGCCGACACGGTGCGGCGGATGATCCTCGAGCTGGAGGACCGGTTCCCCGGCCTCGGAGATTTCATCGAGCGGAAGATGGCCATCGCCATCGATGGCGAGATCTACCGAAACGCCTACAGCGCGCCTCTGAAGCCTGACAGCGAGGTCTATCTAATCCCCAAGATCGGCGGAGGTTAGGGCTGCATACTGCTGTTCTCGCAGCACAACGTCGGAGAATGACGACCGTGGGCGAATTCGATGGCTGGGTGGGACGCCAGGAAGAGGCGCTGGACGTCGCCTCCCTCAGCGCCGCCGATCGGCTGGCCGCCGTCCTGGACCATCAGACCCCGCCGTGGCGCGCCGGCGAGACGCCGCCGCTGGGCCACTGGTTGTATTTCCTGCCCAGCGCGCGCCAGGCCCAGATGGACGTCGACGGACATCCCAAGCGTGGCGGGTTCCTGCCGCCTATTCTGCTGCCGCGGCGCATGTGGGCCGGCGGACGGCTGACGTTCCCGGCGCCGCTGCCGGCGCAAGGCCCGCTGCGCCGGCGATCGACCATCGCCCAGGTGGCGGCCAAGAGCGGCGCGTCCGGCGAGCTGGTGTTCGTCACCGTGCGACACGAGGTGTTCGCCGGCGAAACCGCGTGCGTGGTGGAGGAGCAGGACTTGGTCTATCGCGAACCCACTGCGTCAGCCGCACCCACCGCATCGCCCGCACGCGTCGCGGCCGAGCCGGCTCCGGACGCTTCGCGCTCCGTGACCTGCGATGCGGTGCAACTGTTTCGCTATTCAGCCCTGACATTCAACGCCCACCGCATCCACTACGACCGGGACTACGCGACACGCGAAGAGGGCTATCCGGGCTTGGTGGTGCACGGGCCCCTGATCGCCACGCTGCTGATGGACCTGCATCTTCGCGACCGGCCGGACGCGCAGGTCGTCGGCTTCAGCTTTCGGGCCCAGCGACCGACGTTCGACGGGCGTCCGTTTTCGCTGAATCTGAAGCGGACCGAGACCGGCGCCGACCTTTGGGCGGCCGGCGAAGACGGGGCCGTGGCGATGAGCGCCAAGGTCGAGATCGCCGCCTGATGGAACCAGCCGGGCGGAACAAGGCGGGCGGGGTCGAGTTGTCTTCTGCGAACAGCAGGAGGCACGACCATGGGCGACAAGGATCAGGTGCAAGGCGAGGGCAACTACGACGCCAGCCGCGAATTCCAGCGCGAACAGCACGAGTTCGCCAAGACGGGGCCGGTTGGCGAGAAGGCCCGCGAAGCTGAAGAAGCGCTCGATGGGCCGGATGCAGAAGAACTAGAGCGCGCGCGCCGCGAGACCGGCGAGGGCAAGACCCATTCCTGACAGTGGTCAGCGCGGGCTCATGTCCGGCTTGACCGCCAGATAGATGGCGAACCCCCAACCGAGGCCAGCGCAAAGGTAGAGCAGCGCGCGCTGCAGGTAGCTGGGCAGGTGCTTGGACATGGCGGTTGAAGGAGGACCTCGTGCCCTCCATCAACCGCGTTCGCCAGCGATCGTTCCTAAGCGCACAGCCTATTTCGCGGCTAGTAGCCGATGGCGAGGGCTGTGCCCAACGCGTCCGCCGCCGCCGCACCCGGTGTCGAGGGAGTTGATCCCAAGGTCCAAGGTCCGGCTGACGCAACGGGCCGACTGGTCGGCCTCGACCACGCGGCACAGGCGTCTCGCCGGTCGCCGGAAACTATCGACGTCATCAGGAGTACTGGTTGGCGCGCGAGGCAGGCCGCGGGCAGGGTGGCCTCTCGCAATCCCTTAGGATTTAAGGAATCCCGATGCGTCGATGTCGCTGGCCGCTCCACCGAATGCGCCGCTGACGCCGCAAGCGCGGTGTCATTGAGCGCCGCCCTCGGCCCAACCTCGGGCCATCTGAAAGTCCCAGTTCTTATAGGAGCATTCCATGGCTCTGCTGTTTTCCGTGACGCCCGCCTCTGATGGCTGGGCTGTCCGTTCCGAATCCTTGGCGCGCGAGCTATTCTTCAAGCAGGGCGGCCGCGCCGAGGCGCAAGCCCGTGCGTTGGCCGAAAGCGCCGCTCTGGAAGGCCGGAGCGCCGAAGTGCGCGTTTTCCTGCGCGATGGCGCGCTCGCCGGGCGCTTCGTCCACGCGCCCGCTCAGGCGTTGGCCGGCTAGGTCAGGCCTCGATCAGACGGCTGCGGACCTGGCGGCGACGCTCCTCGTCCAGGCCCGCGACCTGCTCGAGGAAGGCCTGAGTGGTCCCGAACTTCCGCTCGATCCATCCGAAAGCGTTGTCCAGGAAGTCCAAGTGCACCCCGGTCAACAGGGCCGAGGCGTCGTCTTCGAGCGGACCGCCGGCGACTTCGCTCACCATCGCGTGCGCGTAGGCGAGCCGCTCCGGCGTCGTGCGTCCGCCGCTGGCCAGGTAGTCGGCTTCGATGGTCTCGCGTGAGGCGCCCAGCGCCGACAACAGCATGGCGCTGACAAATCCGGTGCGGTCCTTGCCGGCCGAGCAGTGGATCATCACCGGCGCGTCGCCTGCGGCGATGCGTTCGAACAGGCTGCGCAGCGCCGGCGCGCTGGCCGCGGGGATCGACTGGTAGATGCGGCTCAGCAGGGCGTGGATGGCGGCCGCGCTGGCGTCGTCCTTGAGCACGTCCCAGACAGAGCCCTTGGCGCGCACGTCCGAGCCGATGTCGAAGTCCAGCACCTCTACGCCGTGATCGCGCCAGAAGGCGTTCGGCGAGGCGGCGGATTCCGCGGCGCTGCGCAGGTCGAACACTACGCGGACGCCCAGCGCATGCAGGCATTCGGCCTCGTTCTCGCTGGGCGCGAAGACCATGTCCGAGCGATAGACCATGCCGCGTCGCATGGGCAGGTCGTGCACCTGCGCGGCGAGGTCACGGAAATTGGGGGCGCAGGCCAAGCGCAGATCCTGCGCAGGGCCAGTGGCTCCGGTAGCTGCGTCCGGCATCAGGAATCCTTGCCGCGTTACCGGCTGTTGGTCGCCGTCGTGCTGCGCGCGCGGCCAGCCTGCCGCCGCACGCGCAGCCCGTTGAGCCTTAGTGTCCGACGCGCAGCCGAACCGCGGAGGTCTTGCCGCTACGACGGTCGGTCTCGAGTTCGTAGTCGACGGGTTGACCTTCATCGAGCCCGTGCAGGCCCGCCTGCTCGACGGCTGAGATGTGCACGAAGATGTCGGCGCCGCCGTCGTTAGGACGGATGAAGCCGAAGCCTTTGGTCTGGTTGAACCATTTGACCACGCCGGAGCCCGGGCCGCCGCTGGGCGCGGAGTCGCGCCGAGGTTCGCCGCCACCGTAACCCCCGCCGCCGCCGCGATCACCGTACCCGCCGCCGCCACGGTCGCCATATCCGCCACCGCCGCCGCGATCGCCGTAACCACCGCCGCCACCGCCGAAGCGATCGGATCGACCTTCGGAGCGGGGGCTTGATCGGCCGCCGCCGCCGCCGCCGGCCAGCAGGCGCAATTCGCTCGCCGCTGATTTGCCGGACCTTCGATCCTGCTCGACCTCGAAGCTCACTTGGTCGCCTTCGCTCAGACCGTCGAGGCCGGCGCGCTGCACCGCAGAGATATGCACGAAGATGTCGGTTCCGCCGCCCTCGGGAGCGATGAAGCCGAAGCCTTTTTCACCATTGAAGAATTTTACAGTGCCAGTTGCCATTCAGTCCGACCTTCCGACGCCTGCCCGCCGGAACCTCTTGAAATCCTCACCGCCCCGTAAGCCGAATGAGGTCATTAATGCAGTGGCGCGGTCTGGCGTCCGAAACGGCGCGCCGTTTCGGACGGCCGGTGGGGCGCGGCCATCCAGCGTCTTAATTCAAGCGCGGCCGGCGCGAAACTCTTCGTTCCATCATCTTGCCGTGGTTGGGGCGCGAAACCGCTGGCGACACCTTGCGGCCGGCCCCTTGCAGCGGGCATGGACCGGGGCAAGCGGCTCGGCTAGAGAACGTCATAACAAAAATAAGGGGGAGGTCTATGAGCGGCACAACAGGCGGCGCCGACAAGAGCGGCGGTCAAATCGAGAGCTCATCGGATATGCCGGCGGGTTCTGTCGTGGCGCCCACCGTGTTCAGCAAGAATAGGACGGGCTGGACGCTGTTTCTTCTCGCGGCGATCTACGCGAACAATTACGCTGATCGCTCGATTCTTGGCATCCTCGCCCAGCCGATCAAGGTCGAACTCAACATCAGCGACACCCAACTGGGCTTGCTGACGGGTCTGGCCTTCGCCACTTTCTATGCACTCTTTGGCTATCCCCTGGCGCGCGCCTCGGAGCGGATCGGCCGCGTCAATGTGATCACGGCTTGCGCGCTGATGTGGTCGGCGATGACTGCGCTGTGCGGAACTGCGGCCAACTTCACGCAGCTCATGATCTTCCGCTTCGGCGTCGGAATCGGCGAGTCCGGTCTCGCAGCGCCTGCCCACTCGCTGATCTCGGACTATTACCCGGCGTCCAGGCGCACCTCGGCGATCGCGTTGTTTTCGATCGGCGTCCCGATCGGGGCGCTGATCGGTTCGGTGGCGGGCGGATGGCTGGCGCAGAACTATGGTTGGCGCACCGCCTTCGTGGTCGCAAGCCTGCCCGGCTTCCTGTTGGCCCCGCTACTGCGCTTCACGGTCAAGGAGCCGCCGCGCGGCAACTGGGACGCAAGTCGCCTGGCCGGCGCGGCAGCCGCGCCAACCCCGCCGCTGAAGGAAGTGGTCAAGAAGCAGTTCTCGACCAAGACCTTCCGTCACTTCTGCATCGGCACGGTGGTCGCCACCTTCGCCGGATCCGGCGGCGGCGCGTTCCTCGGCGCCTACTATGTGCGCCGTTTCGCCATCGACTACACGACCGTGGGCCTGGTGCTGGGCATGCTGAGCGGCGTCGCCGCGCTGATGGGCACCTTCCTGGGCGGGTTCATCACCGACTTTCTCGCCCGCTGGAGCAAGCGCTGGTACGCCGGGCTGCCGGCGCTGGCGCTGGCTTGCGCGGCGCCGATCTACCTGCTGGGCTACATGCAGACCGACTGGCGGATGCAGGTGGCGATCATGTTGGTCTCCGGCACGCTGGTCAGCCTCACCACCGTGCCGTTCTACGGCTTGACGCAGAACCTGATGCCGGCGCGCATGCGGGCATCGGCGGCGGCGGTGATCTTCTTCTTCATCAACCTCATCGGCCTGGGCTTCGGACCACTGTTCTACGGGGTGATGATCGACGCGGTGACCAAGCACCTGTTCGCCGGCTATGGCCTTGGCGAGTATGTGGCCCTGTGCGGCAACGCCGGCGTCAAGGCGGCCGCGGAGAACATCGCCACGGCCTGCCATACCGCCACCGCTCAAGGTACGCGCTGGACCCTCGCTGCCGGCATGATCGGTTACGTCTGGGCGGCGGTGCACTTCTTCATCGCCAGCCGCAGCATCACCCACGATCTGAACGAGGCGGCGGCGACCAACTAGGCCGCCAATGGGGGCGGGCGCTGTTCGCCCCCCGGAGCCTCAGACATGTGGGCTAGGCGCCCGGCCGGCGATGACCGTCGGATCGTCCGGGCGCGCGCCGTCGTCGTCCGGAGTCGCCGGCAGCGGCGGGATCGGCAGCGGATGCTCGATGCGCGCGCGCACCTCGGGATCCTTCAGCAGCGCGATGCGCATCAATTCCCGCGCCCTGGGCGCCGCGGCCGAGGCGCCCCAGCCGCCGTGCTCGACCAGCACGCTGATCGCGTAGCGCGGATCGTCGTAGGGGGCGAAGGCCACGAACCAGGCGTGGTCGCGCCAAGCCCAGTCCAGGTGCAGTGTAGCGCGTGAGCCGCCCTTGTAGGTGTGGGACTGGGCAGTTCCGGTCTTGCCGGCCATCTTCACGTCGCCGAGGCCCAACTGACTGGCCAGGAAGCCGGTGCCGCCGGCGTCGTTGGCCACCGAGGCCATGGCCGCGCGCACAAGGTCGAGGTGTTCCTTGGCGACGCCCAGGTCGGTGGCGAGCCCGCCCGGCGGACGCTCGACGCCGCCGATCGAGCGGATCAACCTCGGCTCGATCGCCTTTGCCCCGTTGGCCAGCCGCAAGACCATCACGCAGAGCTGCAGGGCGTTGACGTTCAGATAGCCCTGGCCGATGCCGAAGCTGGGCGTCTCGCCCGGATGCCAGACCGGGTCCTTGGGGAAGTTGCGGCGCTTGTAGGCGGTGTCCGGCACCAGGCCGTGCTTCTGCCCCGGAATGCCGATGTCGAAGATCTGGCCGAGGCCGAACTTGCGCGCCGTGGAGGCGATGGCGTCCGGGCCGACCGCGAGGGCAGTCTGGTAGAAATAGATGTCGCAGGACGTCTTGATGGCGTCGTGCATGTCAACGGTGCCGTGGCTGCGGTCGCAGTGCCACACCCGGCCGCCCCACGGCCAGGCGCCGCCGCAGTGGTGGGTCGTCTGCGGGCTGATCCCGTGCTCCAGCGCCGTCAGGGCGACCAGCGTCTTGAACGTCGAGCCCGGCGGGTAGGTGGCGGTGAGCGCCTTATTGAACAACGGCTTGCGCTCGTATTGCGCCAGCGCGCGGTAGTCCGCCCCGCGCAGGCCTTTGACGAAGCGGTTGGCGTCGAAGCTTGGGGCGGAGAACAGGCACAGGACGTCGCCGGTGCGACAGTCCATCATCACCGCCGCACCGCTCTCCTCGCCGAACACCTCGAGCGCCCGGTTCTGGATATCGGCGTCGAGCGTCAGGCGGATCTCCTTGCCCGGCGTAGCGGGGATGTCGCCTTCGGGGTCCTGGCGCACCTCGCGGCCACCGGAATCCACCTCAACCTTGTGAGCGCCGGGCTTGCCGCGCAGGTCCAGATCGAAGGCCTTCTCCACCCCCTGGCGGCCGATTCGGAAGCCCGGATGCAGCAGGATCGGGTCGGCGTTGGGCCCTTCGGGCGTCAGGTCCTCGCGGGTGACCTTGGCCACATAGCCGATGACGTGGGCGAACGCCGCGCCGGACGGATAGACGCGCACCTCGCCCATGTCGGCGGTGACGCCGGGCATCTCCGGTTCGCGGATGTTGATCGCTGAGAATTGATCCCAGCTCATGTCCTCGGCCACCACCACGGGAACGCCGCGCGGCGTGCGCGCGATCTCTTTCAGCAGACGCTTCTGGCGGTCGGGGTCGAGCGGGACGAAATTCTGCAGGGTGGTCAGCGTGCCCTTGGCGTCCAGCGTCGGCTCGGGCACCACAAGCAGGCGGAAGTTGGGGCGGTTCGACGCCAGGACGACGCCGTTGCGGTCGACGATGATTCCGCGGGGCGGCGGGGCCAGGTGGAAGTTGAACTGGTTCGACGCCGAGAGTTTTTGGTAGCGCTGGGTGTCGAGCACCTGCAACTGCGCGAGGCGTGCGCCCAAGGCCACCAGCCCTATTCCGGCGACACCGCCGATCAGGAAGGCTCGGCGATGGAACTGGGCCTGCTTTTCGTTGACCTCTGCGTAGAACAGCGACGGCTGCGACATGCCCGGATTCCGGCCTCGACTCTCCACGCCGAACACCCGGCGTGAAGCGCGGACGGTCGGCCCGGCCCGCCTGCGCGTCAAGGCGCGGCAGGCGCGAAACATCGGCGCAGGGGCGCCAGGCGCCGGAGGGGGACGTCCGGCGACGCGAAGTGTTCGCCGCCGCTGCGCGCTTGGGCTTTGCGGCGGAGGTCCCGGGCTTCGGGTCCGGTTTCGGATCGCCCGAGCCCTTGCGCTCGCCCATCGCCTTGGTCACTTGGTCAGCCAGGGCGCCGTGGGTCTTGGCGGCTTTCTCGCAGCGGGACTTCAGACTGGCCAGCTCCTTATCGGTGGGCTTCTCGATGCCGATGAACTCGTTCTCCGCCAACGACGACAGGATCAGCTCGTCGAGCTTGGCCTGAACGGCCGCGCCGTCCCGGTTTTGGGTGTTCTGAATCAGGAACACCATCAGGAAGGTGATGATCGTGGTCGAGCTGTTGATCACCAGTTGCCACGTCTCGGAGAACTTGAAGATCGGGCCGCTGGCCGCCCAGACCACCACCATGACCACGCACGGGATGAACGCCACCGGCGACCCGGTGACGCGCGCGGCGCCGGAAGCAAATTTGGCGAAGAGCTTATCAGCGTTCATGAAACGGGCTCCGACCTGAAAACGGCCGAGGCTCCGCCTCGTTCATCGCGATCAGGGACGACCACGCGGGGCGGCCCGCAAAGGCCGCCCCCGATCGTCCGGCCTTTAGTAGTGGCCGCGGTGGTCCTGACGGTCGTGGCGTTCGGCGAACACCTGCTGGCTCAGGCGGTCGAACCGCGTATCGAGGTCACGGCGCTCGCGCATGTCCAGGCCGCCGCCTGAACGACGATACTGACGCTCAAGCTGGGCGAGCTGATTGAACTGACCGCGCAGACGCTGGGCTTCGGGGCGGGTGAGGTCGCCTTTGCGCACGCCCTGGTCGATGCGGCGCTCGAGGTTGGCCTGGCGCTGGTTGATAGGCTGCCACGGGGCGGCGCTGGCCACGGCGGGGATGGCCGTGGCGAGCAGCGAAGCGGCGGCGATGGAGATCATGAAGCGTTTCATACTGCACCTCTTGGGTTCGGCGGGGTTCGCCGATCTGATGGAGCCATTAGAGACCCCCTGTCCCTGAACGCTGTCGGAGGCCCGAAGTCGGCCGCCGTTCATCTTGGCGGCGCGCTCAGAGGATGGGGTAATGGCCGGATCGGCGCAGGCATTCCCGGCGCGGCGCTTGCAGGCGTAGAGGCTTCTGCCCGAATTGGGACGCGCCCACATGCCTGACGCCGCCGCCGTTCTTGCCTACTCCTTGCGCGAAGAAGGAACGGCCTGGATGTGGCGTGTCTACGACCTCGAAGGCGAACTGGTCGCCGCGGGCATGGCGGCTTCCAAACAGACCGCTCAGGCGGATCTGGCGCAGGTCTACGCCGAGCGCGCCGAGACCGACCCCAACTAGACTCGATTGCGCCGCTTGGACGGCGCCGCGCGCGCAGGTATCGGTGATCCCGAGACCACGGGAGCGCGCACATGGCCTACGACGCCGAGCAGACCTGGCCCGAAATCCGCGAGGCGGTGCGCAAGCTCTGCGCCGATTTCCCTGGCGAGTACTGGCGCGCCTTGGATCGCGAGCGGGCCTATCCGACATCGTTTGTGCAGGCGCTGACGCGAGCGGGTTTCCTGTCGGTGCTGATCCCTGAGGAGTTCGGCGGCTCGGGGCTTGGCCTGGCGGCGGCCACCGCGGTGCTGGAGGAAATCCACCGCTCGGGCTGCAACGGCGGGGCTTGCCACGCCCAGATGTACACCATGGGCACGATCCTGCGGCACGGCAGCCCGGCGCAGAAACAGGCCTACCTGCCGGCCATCGCCTCCGGCGCACTCAGGCTGCAGGCGTTCGGCGTCACCGAGCCCGGCGCCGGGACGGACACCACACGCATCTCCACCTTCGCCCGGCGTGACGGCGACGACTATGTGGTCAACGGCCAGAAGATCTGGATCAGCCGCGCCGAGCACTCCGACCTGATGGTCCTGCTCTGCCGAACCACGCCGCGTGACGAGGCGGCCAAGCCGTCGGACGGCATGAGCGTGCTGATCGTCGATCTCCGAGAGGCGGTCGGTAACGGGCTGACCATCCGCCCGATCCGCACCATGCTGAACCACGCGACCACCGAACTGTACTTCGACGACCTGAGGGTGCCGGCGGCGAACCTGATCGGCGAGGAGGGGCGGGGCTTCCGCTACATTCTCGACGGGATGAACGCCGAGCGCATCCTGATCGCCGCGGAGTGCATCGGCGACGGAAGGTTCTTCATCGACAGGTCCAGCGCCTATGCGAACGCCCGCGAGGTGTTCGGCCGTCAGATCGGCGAGAACCAGGGCGTGCAGTTCCCGATCGCGCGCAACTACGTCCAGCTCTCGGCCGCGGCGCTGATGGTCGACAAGGCCGCCGGCATGTTCGACGCCGGCGAAGCCTGCGGCACCGAAGCCAACATGGCCAAGATGCTGGCCTCGGAGGCGTCCTGGGCGGCGGCCGACACCTGCATCCAGACCCATGGGGGGTTCGGCTTCGCCGAGGAGTACGACATCGAGCGCAAGTTCCGCGAGACGCGGCTGTACCAGGTGGCGCCAATCTCCACGAACCTGATCCTCAGCCACGTGGCGACCCACGTCCTGGGCATGCCCAAGTCGTTCTGAACTAGGGCCGCGCGTCCGGCGCGAGCACCAGGAAGCCGGACGGGCGGCGCACCACGCGGAAGTCGCGTGCGGGCTCGCCTCCGACCGCCACCATCGCGGCGAGCTGGGCGTCGCTCAGGGGCTTGAGCAGCATCCAGTCCACATGCTCGGCCCACCCCAGCACCGGGCAGGGCGCGGGCGTGCGCAGAGTAGGCGGCGTGCCCGCCGCAATGGCGCGGAAGGTGGCGCTCGGCAGTCCCGCCGCGGTCGGATAGAGCTCGATGAACGGACTGCCGAACGGCGGACGGACATTGATGGAGCCGGCGGGGCAGGCCTGCGCCAGGCGCGCCACGGTGGGCCCCGCCCAGACCATCTCGTCCAACAGCACCTTGCGTGCGGCGAAGGGGCCGGCGGCGGCTCCGATAGCCCAGGCGGCGAGCGCCAACAGGGTCGCGACATTGCGCAAGCGGTCAGGCGTGGGCTGTATCCACAGGTCGCGGATCAGGAACGCCGCCAGCACGCCGATCGCCGGCGCGCCCACCATCCAGTAGCGGCCGACGATCACTGGTACGACGAACGAGATGGCGATCGGCGCGACGACGAACAGGACGATCGCCGCACCGAACACGGCGATCAGGTCGAGACCCCGACGAGCGGCGACACAGACCGCCAGGAAGCCCGCGAACAGCAACACGCCCAACAGGGGGCCGAACTGCAGATCGCTGACGAACTTCAGCGCCTCGACAACCGAGGGTACGTCGAAGATCACCCAGGACATCTCGCCGGTGTGGCTCGCGGCCATCACGGCGAAGGCGGCCAGCACCAGGCCAGATGAGAAACAGAGCGCGACGGCCGGCGCCCAGAGATCGCGGCGGCGGCCGGCGAGGGCGTACAACGCGAACCCGACCCCCAGGCTGCCGGTCATGAAGCCGGCGAAGACATGCGTCCCTGACGCGAGCAGGCCCGCCAGCGCCAGCGCGCCAACGCCCGTGCGCGTCACGCCGGCGCGCAGCATCCAGGCCGACAGCCAGGCGGCGGCGAACACTACCGCCATAGGCAGCGCGTAGTGGCGACCTTCCAGGGTGTAGGCGACCACGGGACCGCTAAGCAGGAAGGCGGCGCACGACAGCAGGCCCAGCCGCGGCGCCCGCCGCCACGATGTCGCCAGCACCACGGCGACCCCCGCCACGAGGCTGGCGACGTTGAGCGCCACAAGCGCAGTACGCGGTTCATGGAAGAGGCGGCGGAAAACCTGCAGCGCCATGGCGTACAGTGGCGGATTGGGGTCGGCGAGGATGCGCCAGCGCAGGTTGCCGAGGAAACCGCCTTGCGGGTTCGTCGCCCACAGTGACCACAGCTCGTCGGCCCACAGGCCCTTGATCGGCCACAGCCACGCCTCGATGGCGATCAGCAGTCCGATGGCGGCGGCGAACACCGCCGCGGAGAGGCCCAGGCTGGCTTTCGGACCCATCGGCGATCTCAGGCCGAGCGTCGCGGCTTGAGCAGCCGCGCGATCAGGTGCGATGCGGGCGGTCGAGTCGCGTTCCGCGACGCCGCCACGCCGTCCTGCGGGGCGAACCCAAGCGCCTCGCGCGTCGTCTCCAGGCTCCAGCGCGATCCGGCGTTCGCGGACGTCAGGTTCGCGACCAGCACGCCTTCGATCGGCGCACGGATCGCCAGTTCAAGCCCCTGGCAGCCGTCGCGCACGCTGAGCCAGCAGCCATAACCCCAGACATCGATCGCGTCGGCCGCCTCACGCATTCCGCCGATCCGTAAGGCGACGGTGGGGACGCCGTGGGCGCGCCACATCGCGTAAGCGACGCGTTCGGCGAACAGCTTGCTGGCTCCGTAGGCGTTTGCCCCAGGATCGGGCTGCGCTGCTGCCTCGATCGGCCCGGCGTCAGCCAGCCGCGCTGCCATCGCCCAGATGCTGCTGGCCAGGACCACGCGCCCAACCTTGTGATGGGCGGCGGCCAGGTAGACGTTCAGGACGGCGTCAACACTGGGAGCGATCAGCGCATCCCACGTGGCGTTCGGCTGCGGGTTGGCGGCCAGGTGGACCACGGCGTCAGCGCCCTCGAACTGAGCGATCCAGCGGTCATCCATAAGGCTAAGGTCGGCCTGGATGATGTGCGGGTCGCCACGCGGGTCGATGTCCAGCAGCCTCAGCTCATACCCACCGCGAGCCTCCAGGTGTGCACGCAGTTGCGTTCCGATTCCGCCAGCAGCGCCGGTGATGACGACCACCCTGGCCATCTTCAGGTGTCCAACGCCTGTGCGGCGCGGCGGCGGTCGAGCATCTTCTTGGCGGCGCGCAGCACGTGAAGTTCGATCATCGACTTGCCGCGGGTCATGTTGTCTTCGTGCCGCCGGACGATCAGGCTGATCTGTTCGAGGCGGCCGACGGAGAGGCCGAGCTCACGCGCGCGATTGTGCCAGTCGGTGTCCTCGCCGAAGCGCATCTCCTCGTCGAACAACCCGTTGCGGGAGAAGGCGTCGCGCCGATAGAGCGCCGCGCCGATGTAGTCCGGGAACGACTCGCCCGGATTGCCGATGTAGCGCATGCCGCCTTCGGCCTCGACGTCCACCTGGGCGAGCTGGGCGCGGCCCATGACCAGGTCCGCCTTCCCATCGGCCAGGGCGGCGACCAGGCTCGACAGATTGTCCGCCGGCCACAGGTCATCGACGTCCAGGAAAGCCAAATACTCGCCGGATGCGTCGCGGATTCCGCGGTTGCGCGCCGCTGACGGCCCCTGGTTGAGTTGGCGAAAGAAGCGCACGTCCACCGGCAGGGCGCGCACTGCAGCCTCGATGTCGTCGCTGGAGCCGTCGTCGACGACGATGATCTCCACCGCCGGATACTG
>NZ_JAUYQL010000092.1 GCF_030697305.1 Phenylobacterium sp. | reverse complement strand
CGCGAGTTCGACCTCGACCTCATCGCGACCGCGCCGTCAGTGGTTTACGGCCTGCACATGCGCGACGGCTCTGTGATCGAGCTGCACAACCCGGCCGACATGCCCGATGTCATGTCGATTCTCGAAATCCACGAGCCGTGGATCGAGGCCACGATCTTCACGCCAGACGAATATCTCGGCGGCATTCTGAAGCTCTGCCAGGATCGCCGCGGTATCCAGACAGAACTCAGCTATGTCGGCGCGCGCGCCATGGTGAAATACGAACTGCCGCTCAACGAGGTGGTGTTTGACTTCTATGATCGTCTGAAATCGATCTCGAAGGGCTATGCCTCATTCGACTACAGCCAGATCGGCCGCCGCGTCGGCGATCTCGTGAAGTTGCAGATGCTGGTCAATGACGAGCCGATCGATGCGCTCTCGATGCTGACTCATCGAGGCCGCGCCGAACAGCGCGGCCGCGCCATGTGCGAGAAACTGAAAGACCTCATCCCGCGCCAGATGTTCAAGATCCCGATTCAGGCCGCCATTGGCGGCAAGGTTGTGGCCCGCGAAACCATCTCCGCAATGCGCAAGGACGTGACGGCCAAATGTTATGGCGGCGACGCCAGCCGTAAACGCAAGCTGCTCGACAAGCAGAAGGCGGGCAAGAAGCGCATGCGCCAGTTCGGCAAGGTGGAGATCCCACAGGAGGCGTTCATCGCCGCCCTGAAGATGGACGCCGACTAGGCGAGCCTGCGTGCTGCAGTGGTCAGCGGATTGATCGCAGCGCGGCCTTCAGGCTAAGAGTCATCAAGCTTCACCATTGAGTCGATCTGGAGATGACTTCGATGCGCCTTGTGATCCTCGCCGCCGCTTTCGGCGCAGCCCTGCTGGTCAGCGCTTGCAACACCGTTTCCGGCGTCGGAGAGGACGTCCAGGCGGCCGGCAAGGCCGTGACCACGACCGCGGAAGACGCCAAGCGCTGACGCATACGGGCCTCGCGACTTAGGTCTTGAGGTTCGGGACTCACGTTCATTGAGCGCCCCTGCGGCGTCGCGCCACCTACCGGGCGGGGCCTTGCGGAGTCATATGGACGTTCATGTCCCGTCGCCCTTCCTTGTTGCAGGCCATAGCGCGCGGCGTGCGTGGGCGCTGTCCTGCGTGTGGGGACGGCCCGCTGTTCTGGCGCTACCTGAAGGTCACGCCGCGTTGCGAGGCCTGCGGCCATGAGCTCGGTCGCCACCCCGCCGACGATGGCCCGGCCTATCTGACTATTCTTATCGTCGGTCACCTGGTCGTGGCGCCGCTGCTGTTCTTCCCGATCATCTGGCAGGCGTCGCCGGCGATCGTGCTGCCAGCAACCCTGATACCCCTGGCCGCGGTGACGCTTGCGTTGTTGCCACGTGTCAAGGGCGGCTTCATCGGCGTGCTCTACGTCCTTGGGGTCAAGGATACCGACGCCCACCTCCACACCGCCGACCCCGCCAGTCGCTGCTGAACCTTCGCCGCTGCGCGCGGGGGAACCTCTGCTGTTCGAACCCGTTTGCGACTCCCGACGGGGACAACGGCTGAGGAGAAGACGACGATGTCTTTGGGCACCATCCTACTGATCATCCTGATCATCGCTTTGATCGGCGCGCTGCCCAGTTGGGGCTATAGCCGTAACTGGGGCTATTTCCCGAGTGGCGGTCTGGGACT
The DNA here is from genome assembly GCF_030697305.1 of Phenylobacterium sp. GTDB lineage: Bacteria > Pseudomonadota > Alphaproteobacteria > Caulobacterales > Caulobacteraceae > Phenylobacterium. The sequence continues at coordinate 4,204 of NZ_JAUYQL010000092.1, read as the reverse complement.
TGTGCTTGTGATTATCATTATCTTGGTCCTGATGGGTCGAATATAGACTTCGCAAGCCTGATCGAGTTCCAGAAGGCGGTCGCGTGGATCGCGTGACCGTCTCCTGGCTACTACCGGCGCCGGCGCCCCGTTGACGCCTTCACGCGACGCCAAATCTCGCTAGCATTGCGCCCGAACGGGTCGGGGGACGTGCATGGCGGCGACGGAGACGGGGGCCGACGCCCAGGCGCCACGGGACGTGGCGATGGGGACCGGGTCCTGGGCGCGCGCCAAGGCGATCCTCGGCGGTTCCGCCGGCAATCTGGTCGAGTGGTACGACTGGTTCGCCTACTCGTCCTTCGCGCTCTATTTCGCCCCGCATTTCTTCCCCAAGGGCGATCAGACCGCCCAGCTTCTGCAGGCCGCGGCGGTGTTCGCCGTGGGCTTTTTGGCGCGCCCCGTCGGCGCCTGGGCGATGGGGCTCTACGCCGATCGCGCCGGGCGGCGAACCGCGCTGATGGTCGCCGTCTTGATGATGTGCGTCGGCTCTCTGGTGATCGCTTTGATGCCCACCTACGCCCAGATCGGCGCGTTCGCACCGGCCGGGCTGCTGCTCGCGCGTGTGCTGCAAGGGCTGTCGGTGGGCGGGGAGTACGGCGCCAGCGCCACCTACATGTCCGAGGTTGCCGGCAAGACCCGGCGCGGCTTCTGGTCCAGCTTCCAGTTCGTGACCATGATCATGGGCCAGCTGGTGGCCATCGCCATCCTGCTGCTGCTGCAGGCGACGCTGTCGCCGGAGGACCTCGACGCCTGGGGCTGGCGCATCCCGTTCCTGATCGGCGGGGTGATGGCGGTGGTGGTGTTCTGGATCCGCCGCGGCCTGAAGGAGACCAAGTCATACACCGCCTCCAAGGAAGCCGGGCACGAGCGCGCCCACACCATGATGCTGTTCCGTAACCATCCACGCGAGACGGCGATCACATTCGGCCTGACGGCCGGCGGCTCCTTGGCCTTCTACGCCTACACGACCTACATGCAGAAGTTCCTGGTCAACACGACCGGCTTCGCCAAGACCACCGCCACGGGAATCATCGCGGCGGGCCTTGTCACCTTCATGCTCGCCTTGCCTCTGATCGGCTGGCTCTCCGACAAGTTCAGCCGCAAGGCGACATTGATCTTCTGCTTCGGCTGCGGGGCTGCGTTCACCTACCCGCTCATGTCGGCGATCAGCCGCGTCGACAACGCCTTCGCGGCCTATCTGATGGTCACCGCGCTGATGATCATCATCTCCGGCTATTCGGCGGTGAGCGCAGCGGTGAAGTCCGAGCTGTTTCCCGCCAACGTCCGGGCGCTGGGCGTCGCCCTGCCCTACGCCACCGCGAACGCTGTGTTCGGCGGCACGGCGGAGTACGCCGCACTGTGGTTCAAGCAGCAGAATCACGAGAACTACTTTTACATCTACGTTTCGGTGATGATGGCGGTGTCGCTGTCGATCGGCCTGCGCCTGCGCAACACGAACCGCACGAGCCTGATCCTTGAGGATTGACGTCTTCGGACCCGAGAACCTGGCCGCGCTCGGCGTCTTCGCGGTCTGCTGGCTGGGCTATCAGCCGCTGCAGCGGCTGCTGCTGCGCCGACGCAACACGCTGCACACCGACATGACGGTGATCCGCGGGGCGTGGATGCGCAACATGGCGCTGCGCGACAACCGGTTCATGGACGGCCAGCTCCTGGCCCAGACGCTGAACTCGGCCAGCTTCTTCGCCTCGTCGAACCTGCTGCTGATCGCGGCCGCCGCCGGCGTGCTGTTCGGCGGCGAGGCCACCTTCCGCAGCGCCTCCAGCCTGCTGGTGATCAAGACCTCCAGCCGCCTGCTGTTCGAGGCGCAACTGGCCCTGGTGATCGTGGCGCTGGCCCGCGGCCTGCTCGATTTCATCTGGTCGATCCGCCAGATGAACTACTGCCTGGCGGTGATGGGGGCGGCGCCGCTCACCGCGAGCGCTGAACAGGCGGAACAGTACGGCGCGGTGGCCGCGCGGCTGATCAATCCGGCGCTGTCGAGCTTCAACTCCGGCGTCAGGGGCTACTACTTCGCCCTGGCCGCCGCGGCCTGGCTGTTTGGGCCGATAGCGCTGGGCGTCGCCAGCCTGGGGGCCCTGGTGCTGCTGGTGTGGCGGCAGCGCCGTTCGCCGGCCGCCAGCGCCATCGCCGACCTGCGCAAGCTGCTGGACGGCTAGCGCAGGCCGAGGTCGCGACGTGCGGCCCGGGTCAGCTTCGCGGCCACCAGGGCGTGGGCGTTGCGCAGCAGGTCACACGCCTCATCTGGGTCCAGCGCCGCCAGGTCGTCAAACCGCACCCACTTCGCGCGCGCCAGATAGGGAGCCGGACGCGCCTGCCCGTCCTGGGTCAGCGCTTCGTAGGCTATATCGCTGACCTTGATCGACAGCCCGCCTCCAGACCCCGCCACCGCGAACATTTTGCCGCCGATCTTGTAGACGTGGTCGCCGCCCCACTGGACGTCCATGGTGACGGCGGCGAGCGCGCGGCAGGCGGCGTCGAGCGCCTCTGGGGTCAAGCTTCGACGCCGGTCCCGATCGGGCAGACCACGCCCGTGCCGCCGACGCCGCAATAGCCGTTGGGATTCTTGGCTAGGTACTGCTGGTGATAGTCCTCGGCGAAATAGAACGGGCCAGCCGGCGCGATCTCGGTGGTCACCTGACCATAGCCGCTCGCGCCCAGCGCCTGCTGGTAGGCGAGCTTCGAAGCCTCGGCGGCCTGCACCTGGGCGGCGTCCGCGCCGTAAATCCCCGAACGGTACTGTGTGCCTACGTCATTGCCCTGACGCATGCCCTGAGTGGGGTTGTGGCCTTCCCAGAACACCTTCAGTAGCTGCGGGTAGGTGATCGCCTTGGGGTCGTAGACGACCAGCACGGCCTCGGTGTGGCCGGTGCGACCGCTGCAGACCTCCTCGTAGGTGGGGTTGGGCGTTGAGCCTCCCACGTAGCCGACCGCGGTCACCCAGACGCCGGGCAGATTCCAGAACATCCGCTCCACACCCCAGAAGCAGCCCATGGCGAACACCGCGGTCTCGGAGCCCTCCGGGTAGGGCCCCTTCAACGGGTGGCCGTTGACGAAATGTGTCTGCGCCGTGGGAAGCGGGTGCGCGCGACCGGGCAGCGCAGTGTCGGCGGTGGGAAGCTCAAGCGTCTTCTTGAGGAAGAACATGGGGGGCACCCTCAGCTGGCGTGAAGCTCCAACATAGGCGCGGCGGCGGCCGATTGCACCCGCCCGAAGGCGCGTTGTCGCCCGGCGGCTTCTAACGCTTGCCGCGCCAGGGCTCATGAGTATATTGCGCGCCTCCCGGCGGGACGCCCTGGCGGCGCGGGGTGAGGTGGCCGAGTGGTTGAAGGCGCACGCTTGGAAAGCGTGTTTAGGTGAAAGCCTAACGAGGGTTCGAATCCCTCTCTCACCGCCAACCATCCGCCAGGTGGTCTCTGGCTCCCCGGCTCTAACCGAACGGGCGGATCTCGGGCCTCGAGCCCAGACCATCCATCTACGAGCTCATCGCCCCAACACTTGCTCGCAATGCCGGGCTAGTCTGCGGGCTCCTCGCCGCAGGTGACCCAATGGCGACGGTTCAACCCGTCGGCCCTGCCGCCTGCGCCTTAGGCGTCGCATAGGCGATGGGCGGGCCCAAATTCGGCCTGCATTGCGGGGAACTCAGCCGTTTGGCGTGAGTTTTAAATTCATCTCGCTGCAGCGCTTGGGCCGGGCAGGCATGACGAAGACAGCGTTGGAGCGTTTTCAAATGGCTAAAAGTTTCTCGCCCCTGGATGTGGAGCAAGACCGCCGGGCCTTCTTGGGGAAGGCTGCCGGCGTCCTTGTACCGCCCGCCATGGTGATGCTGCTCTCCACCAGTCTGGTTTCGCCCGCCATCGCCGCATCCGGTGGCGGCGCACGCGGCACGACCGGCGAAGGCTCCAATGACGGTAGCCCGCTGGGCCCACTTTTCGGCGCAGGCGCCGTAGGTGGTGCTGCGTCCTCAGCCGCGGCGGCCTCGTCGGCCGGGGTGGCGATCCCGCCCGTGGCGGCAGCGGCGTCAGCCGCCGTGCCCGCCGCCGCCGACGCATCAATGTATGGTGCGTCCGCCAGCTCGACCTCCCCGGTCGCTGCAACGCCCGCAGCCGCGAGCCCCCACCGCGCGCGCGCGGTCGCGCCCGCCGCG
>NZ_JAUYQL010000072.1 GCF_030697305.1 Phenylobacterium sp. | reverse complement strand
CTATCTCACCGACGCGGGGTCCCAGGCCTGCGGCCGGGAAGGCGTCAGTCAGGAAGAGCGTAATGGCGGCGCTTTCTGTGATCAGCTCGCCGTCGACGACAACCGCCGGGACTTTCTTGTCGGGGTGAGGATTGCGAGGGTCGCCGAAGCCGCCTTCCTCGCCGCGGCGCACGGTGACGTATTCGATGTCGAACGGTTCGCCGAGCTCTTCCAGCAACCAGAGAATGCGGGTCGAGCGGGTCGCCGGCGAGTGGAACAGCGTGATCACGAGGGCCTCACGATTGCGGTGACGGCGGAAACCAGACGCGACTGAGTCCGTTGGACAATCACCGCGACGGTGCGGCGACTATCGATGGAGATATCCCATGATCCAAGCCTCGCAGATCCGCGAACACATGGAAGTCATCGGTTCGGACGACGGCCATGTCGGCCGCGTTGATCACGTCCGCGGCGAAGAGATCGAACTGGCCAAGATGGACCTGGGCGCGGGCCTGAAGCACCACATGATCCCGCTGAGCTGGATAGACCATGTGGACGACGAAAAGGTGCGCCTGAACATCACCAAGGATGCGGCGAAGTCCGCCTGGACTGAAAAGCACTAAGCCTGCGCCGAAACCCTCCCCGGGTCGGGGGAGGGTTTGAGCCGCGGCTATTTTACGGCCGCGCAGAAGCGCTGGATGCGCGTGCAGGCGTCTTCAAGCACGGCGTTCGACGTCGCGTAGCTGATGCGGAAGAACGGCGAGAGTCCGAACGCCGCGCCGAACACCACCGAGACGCCCTCGGTCTCCAGAAGCTCGACCGCGAAGTCGGAGTCGTTGGAGATCACCTTGCCGCTGGGCGCGGTCTTGCCGATCAGACCCTTGGCGGACGGATAGACGTAGAAGGCGCCTTCGGGCGTCGGGCAGTGCAGGCCGTTGGCCTGGTTCAGCATCGACACCACCAGATCGCGGCGTTCCTCGAACAGCTTGGCGTTGGGCTTGAGGAATTCCTGCGTGCCGTTCAGCGCCTCCACCGACGCCCATTGCGAAATCGACGACGGGTTCGACGTCGTCTGGCTCATCACCTTGGCCATGAGCTTGATCAGCGGTTCGGGGCCGGCGGCGTAGCCGATCCGCCAGCCTGTCATGGCGTAGGCCTTGGAGACCCCGTTCATGGTCAGGGTGCGGTCGTAAAGCGCCGGCTCAACCTGGGCGATGGTGGTGAACTCGAAATCGCCGAACACCAGATGCTCGTAGATATCGTCGGTAAGGATCCAGACTTGCGGATGGCGCAGCAGCACGTCGGCCAACGCCCGCAGTTCGGCCCGCGAGTAGGCGGCCCCGGATGGGTTGGACGGCGAGTTGAGCAGCAGCCAGCGGGTCTTCGGCGTGATCGCGGCTTCCAGTTCGGCTGGCTTCACCTTGAAACCGGCCTCGGCGCTGGTCGGCACGAATTTCGGCGTACCGCCTGCGAGCAGCACCATGTCGGGGTAGCTGACCCAGTAGGGCGTGGGGATCAGCACCTCGTCGCCCGGGCTGAGCGTCGAGACCATGGCGTTGTAGATCACCGGCTTGCCGCCCGGCGAGACGTTCACCTGGCTGGTCTTGTAGGTGAGGCCGTTCTCGCGCTGGAACTTGGCGACGATCGCCTCCTTCAACTCGGGGATGCCGTCGACATTGGTGTACTTGGTCTTGCCGTCGCGGATCGCCCTGATGGCGGCTTCCTTGACGTTGTCCGGAGTGTCGAAGTCGGGCTCGCCGGCGGCCAGCGAGATGATGTCGCGGCCCTGCGCTTTCAGTTCGCGCGCTTTCTGGTCCGCCGCCAGGGTGGCGGAGGGCTTGACGCGAGCGAGCGCGGCGGATTCGAGCGACATGGCGGGAACTCCCGGTCGAGGTTGAACAAACGCGCGCGGGTTTAGCCGAAGCCGGCGCGCGCGGGAACCCAGGTTCGCAGCCTCGCTTGACCCGCGATGGCGATCAGGCGACGGGAATGCCATGCGCGCCATCCTGCAATTCGTCACCAACATGGACGCGAAGGCGTGGCGCGCGCTGGCCGTGTCGTTCGTGCTGTTCGGCGGGGTTGGTCTGGTCTTCCTGTTCGGGGCCCAAGTGCTGGGGTTCGACGGCGAGGCGACCGTGGAGCGGTGGCTGGGCGTCGCGTCGAACGGTCCGTGGGCGCTGCCGGCGGCGGTGGCGGCCTTCGCCATCCTGGCCTTCCTTGGGGTGCCGCAGTTCATGCTGATCGCCGCCGCGGTGGTGGCGTTCGGCGGTTGGACGGGCTTCGCCTACTCCTGGATAGGCACGATGGCCTCGGCCCTGGTCGGCTTCTATGTGGGCCGCGCCGCGGGCGCGCGGACCTTAGAGGCGATCTCCGGCGAGGGCGTGCGCAAGTTCATGGGACTGGTGGGCCGCAACGGATTCCTCGCCAGCCTGATCGTGCGGCTGGTGCCCTCGGCGCCGTTCATCGTCGTCAACATGGCCGCCGGCGTGACGCCCATGCGGGTGCGCGACTTCGCGGCCGGCACCGCAATGGGGATCGTGCCGAAGATCGCGCTGACGGCGTTCGCCGGGAATTCGATCGTGCAGATCATGCGTGGGACAGCCGGTCGCGAGGCGCTTTGGCTTGTGCTCGTGCTGATCGCGTGGCTGGTGATCGGCTGGTTCGCAAGGCGCTGGATCAAGGCGCGAGAGGCGGCCCTGGGAGGAGACTGAAAGACCATGTTGAAGTTGTATTATGCGCCCGGAACCTGCTCGCTCGCGTCGCACATCGCGCTGGCCGAGGCTGGCGTTGATTACGAAACCCAGCGCGTGAATATGGGGGCGACCGAGCAGAGAAGCGACGCCTATCTGGCGATCAATCCGAAGGGCCGGGTCCCGGTGCTGATCACCGACGACGGGCCGCTGAGCGAGACCGTCGCGATCTTGGCCTACATCGCCCAGCGCTGGCCTCAGGCGAAGCTGGCGCCGTTCGACGATGCATTCGCCTTCGCCGAGCTGCAGAGCTTCAACGCCTATCTCGCGAGTACGGTGCACGTTGCGCAGGCTCACGTCGTGCGCGGAACCCGGTGGGCCGACGATCCGGCGGCGCTGGAGGCGATGAAGGCCAAGGCTCCGTCCAACATCGTCGACTGCTTCACCCTGATGGAGACGAAGATGTTCAAGGGCCCTTGGGTGATGGGCGAGGGCTACACGGTCGCCGATCCGTACCTGTTCACGGTTAGCAATTGGCTGGACCGAGACAAGATCGACCGCACGCAGTTTCCGAAGCTCAACGACCACTTCGAGCGGATGAAGGCGCGGCCCGCGGTGCAAAAGGTATTGGCCGAGGTGAACGCTTAGGCGCCGATGTCTGAGTTGACGGCGCGCGAATTTGTTGCGCCGTTCACCCGGATTCTGTAGAGCACTCGCATGCGCATCCTTCGCACCAGCCAGCTTCTCGGCCTGCGGCTTAGCCGCCCCTGGGCGCCTTTTTAGGCTGCGGATCTTCGCGGCCGGGCGCTTCAGGGGGTGATCTGAACCGCCCGATGTTCCCCGAAAGCCTGCGATAGAGACCTGCACATGACCCAAACTGCCGTCACCGAACCCGAGGCGCGTGATCGCGTCATCATCTTCGACACCACCATGCGCGACGGCGAGCAATCGCCCGGCGCGTCCATGTCGCTGGAAGAGAAGCTGGAGCTCGCCAAGATCCTGGAGGAGATGCGCGTCGACGTGATCGAGGCGGGCTTCCCGATCGCCTCGAACGGCGACTTCGAGGCCGTGCGCCAGATCTCCGAGATCGTCACCGAAAGCACCGTCTGTGGCCTGGCGCGCGCCGGCGTCGGCGATATCGAGCGCTGCGCCGAGGCGATCCGCAAAGCCAAGCGCGGCCGCATCCACACCTTCCTGTCGACCAGCCCCTCGCACCGCGACCACATCCTGCGCGCCAGCCAGGAGGACATCCTGGAGATGATCCAGAAGTCGGTCACCCACGCCCGTAACCTCTGCGGCGATGTGGAGTGGTCGGCTCAGGACGCGACGCGCACCGAAGGCGACTTCCTGCGCCGCTGCGTCGAGACGGCGATCAGGGCCGGCGCGACGACGGTGAACATCCCCGACACCGTCGGCTATACCTATCCGTCGGAATACGAGGCGATCTTCCGCGACCTGATGGAGAACGTTCCCGGGTGCGACACGATCATCCTGTCTACCCACTGCCATAACGACCTGGGCCTGGCCGTGGCCAACAGCCTGGCCGGCGTGCAGGGCGGGGCGCGGCAGATCGAATGCGCGGTCAACGGCATCGGCGAGCGGGCCGGCAACGCCGCGCTCGAGGAAGTGGTGATGGCGCTGAAGGTCCGTGGCGACCGGCTGCCCTATTTCACGGGGCTGGAAACCCAGCATATCACGCGGTCTTCGCGCTACGTTTCGGCGATCACCGGTTTCCCGGTGCAGTTCAATAAGGCGATCGTCGGCAAGAACGCCTTTGCGCACGAGAGCGGCATCCACCAGGACGGGATGCTGAAGGATCGCGGCACCTACGAGATCATGACACCCGAGAGCGTGGGGCAGGGCGCGACCAACCTGGTGATGGGCAAGCACTCCGGCCGCCACGCCTTCCGCGAGAAGCTGAAGGGCATGGGCTACGAGCTGGGCCAGAACGCGCTGAACGAGGCGTTCCAGCGATTCAAGGACCTGGCCGACAAGAAGAAGCACGTGTTCGACGACGACATCGCCGCCCTGGTGGACGATGCGCTGGCGAGCGGGGCCGATCGCATCCAGGTCAAGCGCCTGCGCGTCGTGGCCGGCACCGAGGGCCCTCAGCAGGCCGAACTGACCATCGCCATCGACGGCGACGAACGCAGCGCCCAGGCGACCGGCGATGGTCCGGTGGACGCGGTGTTCAACGCGATCCGCGAGGTGGTGCCGCACACCGCGATCCTGCGGCTGTTCCAGGTCCACGCTGTGACCGAAGGCACCGACGCGCAGGCCCAGGTCTCCGTGCGCCTGGAGGACGACGGACGCATCGCCACCGGCCAGGCGGCGGACACCGACACGCTCACCGCGTCGGCCAAGGCCTACGTCAACGCGCTCAACAACCTGTTCGCGCGCAAGGAGAAAAGCGCTCCGGACGCCAAGGTCGCGAGCGGCTTCTGATTTAACTGCGGCGGGTGCGAGCGCCTTCCTGCGACTCCCCCGCCGTCACCCTGCGACAATGCGAAACGACGCCGTGTTCGATAAGCCTTGAAATGAACCGTTCAGCAGGGCAGAGGTCGGCGGTCTGCAAGCGAATTCTGGTGCGCGCCGGGGGCGGCGATTCGGCATTCGTAGGCGACGTAAAAGCCCCTTTCAGCCCCAAGGGCCCTGCATGATTTCGTCCCTCTTCGGCGCCATCTCGAACGACATCGCCATCGACCTCGGCACGGCCAACACCCTCATCTACATGAAGGGCAAGGGGATCGTGCTGAACGAACCTTCGGTGGTGGCGCTGCGCAACGTCGGCGGACGCAAGGTCGTCCACGCCGTCGGCATAGAGGCCAAGCAGATGCTGGGCCGCACGCCCGGGCACATGGAGGCTATCCGCCCCATGCGAGACGGGGTGATCGCCGACTTCGAAGTCGCCGAGGAGATGATCAAGTACTTCATCCGCAAGGTGCACAACCGGAAGGGTTTCGTGAACCCGAAGGTCATCGTCTGCGTGCCGTCGGGCGCGACGGCGGTGGAGCGCCGGGCGATCAACGATTCCTGCCTCAACGCCGGCGGACGCCGCGTGGGCCTGATCGATGAGCCGATGGCGGCCGCGATCGGCGCCGGCCTGCCCATCCACGAGCCGACCGGCTCGATGGTCGTCGACATCGGCGGCGGCACCACCGAAGTCGCGGTGCTGTCCCTGTCGGGCATCGTCTATTCGCGTTCGGTCCGCGTCGGCGGCGACAAGATGGACGAGGCGATCATCAGCTACATGCGCCGCAACCATAACCTGCTGATC
>NZ_JAUYQL010000042.1 GCF_030697305.1 Phenylobacterium sp. | reverse complement strand
GGTATGGCTGTGCGTGCAGATCTCGTTCTCGGGCCTTCGCGGGCGCGGCGGGGCTGGTTTCGCTACCGGCCTGATGTGGACCTTCATGCCCAAGCTGGAGAGCGAGCGGCCGCACTATCTGGTGGTCAACGCCGACGAGTCCGAACCGGGCACCTGCAAGGACCGCGAGATCCTGCGCTATGATCCGCACCTGCTGATCGAGGGCTGCCTGGTGGCCAGCTACGCGATCCGCGCGCACGCCTGCTACATCTACATCCGCGGCGAATACGTCGAGGAACGCGAGCACCTGGAAGCCGCGATCGCCCAGGCCTATGCGGCTAAGCTGATCGGCAAGGACAACGTCTTCGGCTGGCCGTTCGACCTCTATGTAACGCACGGGGCCGGCGCCTACATCTGCGGCGACGAGACCGCGCTGATGGAGAGCCTGGAAGGCAAGAAGGGCCAGCCGCGCCTGAAGCCGCCATTCCCGGCCGGCGCCGGCATCTACGGCTGCCCGACCACCATCAACAACGTCGAGACCATCGCCACGGTGGGCTCGATCCTGCGGCGCGGCGCGCAGTGGTTCGCGGGCTTCGGACGGCCGAACAACACCGGCACCAAGCTGATGGCGATCTCCGGCCACGTGCTGAAGCCCTGTGTGGTGGAAGAGGTTATGTCGATCCCGCTGCGCCAGTTGCTGGAAGAGCACTGCGGCGGCATCCGTGGCGGCTGGGGCAACCTGAAAGCTGTAATCCCGGGCGGTTCCTCCACCCCGCTGATCACGGCCGAGATGGCCGAGACCGCGCTGATGGACTTCGACTCGCTGAAGGACATGAAGTCCGGCCTGGGCACCGCGGCGGTCATCGTCATGGACAAGGACGCCGACCTGGTGAAGGCGATCGCCCGGCTGTCGTACTTCTACAAGCACGAGAGCTGCGGCCAGTGCACCCCGTGCCGCGAAGGCACAGGCTGGATGTGGCGGGTAATGGAACGAATGGCCTCAGGTGAGGCCGAGATGCGCGAGATCGACATGCTTCTCGACGTCGCCAGCCAGGTCGAAGGCCACACGATCTGCGGCCTGGGCGACGCGGCGGCCTGGCCGATCCAGGGTCTGTTCCGCCACTTCCGCGGCGAGGTCGAGGATCGCATCAACAACTATCGCGCCGGGCGCCCCCACGTGCAGGGCGCCACACTGGTCGCGGCGGAGTAGCCCCAGATGCCCATAGCCAAGGTCAACGGGGTCGAGGTCGAGTTCGAGCCCGGCATGAACGTGCTGCAGGTGGCCGAGCTCGGCGGGGCTGAGATTCCACGTTTTTGCTACCACGAGCGGCTGTCGATCGCCGGCAACTGCCGCATGTGCCTGGTCGAGGTGAAGCCCGGGCCGCCGAAACCGCAGGCCTCCTGCGCTTTGCCGGCGGCCGAGGGCCAGGAGATCTTCACCAACACCGCGATGGTCAAGAAGGCCCGCCAGGGGGTGATGGAATTCCTGCTGATCAACCACCCGCTGGATTGCCCGATCTGCGACCAGGGCGGCGAGTGCGACCTTCAGGACCAGGCCATGGGCTACGGCCGCGACGGCTCGCGCTACGGCGAGAACAAGCGCGCGGTCGAAGAGAAGTACATGGGTCCGCTGATCAAGACGGTGATGACCCGCTGCATCCAGTGCACGCGCTGCGTCCGCTTCATCACCGAAGTCGCCGGCGTGCCGGATATCGGTCTGATCTCGCGCGGCGAAGACGTTGAAATCACGACTTATCTCGACAAGGCCGTGGCCAGCGAACTGTCGGCCAATGTGATCGACCTGTGCCCGGTGGGCGCGCTGACCCACAAGCCCTGGGCGTTCAACTATCGCCCCTGGGAGCTGAAGAAGACCGAGACCGTCGATGTGATGGACGCCATGGGCGCCGCGATCCGCGTGGATTCCCGCGGTCCCGCCGTGCTGCGCGTGCTGCCGCGCATCAACGAGGATATCAACGAGGAGTGGATCAGCGACAAGACCCGCTACGCCATCGACGGCCTGGGCCGCCAGCGCCTGGATCGGCCGTTCATCCGCCGCGGCGGCAAGCTGGTCCCGGCGACCTGGAACGAGGCGCTGGAACTGGTAGCCGACAAGCTGCGCGCCGCCGCGCCGGACCGCATCGGGGCGCTGGCCGGCGACCTCCAGGACGCTGAGTCGATGAAGGCCACGCTGGACCTGTTCCGCGGCCTGGGCTCGGCGAACCTCGACTGCCGCACCGACGGCATGGCCCTGGGCGACGGCCCGCGTGAGAGCTGGCTGTTCAATTCCACTCTGGCTGGAATCGAGGACGCCGACGTCATCCTGCTGGTCGGGACCAATCCGCGGGCCGAGGCGCCGGTGCTGAACGCGCGGCTGCGCAAGCGCTGGCTGGCTGGCGCGCTCCAAGTCGGCGTGATCGGCGAGCAGGCCGATCTGACATATGGCTACGAACACCTGGGCGCGGGTCCTGCTGCGCTCTCATCGCTGGCCGGTTCATCCAGCGCATTCGTCAAGACGCTGAAGGCCGCCAAGGCTCCGGCGATCATCCTGGGCGCGGGGGCCATGGCTCGCGCCGACGGCGCGGCCGTCGTTCAAGCCGCCGCGGCGCTGGCCAAGAGCTTTGGGATGACCTGGAACGTCCTGCATTCCGCAGCGTCTCGCGTGGGCGGCCTGGACCTCGGCTTCACGCCTGGCGAAGGCGGCAAGACGGCCGCGCAGATGACCGCCGCCGGCGGCCTGGACGTGCTGTTCCTGCTGGGCGCCGACGAGGCCGACCTGTCGGCTACGGACGCCTTCGTCGTCTACCTGGGCACCCACGGCGACGCGGGCGCACACCGCGCCGACGTGATCCTGCCGGGCGCGGCCTACACCGAGAAGAACGGCCTCTATGTGAACACCGAGGGCCGCGTGCAGTTGGGCGTGCGCGCCGTCTTCCCGAAGGGCGAGGCGCGCGAGGACTGGTCGATCCTGCGCACCCTGTCCGACCGGGTTGGCGCGACTTTGCCCTACGATTCCCTCGACCAGCTCCGGTCGCGGCTGTTCGAAGAGCATCCGACCTTCGGCCAGATCGACTACGTGGCTGGCGCGCAGGCTGCTGCTGGGCTCGACTTCGCGAGCCTGGGCGCGGCCGGCGACCTGTCCGAGGCGCCGTTCGCCACTCCGATCCGTGACTTCTACCTCAGCAACCCGATCGCGCGCGCCAGCGTGACCATGGCCGAATGCCAGGCGCTCGCCGCCGGGCCCGCGGCGATCGCGGCGGAGTAGGGCGCATGGAGGGTGCAACCAACTTCTGGGCGACGCCGGGCGGCTGGACGCTGATCACCGTCGGCCAGATCCTGGCCGTGACGGTGTGGATCCTGCTGTCGCTGGCCTTCCTGCTGCTGGCCGACCGCAAGATCTGGGCGGGCGTGCAGATGCGCAAAGGCCCCAACGTGGTCGGCCCCTTCGGCCTGCTGCAGTCGTTCGCCGACTTCTTCAAGTTCGTGCTGAAGGAGGTCGTGGTCCCGGACGGGGCCGACAAGGCGGTGTTCCTGATGGCGCCGCTGATCAGCTTCATCCTGGCCTTCGTCGCCTGGGCGGTCGTGCCACTGGCGCCTGGCTGGGTGATCGCCGACCTCAACGTGGGCGTCCTCTACCTGCTGGCGATCTCCTCGCTCGGCGTCTACGGCATCATCATGGGCGGCTGGGCTTCGAACTCGAAGTACCCATTCCTGGGCAGCCTGCGTTCGGCGGCGCAGATGGTCTCCTACGAGGTCTCCATCGGCTTCGTGATCATCACCGTGATCCTGCTGTCCGGCACCATGAACCTGCAGAAGATCGTCGAGGCCCAGGCTGGCGGTTTCTGGAACTGGTACTTCCTGGGCGGCGGCCTGGCGAACCTGCCGATGATCTTCGTCATGCTGCCGATGACGGTGATCTTCTTCATCTCCGCGCTGGCCGAGACCAACCGCCCGCCTTTCGACCTGCCGGAAGCCGAGTCCGAACTCGTGGCCGGCTATCAGGTCGAGTACTCGTCCACGCCCTACCTGCTGTTCATGATCGGCGAGTACGCGAACATCGTGCTGATGTGCGCAATGATCACCATCCTGTTCTTCGGCGGATGGCAGGCCCCGTTCCCGACGCCGTTCCTGGCCGATTGGGCGCCCACAGCAGCCAGCTTCTTCGGCTTCATGTGGTTTTTCCTGAAGACCATCTTCTTCTTCTGCATGTTCGCCATGGTGAAGGCGATCGTGCCCCGCTACCGCTACGACCAGCTCATGCGGCTGGGGTGGAAGGTGTTCCTGCCGATCTCGCTGGTCGCCGTGGCACTGGTTTCCGCCTGGCGCGTGTTCGGACCGCGCGTATGAGGACGGCTTTCGCCCTCATCCTCGTGCTCGCATGCACGGCCTGCGCCTCGGCCAGCCCCGACGGCGGCGTCGCCAACTACGACAGCCTGAGCCGAGCCGGGCAGGAATGCGCCGCCAAGGGCGGACAACTGGCGCTGCAGAACGGGGGCGATCCCCAGGTGCTGACCGACTACGCCTGCAAGAGAAAGTGACGCGTTATGTTTGAACGGATCGGACAGGCGGTTAAGGGCGCGGCGCTGCTGGACTTCGCCGGCGCCTTTGGGCTCGCGGTGAAGTACATGATCCGCCCCAAGGCGACCGTGCTTTACCCGCATGAGCGCAACCCGCAGAGCCCACGCTTCCGCGGCGAGCATGCGCTGCGCCGCTATCCCAACGGCGAAGAACGCTGCATCGCCTGCAAGCTGTGCGAGGCGATCTGCCCGGCCCAGGCGATCACCATCGAGGCCGAGCCGCGCGCCGACGGCAGCCGGCGCACGACCCGCTACGACATCGACATGGTCAAATGCATCTACTGCGGCCTGTGCCAGGAGGCTTGCCCAGTGGACGCCATCGTCGAGGGGCCGAACCTGGAGTTCGCCACCGAGACGCGTGAAGAGCTCTACTACGACAAGGAACGCCTGCTCGATAACGGGGATCGCTGGGAGCGGGAGATCGCGAAGAATCTGGAACTGGACGCGCCCTACCGCTAAGAGACGCGCGCGATTCCGAACATCCGGCCGAAGACGGCTTTTTGAGTTTTGTTGAGGGGGCTCGACCCGCCGATGGCCTTGCAGGCGATCGCATTCTATCTGCTGGCGGCAGTCACCGTCGGGGCCGGATTCTGCGTCATCTCGGCGCGCAATCCCGTGCACTCGGTGCTGTTCCTGATCCTGTCCTTCTTCTCGGCCGCGGGGCTCTTCGTGCTGCTGGGCGCGGAGTTCCTGGCGATGCTGCTGGTCGTCGTCTACGTGGGCGCGGTCGCGGTGCTGTTCCTATTCGTGGTGATGATGCTCGACGTCGACTTCACCGCGCTCAGGCAGGGCTTCGCCCGCTACATGCCGTTGGGCGGTCTGGTCGCCGGCATCCTGGCCATGGAGATGATCGTCGTGGCGAGTTCCGTGGCGACGCAGGGCGCGGCTTCGGCCAACGCCCAGCCGTTGGTGGCCACGCCTGAGTTGACCAACGCAGAGGCGATCGGTCGCGTGCTCTACACCGACTACGTCTACTTCTTCCAGGCGGCCGGCCTGGTGCTGCTGGTGGCGATGTTCGGCGCGATCGTGCTGACGCTGCGCCACAAGCCCGGCGTGCGCCGCCAGGTGATCGCCGACCAGGTCGCGCGCAGCCCCAAGACCGGCATGCGCATCGTCCAGATCAAGCCCGGCGAGGGGTTGCAGGAATGACCATCGGCCTCGTGCACTACCTGGCGGTCGCGGCCGTGCTGTTCACGCTGGGCGTGTTCGGCATCTTCGTGAACCGCAAGAACATCATCGTCATCCTGATGTCGATCGAGTTGATCCTCCTTGCGGTGAACATCAACCTGGTGGCGTTCTCGGTCTATCTGCACAACGTCGTGGGGCAGATCTTCGCCATGTTCGTGCTGACGGTCGCCGCCGCCGAGGCTGCGGTGGGGCTGGCGATCCTGGTCACCTTCTTCCGCAACCGTGGCGACATCTCCGTCGACGACGTCTCCGTGATGAAGGGCTGACGCAGCCGACATGAACCTCCAGACGCTGGTCATCTTCATCGTCTTCGCGCCGCTGGCAGGCGCGATAATCGCGGGTCTGTTCGGCCGGCGGCTCGGCGACACGCCGTCGCGCGCGATCACCACGGGCCTGCTGCTGGCGGCCTGCGTCGGTTCATGGGTGGTGTTCTCGCAGTGGACCTGGGGCGGACTGGAGCCTTTCACCCTGGAGCTCGCGCGGTTCATCCACGTCGGCGCCTTCCAGTCCAACTGGTCGATCCGCATCGATGCGCTGTCGGCGGTGATGCTGGTGGTGGTGACCACGGTCTCGGCGCTGGTCCACGTCTACTCGTGGGGCTACATGGCCGACGACGACAGCCAGCCGCGGTTCTTCGCCTACCTGTCGCTGTTCACCTTCGCCATGCTGGCGCTGGTCACCGCCGCCGACTTCATGCAGCTGTTCTTCGGCTGGGAAGGCGTGGGGCTGGCCAGCTACCTGTTGATCGGTTTCTGGTTCAAGAAGCCCACCGCCAACGCCGCCGCGATCAAGGCCTTCGTGGTCAATCGGATCGGCGACTTCGGTTTCGCGCTGGGCATCTTCACCGCCTTCTGGGCGTTCGGCTCCATCCAGTTCGCCGAGATCTTCCCGCTGGCCCAGGCGGGCGCTGCGCGCACCTGGTCGTTCATCGGCTACGACTGGCGGCTGATGGATCTGGCCTGCGTGCTGCTGTTCGTCGGCGCCATGGGCAAGTCCGCGCAGTTCTTCCTGCACACCTGGCTGCCCGACGCCATGGAGGGCCCGACCCCGGTATCGGCCCTGATCCACGCGGCGACCATGGTCTCCGCCGGCGTCTATATGGTCTGCCTGCTGTCGCCGATGTTCGAATACGCGCCGACCGCACGCCAGATCGTCACCCTGGTCGGTGCGGTGACCGCGCTGTTCGCCGCCACCGTCGGCCTCGCCCAGAACGACATCAAGCGGGTCATCGCCTATTCGACCTGTTCGCAGCTCGGCTACATGTTCTTCGCGGCCGGCGTCGGCGCCTATCAGGCGGCGATGTTCCACCTGTTCACCCACGCCTTCTTCAAGGCGCTGCTGTTCCTAGGCGCGGGCTCAGTGATCCACGGGATGCACCACGAGCTGGACATGCGGAAGATGGGCGCGCGGTGGCGCTAGCTGCCGATCACCTACGCTGTCATGACCATCGGCACGCTGGCGATCACCGGCTTCGGCATCCCGGGCGTGGAGCTGGGCTTCGCCGGCTTCTATTCCAAGGACACCATCATCGAGGCGGCGTTCGCCGCCGGCCATGACAATCCGATCGCCTATTTCGCCTTCGTCGTGTCGCTGGGCGCCGCCTGCCTGACCGCCTTCTACTCCTGGCGCCTGGCGTTCATGACCTTCCACGGCCACGCTAAGTGGGGCCATGACGCGGTCCACGCTGACGCCCACGGCGCCGACGATCACGCCAGCCACGCCCAACTCGAAACCCACAGCGAACCGCTGCCGGATCATGACGCGGCGCACGCCCACGCGACGCATGACGACCACGCCCATGCCGACCACGGCCACGACCACCAACCGCACGAGAGCCCGTGGTCGATGCTGGTTCCGCTGCTGGCGTTGTCGGTGGGCGCCATCGCCGCGGGCTTCGTGTTCGTCGAGAAGTTCGTCGGCGAAGAGCGTGGCGAATTCTGGCGTGGCGCGATCTTCAACTCCGCCACCAACCACGTGCTGGAGCATGCCCACCACGCGCCCGCCTG
This sequence comes from Phenylobacterium sp., assembly GCF_030697305.1. Taxonomy (GTDB): domain Bacteria; phylum Pseudomonadota; class Alphaproteobacteria; order Caulobacterales; family Caulobacteraceae; genus Phenylobacterium. The sequence continues at coordinate 21,623 of NZ_JAUYQL010000042.1, read as the reverse complement.
GGTGCTTTGGGCGCCGCTGGTGGTCTCCGCCCTTGGCTTCGCCATCGCCTGGTATGTCTACATCGCCCGCGAAGGCATGGGCGCGCGGATCGCCGCCGAGAAGGGCCCCCTGTGGACCTTCCTCTACAACAAGTGGTTCTTCGACGAGCTCTACGAGGCGACGTTCGTCCGCGCCGCCAAGTTCCTGGGCGACGTGTTCTGGAAAGTCGGCGACCAGAAGCTGATCGACGGCCTGGGCCCCGACGGGATCTCCAAGCTCTCCAACACCATCGGCCGCGGCGCAGGCCGGCTGCAGAGCGGTTACGTCTACCACTATGCGTTCGTGATGCTGCTCGGGGTGGCGGGGATTCTGTCCTACGCGCTCTGGGCCTGGGTCGGGTGAGGGCTAGATCATGACCGGCATCCTATCCCTGATCACCTTCGCGCCGCTGCTGGGCATAGCCGCGATCGTGGCGTTGCGCCTGTCGTCTCGCGCCGACGAGCCCCGCACGGTCACCGCCGCCAAGTGGATCACGCTCGTCACCACGCTGGCCGTCCTGGCGCTGTCGGTCCTGCTGGTGATCCAGTTCGATCCGAATACCGCCGACTTCCAGTTCGTCGAGGACGCGCCCTGGTTCGCGGGCCTGCACTACCGCATGGGCGTCGACGGAATCTCGGTGCTGTTCGTCCTGCTCACCGCCTTCCTGATGCCGATCTGCATCGCGGCGTCGTGGGTGTCGGTCGAGAAGCGCGTGCTCGAGTACATGATCGCCTTCCTGGCGCTCGAGACCCTGGTGATCGGCGTGTTCTGCGCGCTGGACCTGGTGCTGTTCTACATCTTCTTCGAGTTCGGCCTGGTGCCGATGTTCCTGATAATCGGGGTGTGGGGCGGCGCGCGGCGTGTCTATGCGGCGTTCAAATTCTTCCTCTACACCCTGCTGGGATCGGTGCTGATGCTGGCCGCCATCCTGGCGATGATCGGGATCGCGCACACCTCCTCGATTCCCGAGCTGATGGCCTACAAGTTCGCGCCGCAGGTGCAGACCTGGCTGTGGCTGGCGTTCTTCGCCTCGTTCGCGGTGAAGATGCCGATGTGGCCGGTGCACACTTGGCTGCCCGACGCCCACGTGGAGGCCCCGACCGCAGGCTCGGTGATCCTGGCCGGCATCCTGTTGAAGCTCGGCGGCTACGGCTTCATGCGCTTCTCGCTGCCGATGTTTCCGCAGGCCTCGGAGATGTTCACGCCGCTGGTCTTCGCGTTCAGCGTGATCGCCATCGTCTACACCTCGCTGGTCGCCTTCCGGCAGGTCGATATCAAGAAGCTGATCGCCTATTCGTCCGTCGCCCACATGGGTTTCGTGACCATGGGCATCTTCAGCGGCAACGCCCAGGGCGAGCAGGGCGCGCTGTTTCAGATGCTCAGCCACGGGGTGATCCCGGCGCGCTCTTCCTTTGCGTGGGCGTCGTCTATGACCGCATGCACACTCGCGAGATCGCCTTCTACGGCGGACTGGTCAGCCGCATGCCCTGGTACGCAGCGGTGTTCATGCTGTTCACCATGGGCAATGTCGGCCTGCCGGGCACCTCGGGCTTCGTTGGCGAGATCCTGACCATGGCCGGGACTTATGAGGTCTCCACCTGGACCGTGGTTGTCGCCGCCACCGGCGTGATCTTCTCGGCGGTCTACGCGCTCAGCCTCTATCGGCGCGTGGTGTTCGGCGAGATGACCAACCCGGCGCTGGCCGGCATCACCGATCTGGACTGGCGCGAAGTGGCGATCTTCACCCCCCTGGTCGTCTCCACCCTGGTGCTGGGCGTGCATCCTTCGCTGGTGTTCGACCTGACGCAGACCTCGGTCGACAACCTGGCCAGCGTGTACCGCGCCGCGATCGGCCGTTAGGACCTCAGCGCCGATGACCTTCTCACTCGATTTCGCCCTGGCCGCGCCGGAAGTGATCCTGGCGGCGGCCGCTCTGATCCTGCTGGTGTGGGGCGCGTTCCAGCCGCAGGCCGGCGCGATCTTCACGCTGGCTGCGATCGGCGCCCTGGTTGCGGCCGGCGTCGCCGCCGCCACCGGGCCGCTCGGCCGCGGGTTCGCCGGCGGTCTGATCGCCGACCAGGCCTCGGTGTTCGCCAAGGTCGCGATCTATGCGGCCAGCGCGATCTGCATTCCGCTCGGCCAGCGCTGGTTCGAGCGGCGCGGCGTGCACAACTTCGAATTCCCGGTGCTGATCCTGCTGGCTGCGCTCGGCATGGGCATGATGGTGTCGGCCGGCGACCTCATCTCGCTCTATGTCGGCGTCGAGCTGCATTCCCTGGCGCTCTATGTGCTGGCGGCCATGCACCGCGACAACGCGCGGGCCTCCGAGGCTGGCCTCAAGTACTTTGTGCTGGGCGCGCTATCGTCCGGCCTGCTGCTCTACGGCGCCTCGTTGATCTACGGCTTCGCCGGCTCGACCGTATTCTCCGACATCGCCGTGGCGGTACAATCGGGCGCCGGGACCGGTGTGCTGTTTGGCCTGGTGTTCCTGATGTGCGGCCTCGGCTTCAAGGTCTCGGCGGCGCCATTCCATATGTGGACGCCCGACGTCTACGAGGGCGCGCCGACGCCGGTTGTGGCCTTCTTCGCTTCCGCGCCGAAGCTCGCCGCCATGGTGCTGTTCGCCCGCGCCCTGGCCGAGGGCTTCCCGGGCGCCATAGCGCAATGGCAGCAGGTGTTGGTGGCCCTGGCGCTGATGTCGGTGGCGGTCGGCGCCTTCGCGGGCCTCGCCCAACGCAACCTGAAGCGGCTGTGGGCCTACTCGTCGATCGCCAACGTCGGTTACGCCCTGCTGGGCCTGGCCAGCGGCACCGGCGAGGGCGTTCAGGCCATGCTGATGTTCATGATCCTCTACATGATCGACGTCACCGGCTTCTTCGCCTGTCTGGCGGCGCTGTCGCGCGAGGGCCGGGACATGGAAACCATCGACGACATGGCCGGCCTGTTCCGCGAAAGGCCAGGCATTGCTCTGGCGATGAGCGCCTTCGCGCTGTCGGCCCTGGGCCTGCCGCCGTTCTCCGGCTTCTGGGCGAAGTACTATGTGTTCAAGGCGGCCATCAACGGCGGGCTGGGACTGGCTGCGGTGATCGGCCTGGTCGGCAGCGTCGTCGCCGCCTTCTACTATCTGCGCCTGCTCAAGGTGATGTGGTTCGACGATACGGCGGGCGCCACCGACAAGCCTCCGGTCGAGGCCAAGGCGATCGCCATCAGTCTGGCGCTGTTCTCGTTCCCGCTGGTGATGGGCGCACTGGTGGTCCTGGATCCGCTGGCCAAGACCGCGGCCGCGGCCCTCGGCCTCGGCTGAGGTGGCCTTGGCCCACCCGCCGATCGAAGCCTACGAGGAACTCGCCTCAACCAACGCCGAAGCCCGGCGCCGCGCCGAGACCGGCGACAGCGGGCCGGTGTGGATCACTGCGGCGCGCCAGACAGCGGGCCGTGGACGACGCGGGCGCGACTGGAGCACGGGTGAGGGGAACCTCGCTGCGACTCTGCTCATGCCGTGCGACAAGCCACCGGCCGAGGCCGCCCAGATCAGCTTCGTCGCAGCCCTCGCCGCCCATGACCTGGCGCAGGCCTGTCTGGGCGTGGGTGCGGCCAGCCTCAAGTGGCCGAACGACCTGATGATCCACGACCGCAAGGCGGCGGGCATCCTGGTGGAGTCGGGACGGTCGGCGGCCGGCCTGTGGTTGGCGGTGGGGATCGGCGTGAACCTCGCGCGCTATCCCACTGATGTCGAGCGCCCGGCGACCGCGTTCGCCGAGCACATGGCGGGCCACGCGCCGGCGCCCCTGGCGGCGCTGGAGGTCCTGGCTAATGCTTTCGAGCGCTGGCGCGGAACGTGGGAGACGCAAGGCTTCCCAGCCATCGCCAACGCGTGGACGGCGCGCGCGCACGGCCTCGGCAAGCCCTGCGAGGCGCGCCTGCACGACAGCGTCGTGGCGGGGGTCGCTGAAGGTCTGGACGACGACGGCGCGCTGCGGCTTCGATTGCCCGACGGTGGGCTCACGCGGATCACCGCCGGCGACGTGTTTTTCGGGAGGGCTTGAGCTCCATGCTGCTGGCGATCGAACAGGGCAACACCAACACGCTGTTCGCGGTGCACGACGGCGCGACGTGGATCGCCCAATGGCGTGCGGCCACCGACTCCAGCCGCACGGCCGACGAATACGCCGTCTGGCTGTCGCAACTCCTGGCCATGGCCGGGCTGCAGATGGGGGTGATGGACGCCTGCATCATCTCCAGCGTCGTGCCGCAGTCGATCTTCAACCTGCGCAACTTGGCCAGGCGTTACCTCCAGGTCGAACCCCTGGTGATCGGCGAGAACGCCGAACTCGGCATTCAGGTGCGCATCGACAAGCCTTCGGAAGCCGGCGCCGACCGCCTGATCAATTCGATCGGCGCGCACATCGTCTATCCCGGCGACCTCATCGTTATCGATTCCGGCACCGCCACGACCTTCGACGTGGTCGCCGCCGACGGGGGCATGGAGGGTTGCGCCATCGCGCCCGGCATCAACCTGTCGATGGAGGCGCTGCACGCCGCCGCCGCCAAGCTGCCGCGGGTCGCCATCCAGCGCCCGCAGGGTAACACCTCGATCGGCAAGGATACCGTGGCGGCCATGCAGTCGGGCGTATTCTGGGGCTATGTCGCCCTGATCGACGGGCTTGTGGCCCGCATCAAAGGTGACTGGGGAAAACCCATGACGGTGATCGGCACGGGCGGGGTCTCCTCGCTGTTCCAAGGCGCGACGACCTCGATCGACCACTTCGATCCGGACCTGACCATCCGCGGCCTGCTCGAGGTCTATCGCCGCAACATGGCCAAGCCATGAGCCGCGCCAAGGACGAGCCCGAACTCGTCTTCCTGCCGCTGGGCGGGTCGAACGAGATCGGGATGAACTTCAATCTCTATGGCTTTGGTCCGCCGCACGCGCGCAAGTGGATCGTCGTCGACCTGGGTGTGACGTTCGGCGACCAGACGACGCCGGGCGTCGAGATCATCCTGCCAGACCCCACCTTCATCGAGCAGCATGCCGATGACATCCTGGGCGTGGTGCTGACCCACGCCCATGAAGACCACATCGGCGCCGTCGCCTGGCTGTGGCCGCGCATCCGCGCGCCGCTCTATGCGACTCCGTTCACCGCCTATCTGCTGCGCGAGAAATTGCGCGAGGCGGATTTGCTGGACGAGGTGGAGATCACCGAGGTGCCGCTCGGCGGCACGATCAAGCTCGGGCCGTTCGACATAGAACTGATCACCCTGACCCACTCGATTCCCGAGCCGAACGGCCTGGCGATCCGCACGCCGCTGGGCGCTATCCTGCATACCGGCGACTGGAAGATCGACCCTGACCCAGTGCTGGGCGGCGTCACCGATTCCGACGCCATCCGCCGCCTCGGCGACGAGGGCGTGCTGGCCATGGTTTGCGATTCGACGAACGTGTTCGTCGATGGTCGCGCCGGATCGGAAGCCGACGTGCGCGACGCGCTCGCCAAGCTGGTGGGTGGTCTGAAGGGCAGGGTGGCCGTGGCCTGCTTCGCCTCCAACGTCGCGCGCATGGACAGCGTGATCCGCGCGGCGGAAGCCGCCGGGCGCAGGGTGTGCCTCGTCGGCCGTTCGATGATCCGCATGGCCGCCGCCGCAAAGTCGGTCGGATTGATGAGCGACATCAAGCCGTTCATCAGCGAGCACGAGGCCCGTCACCTGCCTGACCATGCCGTGCTCTACCTGTGCACTGGCAGCCAGGGCGAACCGCGCGCGGCGCTGTCGCGCATCGCCGACGGCACGCATCCGCATGTCGCGCTGGGCGCGGGCTCCTCATGCGTGTTTTCGTCCCGGGTGATCCCTGGCAACGAGATTCCGATCCGCAACCTGCAGGACAAGCTCGCCGACCGCGGCGTGCGCCTATACACCGAGCGCGATCACCCAGGCATCCATGTCTCCGGTCACCCGTGCCGTGACGAGCTGGCCGATATGTACCGCTGGGCGCGGCCCACCATTTCGGTGCCGACCCACGGCGAGCGCCGTCACCTGCTGGAGCACGCCGCCTTCGCCCGCGACCTTCAGGTCCCTCAACAGGTCGCTCCGCGCAACGGCGACATGGTGCGCCTCGCACCCGGCCGCGCCGAGATCATCGACGAGGTTCCCGCGGGCCGACTCTACGTCGACGCCGGCGTGGTCACTCCCGAAAACGGCGAGGCCCTGCGCGAACGGCGTCATGCGGCGTTCAACGGCGTGCTGACCGCCGCAATCGTGCTCGACGGCCGCGGACGCATGGTGGCAGGGCCCCAGATACGCGCGCTTGGCTTGCCGTCGGACGAGGACTATCCGATCGACGAGGCGCTGGACGATCTGGCGCAGGAGGCCGAACGCGCGCTCGCGCGCCTGTCCGGCGATGACCGTGAACGCGATGAGGACGTCGAGACGGCGGTGTCGCGCGCCCTAAAGAAAGCCAGTCAGCGCATCTGGGGCCGCCGGCCGGTCGTCGAGACCACGGTTCTGCGGATCTGAACGACCTGTCTTTGTGGCGATTAGGCGCCCGTTAAGCATAGTCGGCCGAGATGGTGTTCCCGTCCAACCAGCCGATTCCTGTGCTCGCCCGCTTCAAACCTTACCTGTCGACCGCCGGCCTGGCGTTCCTGATCTTCTACTTCGGGTTCCACGCGTTCACCGGGGATCGCGGGCTGCTGACGTCTGGGCAACGCAATGAGACGCTCGCCGCCAAACGGCTGGAATTGACGCAACTGCAGATTCAGCGCCGCGATCTGGAGGTTCGTGCCCGATTGCTACGCGATGCGAGCCTGTCTGCGGACCTTCTGGAGGAACGCGCCCGCTCGCTGCTAGGCTACAGCGACCCAAGAGACTATGTGATCCGTATCCGGCGATGATGGCCTGAGCCCCTTGGGGGCTTCGGAAATTGGCGCTACGACACGATAAGTCGCATCCTTGGGGAGACGTTGATGGCGCGCGCACGAGCTGCCGCAAAACCTGGCGGCAAGACGACCAAGCCGGACGCGAAAACCGGCAAGGACGACCTGCTCGGCTACTACCGCGACATGCTGCTGATCCGACGGTTCGAGGAACGCGCTGGCCAGCTCTACGGGATGGGGCTGATCGGCGGCTTCTGCCACCTGTACATTGGCCAGGAAGCCATTGCGGTCGGCGTCCAGGCGATCAAGAAGCCCGGAGACCAGGTGATCACCGGATACCGCGACCACGGCCATATGCTGGCCTGCGGCATGGATCCGCGCGAGGTGATGGCCGAACTGACCGGCCGCGCGGGCGGCTCGTCGCACGGCAAGGGCGGCTCGATGCACATGTTCTCGACCGCCGCCGACTTCTACGGCGGCCATGGGATCGTGGGCGCCCAGGTGAGCCTGGGCACCGGCCTAGCCATGGCCAACCGCTATCGCAACACTGGCAATGTCAGCTTCACCTACTTCGGCGACGGCGCGGCCAACCAGGGGCAGGTCTACGAGAGCTTCAACATGGCCGAGCTCTGGCGGCTGCCGGTCGTCTATGTGATCGAGAACAACCAGTACGCCATGGGCACCTCGATCGAGCGGTCCTCGGCGGAGACCGAGCTGTTTCGCCGCGGCGCTTCGTTCCGCATTCCGGGCGAAGTGGTCGACGGCATGGACGTGATCGCCGTGCGCGACGCGGCCGCCAAGGCCGCCGAGCATGCGCGGGCCGGCGAGGGCCCCTACATCCTGGAAATGAAGACCTATCGCTATCGCGGCCACTCGATGAGCGACCCGGCCAAGTACCGCACCCGGGAAGAGGTCGACGAGGTCCGCAAGACGCGCGATCCCATCGAACACCTGCAGGAACTGATGGCGCGCCAGGGCGTCGCCGACGATGCAGCGCTGAAAGCCATCGACGCGGACGTGAAGCGCATTGTCGCCGACGCCGCCGAGTTCGCCCGCACCAGTCCCGAACCCGATCCTTCCGAACTGTATACGGATGTCTATCTGGAGGCCGCCCGTTGACCGACATCCTGATGCCCGCCCTGTCTCCGACGATGGAGGAGGGCACGCTCGCCAAATGGCACGTGAAGAAGGGCGATGCAGTGAAAAGCGGCGACATCATCGCCGAGATCGAGACCGACAAGGCGACCATGGAGGTGGAAGCCGTCGACGAAGGGGTGGTCGAGGACATCCTGGTCGCCGAAGGGACCGAGGCGGTGAAGGTCAACACTCCCATCGCCAGGCTGGCCGGCGAGGGCGCGAGCGCTGCTGCGCCCGCTGAACCCACCGCCAAGGCCAACGGCGCGGCGGCCTCCGACGCCCCTGAGGAACAGCCGGCGGCCGAAGCCAAGGCGCCGCCAACAGGCGAGGGACCGGCCGCCGTTACTCCGGCCGAGCCGCTGCGCGATCCCGAGCTGCCTCAGGGCGCGACCCTGACCAAGGTCACCGTGCGCGACGCGCTGCGCGACGCCATGGCCGAGGAGATGCGCCGCGACGAGAGCGTGTTCCTGATGGGCGAGGAAGTCGCCCAGTACCAGGGCGCCTACAAGGTCAGCCGCGGCCTGCTCGATGAGTTCGGCGAGCGGCGGGTGATCGACACCCCGATCACCGAGCACGGCTTCACCGGCCTGGGGGTCGGCGCGGCGATGGCCGGACTGAAGCCGATCGTCGAGTTCATGACCTGGAACTTCGCCATGCAGGCGATCGATCAGATCATCAATTCGGCGGCCAAGACCCTGTACATGTCCGGCGGCCAGATCCGCTGTTCGATCGTGCTGCGCGGCCCGAACGGCGCCGCCTCGCGCGTCGCCGCCCAGCACAGCCACGACTATTCGAGCTGGTACGCCAACGTGCCGGGGCTGAAGGTCGTCGCACCCTATGACGCCGCCGACGCCAAAGGCTTGCTGAAGGCCGCGATCCGCGATCCCAACCCCGTCGTCTTCCTCGAGCACGAGATGCTTTACGGCGTCGAGTTCGACGTGCCCGACGTCGACGACTGGATCGTTCCGATCGGCAAGGCGAAGGTCCGTCGCACAGGCGCCGACGTGACGATCACCGCCCACTCGCGGATGGTCGGCCTGGCGCTGAAGGCCGCCGAGGAGCTCGCCGCCGAAGGCATCGAGGCCGAGGTGATCGACCTGCGCACACTGCGTCCGCTGGACCACGAGACGGTCGTCGAGAGCGTCAAGAAGACCGGCCGGCTGGTCACGGCCGAAGAAGGCTGGGGCTCGATGGGCGTCGGCGCCGAGGTGATCGCCCGCGTGCTTGAACACGCTTTCGACTATCTGGACGCCCCGCCGGCGCGGGTCTGCCAGGAGGATGTGCCGCTGCCCTATGCGGCCAACCTGGAGGTGCTGTCGCTACCGTCGGTGGAGAAGATCGTGCAAGCCGCCAAGGCCGTGTCCTACCGATGAGCGAGAGCCTGCCCCTGACTTGGTTCGCAGGGGGGTGCCACTGCGGCGGCGTGCGTTTCGAAGTGGCGCTGCCGCCGGTGGCCGAAGCCCAGACCTGCAACTGCTCGATGTGCGCCAAGACAGGCTACTTGCATGTGATCGTGCCGGAGAGCCGCTTCCGCCTGACCAAGGGCGCCGAGCGGCTGGCCGAGTACACGTTCAACACGCGCATCGCCCGCCACCTGTTCTGCAGCGAGTGCGGGATCAAGAGCTTCTATCGGCCGAGGTCCAACCCCGACGGCTGGTCGGTAAACGGGCGCTGCCTGGACGAGGCGGATGGGCTGGAACTGAACATCACCGCCTTCGACGGCCGCAATTGGGAAGCCAACAGCGGCCTGTTGGCCCACCTGTCGAGGGAGCCGTCATGACGCCGGCGTCCACCCCCTATGATCCCCTGAACGAATCGGGACGGCCTCGCCGTCCTGCGCGAGCCCGCGCCGTGTTGCGCTGCTCCGCGACCGCCTGAGGAGCCCTTGATGCCGATCGACGTCCTGATGCCCGCCCTATCTCCGACGATGGAGGAAGGCACGCTCGCCAAATGGCATGTGAAGAAGGGCGATGCGGTGAAGAGCGGCGACATCATCGCCGAGATCGAAACCGACAAAGCCACGATGGAAGTGGAAGCCGTCGACGAGGGCGTGGTCGAGGACATCCTGGTCGCCGAAGGGACCGAAGCGGTGAAGGTCAACACCCCCATCGCCAGGCTTGCCGGGGAAGGCGAGGCGGCGTCTGCCGCCGAGGCTCCCGCTGCTACGCCGGCCGCGACTCCGGCTAAGGCTTCAGCCGCGACGCCAGCCCCTGCACAAGCCCCGGCCGCGCCTGCGCCAGCCCCACAGCCTGCGGTCGCTGTCGGCCCAGGCGTGAAAGCGAGCGGAGCGCGGGTGTTCGCTTCCCCGCTTGCGCGCCGCATCGCCGAGCAGAAGGGTCTGGACCTCTCGACGCTTGCGGGCTCCGGACCCCATGGCCGGATCATCAAGCGCGACGTCGAAGCCGCTCAACCGGGCCAGGTCGCGGCACGGCAGGTTGGAGCGCCCAAGGACGCTCCGCGCGGGGAATCGCGCCCTGTCCAGTCGCTGCAGCAGATGGGTATTGCGGAGGGCTCCTACGACCTCATCCCGCTGGATGGGATGCGCAAGACCATCGCGCGGCGGATGACCGACAGCTTCCGCGACGTGCCGCATTTCCCGCTGTCCGTCGACATAGAGCTGGACCGTTTGCTGGAGGCCCGCAGCCGCATCAACGCGGTGCTGGGCATCAAGGTCAGTGTCAACGACATGGTCATCAAGGCCGCCGCCAGCGCGCTGAAACGCTATCCGGCGGCCAATGCGTCGTACTCGCCGGAAGGCATCGCCATGCACCATCATGCGGACATCGCCATGGCCGTGGCCATCGACGGCGGCTTGATCACCCCGATCATCCGCGCCGCCGAGACCAAGGGCTTGGCCCAGATCGCCGCCGAGACCCGAGACCTCGCGGAACGCGCCCGCGATCGCAAGCTGAAGCCCGAGGAATTCCAGGGCGGCACCTTCTCGGTGTCCAACCTCGGGATGTTTGGCATCAAGTCCTTCGCCTCGATCATCAACGAGCCGCAAGGCTGCATCCTGTCGGTGGGCGCGGGCGACAAGCGCCCCGTGGTGCGCGGCGACCAGATCGCCATCGCCACGGTGATGACAGTGACGCTGACCTGCGATCACCGCGCTGTCGACGGCGCGACCGGAGCCCGCTGGCTGGGTGTGTTCAAGAGCCTGATCGAAGACCCGATCACGATGATCGTTTGAGAATCTGAGAGCACCCATGGACTTCGACGTCATCGTTATCGGCGCGGGCCCGGGCGGCTACGTGACCGCGATCCGCGCCGCGCAACTCGGCATGAAAACCGCCATCGTCGAGCGTGAGGCGCTGGGCGGGGTGTGCCTGAATTGGGGCTGCATCCCCACCAAGGCGTTGCTCAAGTCGGGCGAGGTGTTCGAACAGCTCGGCCATTTGGGCGACTACGGGCTCAGCATTGAAGGGGCGAAGTTCGACTTCGCCAAGATCGTCGAGCGCTCGCGCAAGGTGGCGATCCAGCTCAGCGCCGGCGTCGCCTTCCTGATGAAGAAGCACAAGATCGAGGTGATCGACGGGACGGCCAAACTCGAGAAGGGTTCGCCCGCGCCAAAGGTCAACGTGGCGTTGCGCTCAGGCGGCGCGCGCAGCCTGCAGGCCAAGCACGTGATCCTGGCGACCGGCGCGCGGGCCCGGGTGATTCCTGCTGCTGGTCTTGCGCCAGACGGCGACCGGATCTGGACCTACCGCGAGGCGATGGTTCCGAAAGCCTGCCCCAAATCGCTGATCGTCGTGGGCTCCGGCGCCATCGGCATCGAGTTCGCCAGCTTCTATCGCGCGCTGGGCGCCCAGGTGACGGTGATCGAGGCCCTGCCGCGCATCCTGCCGGTGGAGGACGAGGAGGTCTCGAGCGCCGCGCGCAAGGCGTTCGAGAAGCGCGGGTTGGCGTTCCGCGTCGGGGCCAGCGTCAAGGCGCTCACCAAGACCAAGGCCGGCATTTCCGTCGAGCTTGAGATCGCCGGCAAGCGTGAAACCCTGGAAGCCGAGCGCGCCATCGTCGCGGTCGGCATCGACGGCAACGTCGAGGGCCTCGGCCTGGACGCGCTGGGCGTCAAGATCGACCGCGGCCATGTCTCCACCGACGGGCATGGAGCCACCGGCGTCGCCGGCCTCTACGCCATCGGCGATGTCGCCGGTCCGCCCTGGCTGGCCCACAAGGCGAGCCACGAAGGCGTCCACTGCATCGAACACATCGCCGGCTTGCCGGGTTCGAACCTGTCGTCGCCGATCCCCGGCTGCACCTATTCCAATCCGCAGATCGCCTCCGTCGGCCTGACCGAGGCGCAGGCCAAGGAGAAGGGCGAGATCAAGGTCGGCCGCTTCCCGTTCCGCGTGAACGGCAAGGCGATCGCCTCCGGCGAGACCGAGGGCTTCGTCAAGACGGTGTTCGACGCCAAGACCGGCGCGCTGCTGGGCGCGCACATGATCGGCGCTGAAGTCACCGAGATGATCCAGGGCTTCGCGCTGGCGATCACCCTTGAGGCCACCGAGGCCGACCTGCACGCCACTGTCTTCCCGCACCCGACGATGAGTGAGGCGATGCACGAATCGACCCTCGACGCCTACGGCAAGGTCCTGCACCTCTAGGCTTTACGCCACGCGGCTGCGGCCTGCCGGGGTCTCGGCCTCGACCATCCGCTGTACGGCCACGTAGTCGGTCTTGCCGGTGCCCAGGACCGGTACGGCGGTCACCTTGAGGATCTTGCGAGGCGCGGCGATCTCCGGCGCCCCGACGCTCTGGGCGTGCGCCAGCAGTGCGGAAGCCTCAGCGTCGCGCTGATCGGTGACCAGGACCAGGCGTTCCCCCTTCTTCGGGTCGGGCATCGCCACCACGGCGTGGCGCGCGCTGGGCCACACCGCGGCCGCCAGGTCCTCGGCGGCGGTCAGCGAGATCATTTCGCCGCCGACCTTGGCGAAGCGCTTGACCCGACCCAGGATCTTCACCCAGCGGTCGTCGCTCAGGTCCACCACGTCGCCTGTGTCGTGCCACCCGTCGACAAGGGGTTCCACGCCGCTGGCGCTCAGGTATCCGGCCATGATGTTCGGCCCGCGCACATAAAGCCGCCCGCCCACCGCGATGCCTTCGACAGGGTCGATCCGCGTCTCCATGCCGGGCAGCAAGCCGCCCACCGTGCCGCGACGATTGTCGGTCGGCTTGTTGACCGCGATCACGGGCGCGGCCTCGGTCGCGCCGTATCCCTCCAGGACGGGAATAGGCCCGAACCGTTCGGTGATCAGGTTATGGGTCTCCTCGCGCACTTTCTCCGCGCCGCAGACGATGAACTTCAGACCTGCCAGCTCGTCAGGCTCGGCCGCGCGAGCGTACTGATTCACGAAGGTATCCGTGGCCAAAAGGATAGAGGCTCCCACCTCCTTGATCAGCGGCGGGATCTGTTTGGCGTGCAGCGGGGAGGGGTATTCGAAGGCCTTCATGCCGGTGAGCAGCGGCAGCAGCACGCCGCCGGTCAGTCCGAAGCAATGGAAGGTCGGCAACGGGTTGAACATCACCCACGCCGGATCCAGCGGGATGTGGGCGGCGATCTGGGCGACGTTGGACACCAGGTTCGACTGGGTCAGCATCACGCCGCGCGGCGTCCCAAAGCTTCCTGATGTGAACAGGATTACGCCGGGATCGTCCGGCTCTGCATGGCTGCGGAACTGGCGGGGAAAGGCGCCGGCCGCGGCGGCGAACAGCTTGTCCTTCAGCCCGATCGTACGGCGCACGTCTTCCAGGTAGACAATCTGCGTCTGGGTCTCGAGGGCGTCGGTGAGGTCGTGCAGCTTGGCCTGTTCGATGAACCGGTGGGCGGTCAGCACGTGCTTGACGCCGGCCAGCTCGCACGCGGCCTTCAGGTTGCGGATGCCGGCGGTGAAATTCAGCATCGTCGGCACGCGGCCGAACGCATGCAGGGCGAAGAACGTCACCACCACGCCGGCGCCGGCCGGCAGCATGACGCCCACCCGCTCGCCCTTTTCGGTGAACGCGGCCAACCGGCGGCCCAGCGCGAACGCCGCGCGGACGAGGTCGGTGTAGCTCATCGGTTTGCGTTCCTGGTCCTCCAGGATCAGCTTGCCGGCGCCGTACTTGGACCGCGCATCCAACAGGGCGTCGAACAGGGCCTTGCGGCTGTCTCGAGGGTCGAAGGTCGCCAAGTTCCGTCACCTCTCCCGCAACGTGAAGCGCCCGACGGTACAGGCCGTCTCACGGCTTGAAAAGAAAGGTTACGGTGCGTGAGCTGAGGCCCCGCTCCGGGTCACGACGAAGCGGGCGATGGCTTCCAGCCAGGGACCTCGCATTGCGTCCGGCTGGAGGTAGGGCGACGCGCCGCCGCCGAGATCCTGCTCTGTACAGGATGCGATCGCGCGACACAGCCGTGCGGGCGCGCGCGGCCCGAGGATCAGCACGGGAACCCTGACCTTTGCAGCGCCTTTGCGCGCCTGCGCGCCGGCTTTGGCGTAGGCGGCGCGCCAGCCCCAGGACGGTCCGGTCATCCGCAGGTCCGGATTGGCGACCTCCCACGCGTGCTGGACAGGGCCTCGCCAGCGGTCTCGCGAAGATCTCACATCGGGCGTTGCGCGGGTCCACCGTCGCGCGTCCGGCGCCGGCCAACCCAGACCCAGCCGCACCGCCAGCGCCGGGAAGGCGCCGAGCCCCTTGGACGGGGCGAGCTTCGGCGCTGCAAGGACGAGCCCGTCGGCGCCGGCCCCGCGTTCCAGAGCCAGCAGCGCAGGAACCGCCGCGTCGGCGTGGGCCAGCACGACGAACGGTGCGGGAGGCTGTCGATGGATCACCACGCTCAGCATCGCACGCACGGCGTCCACGTCGGGTTGAAAGCTGGTGGCGTGGATCACGCCGCCACGCGCGACCTTGCGGCCCGAACCGCCCTGGCCGGCGCGTTCCAGCACCCATACCGTCAGGCCACGGGCGTTCAGGTCGGACACGGTCTCGAACCAGCCCTCGGCGCTCTCGCCAAGGCCCGTGACGATCAGCACCTGTCCGCGGGGCGCGACCGGGGGGCTGGCGACGCCGTATCGCTGGGGCGGTTCTCGTCCCGTCTGCACCAGTCCCCAGGCCCAGCCCTCCGGCGGCATGAAGCGCGTCGCCAGGCCCGGCGGGGTGCGGCTGTCGACAAATGGGTCGCGCGCCTCGCGCCCGCCGCAGGCCGCTAGCAGGATGGCGAGGGCGACGGCGATCGGCGCGCGGGACATGGTCAGGTTTGTTGCTTTCCGCGGGCCTGCGCGCAAGGCGACGCTGTGGCGCCTTGCGCCGGCGACCAAGGCGGACGATCTAGGGACCATGGCCGTGGTCATCGACACCCTGGGCGCCCGTCGCCCGCGTCACCCCGAAAAGCAGGCGCGTCCCGACACGCCGATGCTGCGCAAGCCCGAGTGGCTCCGCGTCCGCGCGCCGGGCTCGCCCGGATACGCCGCGACCCGCGACATCGTCCGCGCTCATGGGCTGACAACAGTGTGCGAAGAGGCCGCTTGCCCGAATATCGGCGAGTGCTGGGACAAGAGCCACGCCACCATGATGATCATGGGCGGCATCTGCACGCGGGCCTGCGCCTTCTGTAACGTCGCCACCGGCAAGCCTGACCCTCTGGACCCGACCGAACCTGAGCGGGTCGGCGATGCTGTCGCCAAGATGGGCCTGAAGCACGTGGTGATCACCTCGGTGGACCGCGACGACTTGGTCGACGGCGGGGCGGAACACTTCGCCGCAGTGGTCCGCGCGATCCGCGCGGCGGCGCCGGCCACCACTATCGAGATCCTCACGCCCGACTTCCTGCGCAAGGACGGCGCGGCCGAGGTGGTGATCGATTCCAGGCCCGATGTGTTCAACCACAACCTGGAGACGGTGCCCCGGCTCTATCTCTCGATCCGCCCTGGCGCGCGCTACTACAACTCGCTGCGCCTGCTAGAGCGGGTGAAGGAGCGCGACCCCGTGCAGTTCACCAAGTCCGGCGTGATGGTCGGCCTGGGTGAATCGAAGGAGGAGGTCATGCAGGTGATGGACGACATGCGCTCGGCCGGCGTCGACTTCATCACCATCGGCCAGTACCTGCAGCCTACCCGCAAGCACGCCGCCATCGACCGCTTCGTGACGCCCGAAGAATTCCACGCCTACGAGGAGATCGCGCGCGCCAAGGGCTTCCTGATGGTGTCGGCCAGTCCGTTGACGCGGTCTTCGCATCACGCCGGCGAGGATTTCGCCCGGCTGCAGGCGGCCCGCATCGCGCGCGCCGCATCCTGACGCCGCGGATTGCGACAGCAGGCATCCAAGGTTCTGCCCTATTCGCCCGACCAGCTCTTCAACCTGGTCGGCGACGTCGAGGCCTATCCGCAGTTCTTGCCCTGGATCACCGCGATCCGCACCTGGAACGCACGAACTTTGGCGCCAGGGGTCGACGCGGTGGATGCCGAGGCCGCCGTCGGCTTCGCCTTCCTGAGGGAGCGGTTCTCCACACGGGTAGTGCGCGACGCGGACCAACGCACCATCGACGTCGGATTGATCTCAGGGCCGTTCAGAAAGCTCCACAACCGATGGAAATTCCACGAGGACCCCGATGGGACTCGCGTCGACTTCGAGATCGAATTCACTTTCAAATCGCGTCTGCTGGAAGGCCTGCTGGCGTCCCATCAGGCCCATGCGATCGAGCGCGTCATGGCCTGTTTCGAGGCGAGAGCGAGGGCGTTGTACGGCTGAACAGTCGCGCCTAGCCGATCCGGTCACGTAGCGCCTGCAAGGCCGCCTGCACCGCGGCGAGTTGCACGCCCTCGCGGGTGTCTTCCTCGAAGAACTCCTCGGTGTGCATCAGGCCGTGGTTGGTGCGCGCGGTGGCGATGTGCACGGTGCCGACCGGCTTCATCTTGGTGCCGCCGCCGGGGCCGGCGACGCCGGTGATCGACACCGCAAGGTGGGCGTTGGAGTTCTCCAGCGCGCCCTCGGCCATCATCCGGGCGACCGGCTCCGACACCGCGCCGAGATCGGCGATCAGGTCGCCGGGCACGCCCAGCAACTCCTGCTTGGCGCGGTTCGAGTAACAGATGAAGCCACGCTCCAGCACGTCGGAGGCGCCCGGGACCATGCAGATCGCGCCGGCGACCAGCCCGCCGGTGCAGCTTTCGGCGGTGACGATACGCAGCGACCGGTTGCGCGCCTCGTCGACCAGCAGCCTGGCCAGGGTCTGGATCTCGAGGTTGAACATGGTGGCTGTCTCCGGCGGATTCTCTAGGCAAGGGCGGGCGCAGACCACAACATCGCCGCCGCTGACGACACAAGGCGATTCGCACAGATGACCACGCTCGAGGCCCACGGCGGCAAGGCCATTCCAGCCTCCGCCGCTCTGTTCGCCGTCACCGTTTTCTGCGGCGCCGCGCTGGTGTTTCTGGTCGAGCCGATGGTGGTCAAGCTGGTGCTGCCGCTGCTGGGCGGCGGGCCGTCCATCTGGAACACCAGCCTGGCGTTCTTCCAGGCTGCGCTGTTGGTTGGCTACGGCTATGCGCACCTGCTGCAGCGCATCTCGTCGGTTCGCGCGCAGGTGGCCGTGCACTGCGCGGTCCTGATCGCCGCCGGCCTGGTCCTGCCGCTCGGTGTCAGCGACCTGTTCGGGCCGCCGTCGTCCGACCATCCGGCGCTGTGGCTGATCGGCGTGCTTGCGGTGTCGCTGGGCCCGCCGTTCGCTGCGCTCTCCGCCACCGCGCCCCTGGTCCAGGCCTGGCATGCGCGCGCCTTCGCCTCGCGCCAGGGCAAGGAGCCATACGCCCTCTACGCCGCCAGCAATCTCGGCAGTCTGTTGGCGCTGCTCGCCTATCCGATCCTGGTCGAACCGCTCGCCAGCCTGCACCAGCAGTCGCTGGGGTGGAGCCTCGGGTACGGAGGCTTCGTGGCGATCATGGTGGGACTCGGCCTCTACCTGTCGCGGCGGCCGATGGCCCCGCCCGCCGCCGTCACCCTGGACGGCGCCGAGACGCGCATCGGCTGGCGCGAGCGGCTGACCTGGATGGCGCTCGCCGCGATTCCGTCGAGCCTGATGCTAGGGGTCACCGGTCACATCACCACGGACGTCGCCTCCGCGCCGTTTCTCTGGGTCGCGCCGCTGGCCCTTTATCTGCTGACCTTCATCATCGCCTTCCAGACGAAGCCCGCGATCCCGCCGGGACTGGCGCTACTGTTCCAGGCCGCGGCCATCGCGGCCTGCGCGATGATGCTGCCGTTCAAGGCTAGCGACTTCGTCGTGCAACTCGCCGTCCACCTGATCTGCTTCTTCTTCACCGCTCTCATCTGCCATCAGGCGCTTGTCTCGCGCAGGCCGGCGCCGGCGAAGCTCACCGAATTCTATCTATGGATGTCGATCGGTGGTGTGGTCGGCGGCGGGTTCAACGCCTTCCTGGCCCCGGTGATCTTCAACAGCCTCTGGGAATATCCGCTGATGTTGGCCCTTTCGTGCCTGGCGAGGCCATGGGGCGAAGGGCGGTTCACCACATGGAACTGGGCCACGTTCCTCGTGTCGGTCGCAGCAGCCGTAGCGGCGCCGATTATCACGACCTTTTACGGCATCGGCCTTGGCGTGCAGTCGGCGCTGGCTGCGGCGATGGTCGGGGCGTTCATCGTTCGACGCCGGGCGTTCCTGTTCTTCGGCGCGATCTCGGTGCTGATCATCTGCGCCACCGCTGTCGGGGGCCGCGTCGACGTGCGCGAGAACTGGCGCAGCTTCTTCGGCGTGGTGCGAGAATCCCGCATGCCGGTTCCGGCGCTAGGGGGCGAGGTGAAGATGCTCGCCCACGGCTCGACCCTGCATGGCGCCCAGGCGATCGACCCCCGCTGGCGCTGCCGCCCGCTCGTCTACTACGCCCCGGAGACGCCCATCGGCCAGGTGTTCACCGCCGTGCAGGCCCGAAAGCCCGCGGCGCGGATCGGCGCGGTGGGTCTGGGCACCGGCGCGGTGGCGGCCTATGTGCGACCCGCCGACCACCTGACCTTCTTCGAGATCGACCCGCTGGTGATCCGCATCTCCACCGACCCTAAGCACTTCAGCTACACGAGCGAGTGCGCCAAGGGTCCGGTTGACTTCGTGGTGGGCGACGCCCGGTTGACGCTGGCTCACCAGCGGCCGGCGACCTTCGACATCCTGCTGATCGACGCCTTCTCGTCGGACTCGGTGCCGGCCCACCTGCTGACGGTCGAAGCGGTGCGAGGGTATCTGACGCTGGTGAAGCCGGACGGCGTGCTGATCCTGCACCTGTCGAACCGCAATCTGGAGCTGACCGGGCCGGCGATGGCGGTGGCTGCGGCCGCCGGCGGCCATGCCTTCCTCCAACAGCATCGCGCACCGCAGAACTCTCCGCCCATGTGGCAGTCGTCGGAGGACGCGTTGATCATCGGCCATACCGCCCAGGCGCTGGCCGGGTTCGCCGCCGACCCGCGATGGGAAGCCAGTCAGCCGAACCTCGTGCGGCCGTGGACCGACGACTACATCAACCTGCCGGGCGCGCTCTATCGCCAGCTCAAGGTGACCTGGACCTGGCTGCCCTGAGCGCTCAGGCCGGCGTCTCGACCGTCACCACGGCCTGGGCCAGCAGGCCCTCGCCGCGTCCGGTGTAGCCCATGCCTTCCGTGGTGGTGGCCTTGACGCTGACCCGGTCGAGCGCCAGGCCCATGATTTGCGCAATGCGCGCGCGCATCGCCTGGCGATGAGGTCCGATCCGGGGATGCTCGCAGATCAGCGTGACGTCCGCATGCACCACCCGCCCGCCGATCGCCGCGACCCGCGACACGGCGTGCGCTAGGAAACGGTCCGACGAAACACCGCGCCACTGCGGGTCGGAAGGCGGGAAGTGGTCGCCGATATCGCCGTCTCCGATCGCGCCCAGCACCGCGTCGGTCAGCGCGTGGAGGCCAGCGTCGGCGTCGGAGTGGCCGATCAGCGTCCGGTCGTGCGCGATCTCGACGCCGCAAAGCCACACCGACTGGCCGGGTCCCCATCGATGGGCGTCGACGCCCTGGCCGACCCTCGTAACGCGCGCGGCGCCCGCCAGCCGCTCGGCCATCTCGAAGTCCTCCGGATAGGTCAGTTTCAGCAGCATCGGGTCGCCCGGCGTCAAGGCGACCTTGCCGCCGACGCGTTCAACCACGGCGGCGTCGTCGGTGGGCTCTTCATCCTGCGGCCATGCCGCGTATGCGGCCCGCAATGCGCCCAGTCGGAAGGCTTGGGGCGTTTGTGCGCGCCAAAGGCCGTCGCGACCGACTGTCGCATCCACGACGCTGGAGCCGCGCTTCAGAGTGTCGGCGACGGGCAGGGCCAGTATGGCGCCGTCGACGTCCGCCAGCCCAGCGAGGAGGCGATCGACATGGACGCCGGTGACGAATGGTCGAGCCGCGTCATGAATCAGCACCGCCCCCTCATCGGCGCCGTCCAGGGCGTCGAGGCCGGCGCGTACCGAGCCGGCCCGAGTCGCGCCGCCTGGGACGGCGCGCCACCGCGGGAGGTCGAGCAAAGCCTCGCGGGCCGTTTCAAGGCGATCGCCGGCGACCACCAGAACGACCTCGCGCGCGCCGGCGCCCAGCAGGGCCTCCAGCGACCATCGCAGGACCGGCCGCCCGGCCAGATCACGCCAGGCCTTGGGCGATCCAGGGCCGGCGCGCAGGCCCGAACCGGCGGCGACAATGACGGCGCTGAACGACATGGCGCGTATTTAGGCTTAGCCGTTCGCTTGTCTAGGCTTTACGCAGCCGCACGATCTGCCTAAAAAGGAAGCGATGGAGATGATTATAAAGTGAGCAATACTCTTGTGGTCGGAAATGCGGTCGTTCCCGGCCGCGCCTGGATCGCGCCGATGACCGGCGTCTCCGACCTGCCTTTTCGGCTGGCGGCCAGTCGGCTTGGCGCAGCCTACGTCGCGACCGAGATGGTCGCCTGCGCCGAGCTCTCCCGGGGCCGACCCGACGTGGTGCGACGCGCCGCTGTCGGAGAAGGGCTGCCGCTGATGGTGGTCCAGCTGGTCGGCGCTGACCCGCAACACATCGCCGAGGGCGCTCGGATGGCTGCGGCGGCCGGGGCCCAGATCATCGATCTCAATTTCGGCTGTCCGGCCAAGGAAGTCATCGGCGCCTCCTGCGGTTCGGCCCTGATGCGCGATCTCGACGTCGCCGAGAGCCTGGTGGCCGCCGCTGTCGACGCTGTGGATGTGCCCGTAACGGTGAAGATGCGCCTGGGCTGGGATGAGGCTTCCAGGAACGCCCCGGAATTCGCCCAGCGCGCGGAACGGCGCGGTGCGCGTGCGGTGACGGTGCATGGACGCACCCGCAATCAATTCTACAAGGGGCGCGCGGATTGGGCCGCGGTCCGCGCGGTGAAGGCGGAAGTTTCGATCCCGGTGATCGTCAACGGCGATGTGACCGATGCGGGCAGCGCTCGCGAGGCGCTCATCGCCAGCCACGCCGACGCGGTGATGATTGGCCGCGGCGTCTACGGGCAACCGTGGATCGCTGCGCAGATCGAAGCGGAACTGAACGGGGAAGACTTCGAGACGCCGGACGCCGAGTCGCGGCTCGGGATCGCGCTCGACCATTTCCGTGAT
>NZ_JAUYQL010000041.1 GCF_030697305.1 Phenylobacterium sp. | reverse complement strand
GCGAGCAGGACGACGGATGAGCGACAGACCTGCCTCGGAAGAACCTTCCGCCAAGACGCTGCCCGCCACCGACTCCGGCGCGCCGCCGACCGCCAGCAATCAGGCGCAGCTGGACGCGCACAGTTATCGGCTGCCGGCGTTCGACATGGACTTCCTGCTCAGCGAAGAGATGCGCGGCGTGCGCTTTCAGTTGGAGTGGGAAAAGGCCGACGTGCTGCTGCGCGAATGGGGCATCCGCTCGACGCTGATCGTCTTCGGCAGCGCGCGCATCCCCTCCCCAGAGCAGGCGCAGGCGCTCACCGACGCGGCTCAAACGCCGGACGAGATCGCCTACGCCGAGCTGCGCAGCAGGCAGGTCCCGTTCTACGAGGCGGCGCGCGCGTTCGGACGGATCGCCTCGCTGCGCGGCGGGGCGTTGGCGCCGCGCGACCGCTGGCGCGACAACGTAATCGCCACCGGCGGCGGCCCAGGCGTGATGGAAGCGGCGAACCGCGGGGCGATGGAGACCGGCGCGCCCAGCATCGGCTTCAACATCACCCTGCCGACCGAACAGCAGCCAAACCCGTTCACGACGCCGGAGCTGACCTTCCGCTTCCACTATTTTGCGATGCGCAAGATGCATCTGGCGGCGCGGGCCCGCGCGCTGGTGGTCTTCCCCGGCGGGTTCGGCACGCTGGACGAGATGTTCGAGCTGCTCACCCTGATGCAAACCGGAAAGAGCGCGCCGCTGCCGGTGGTGCTGTTCAATCGGGACTACTGGACGCGGATCATCTCGTTCGAAGGCCTCGCTGAGGCGGGCATGGTGGCGCCTGGCGACCTGAAGCTGTTCGACTTCGCCGAGAGCGCCGAGGAGGTCTGGAGCCTGCTCGTCGCGCGCGGGGTGGCCGAGCCGTGAAACCGATCGAGATCTTCATCGACGCCGACGCCTGCCCGGTGAAGGACGAGATCTACAAGGTGGCGCAGCGCTATGGCCTGAAGACCTGGGTGGTGGCCAACAGCTTCCTGATGGCGCCGACCTCGCCGCTGGTTGAGCGGGTGGTGGTCGACGCAGGCCCCGACGCCGCCGACGACTGGATCGCCGAGCATGCCGGCGCGGGCGACATCGTGGTCACCCAGGATATACCGCTGGCGGAACGCGCGCTGCAGGCCGGGGCTGCGGCCGTCGCGCCCACCGGGCGGCCGTTCACCGTCGACTCGATCGGCTCGGCGATCGCCCAGCGGGCATTGATGGAGCAGCTTCGATCGACCGGCGACATCATCGGCGGGCCGAAGCCCTTCGATCGCAATGACCGTTCACGCTTCCTCCAGGCGCTCGACCAGATGGTCAACCAGGAGCAACGACGGCGCGCGGCGCGGCCCCGCTAGCGGCCATCCGCCGGCGAGGCTAGCGTGGAAACGTGCCCAGGAGTGTGAGCAGCATGAGTCGTTCGAGCGCCCTCGCGGCGATCTGCCTGTCGTCTGGGCTGCTGGTCTCGGCCTGTGGGCCGTCGGGCGGCGCATCGAAGACCACAGTCGAGGTGACGTTGAGCCCGGCCGAGAAGCAGGCGGCGCTGGCCAGCCTGCCAGCCCCGTACAACACCGGCGACCTGGAGAACGGAGAACGCCAATTCGGGGTCTGCCGCTCGTGCCACACGATCGCGCCGGGCGGGCGCAACATGACCGGGCCTAACCTCTACGGCGTGTTCGGCCGCAAGGCGGGCTCGGTCGAAGGTTTCGCCTATTCGGATGCGGTGAAGGCCGCCGGTTTCGTCTGGGACGGCGCACACCTGGATCAATGGTTGACCAACCCGCGGACCTTCCTCCCAGGCACAAAGATGTCGTTCGCCGGCATCAAGGCGGAGAAGGACCGCGTCGACCTGATCGCCTACTTGAAAGTCGAGACTGGCGCCGGCAAACCTGCCGTAACGGAACCCAAGACACAACCTTGACGGGTTCCATAGTGCAGCCCATCGTTGTGCGGCGCGGCTGGTCATTGCATCTGTCGGGTCGCGCCGATGTCGCGCCCGCCCCCAAACCTGGCGCGACGGAGATCGGGCGCGGATGGGGTCCGCCAAGCCCGCCCGCTTCGCGCCGCGGCCGGCGCTCCCCCGCCGGTCGCCGCCATCGACGCGCCTATTCGGCGGCGTTGGCGGGACGGGTTTCTTCCATGGTCTCAAAGGCCTCGATGCGCCGCGCGGTCGCCTGGGGCGACTTCGTGAAGCGAGCCAGCATGTTGTAGAACACCGGCACCACGAACAGCGTCACCAGGGTGGTGAAGATCGCGCCGAAGAAGATCACCACGCCGATTGTCTTGCGGCTGGCGCCGCCCGCGCCGCCCCACAGGATCAGCGGCACCGCACCGGCGGCGGCTGAGATCGAGGTCATGATGATCGGGCGCAGCCGGAGCGAGGCCGATTCGATCACCGCCTCGCGGATCGACAGGCCGCGGTCGCGCAGTTGGTTGGCGAACTCGACGATCAGGATGCCGTTCTTGGCGGCGATGCCGACCAGGATGATCAGCCCGATCTGGCTGTAGGTGTTGACCGTCGAGCCGGCGATCAGCAGGCCGAACAGCCCGCCAAGCGCCGCAACCGGCACGGTGAGCATGATCACCGCCGGATGTATCCAGCTTTCGAACTGAGCGGCGAGGACCAGAAACACCAGTAGCAGCGCCATTGCGAAGGCGAGCCCGACCGCCCCGCCGGCTTCGAGGTAGTCGCGCGCCTGACCGCCCCACTTGATGGTCAGCCCTGGCTGCTTGGCGATCTCCGCCTGGAAGAAGCTCACCGCCTCGCCCACCGTGTAGCCGGGGTTGAGCTGCACCTGGACCGAGATCGATCGCAGTCGGTCGAGGCGCGATCGGTCGGGGGTGTCGCCGCGCACCTGTGTGGTGACTACAGACGACAGCGGCACGGCGTCGCCGGACGCGGAGCGGACATAGAGTTTGCGCAGGTCGCTCTCGCTCTCGCGGCGCTCGCGATCGGTCTGCAGGATGACGTCGTATTCCTGGCCGTTGCGGATGTAGGTGGTGACCTTGCGCGAGCCGAACATGGTCTCCAGCGCGCGCCCAATGGCCTGGGCCGAGACGCCCAACGACAGGGCGCGGTCGCGATCGACATTGACCAGCAGGCGCGGCGAGGTCGGTTCGTAGTCGAGGCGCGCCCGCGCCAAGCCCGGGTTACCCTCCGCCGCCTGCATCAGGATTTTCGCCGAGCGCTCGATCTCGGGATATTCGTTGCCCAGCACGATCACCGACACGCTGGCCCCACCGCCGCCACCGCCGCCCCCTCCGCCGCGTTGGAGGCTCGGCTGGACGGAGGCCACGACCCGCGCAGAGGTCACCGAACTGAGTTCGCGGTTGAGCTGGGCGGCCAGTTCCTCGGAGGTTATCTTGGCGTCCGGGCTGAGGATGGCGTTGCCGCCGGCGGTGTTGAACTGGGACGAACCAAAGCCCGGCGTCGACAGCACGTAACGCTGGATCACCCCGTCGGCGAGCAGCTTCAGCAGCCGCGCCTCCACCTGCGCGCTGGCGGCCTTGGTGTAGTCGTAGCCGGCGCCTTCGGGCCCGCTGATGTTGTAGTTCACCCGCCGGCGGTCCTCGTTCGGCACCAGCTCGCGGGGCAGCGAGGCGAACACGCCCACAGCCATCAACGCCAGCACCAGGACGACCAGCGAGGTGGCGATGCTGGCCACACGGCGGCCCAGCATCATCTCAAGCGTCGCGTGGTAGGAATTGCGCAGCCGCGTCATGCCGTCGTCGACGCTACGCGCGACCCAGCCCTCGCCCTTGGCGGGGCGAAGCAGCTTCGAGGCCAGCATCGGCGACAGGCTGAGCGCCAACAACGCCGAGAACGCGACCGCCGCGGTGATCGCCACCGCGAGCTCCACGAACAACCGGCCGATGTAGCCAGGCATGAACATCAGCGGCGCGAACACCGAAATCAGCACGACCGTCGTCGCCACCACGGCGAAGAACACCTGGCGCGCGCCGCGCTGGGCGGCGATCAGCGGCGGCTCGCCCTCGTCGATGCGGCGTTGGATATTCTCGACCACCACGATGGCGTCGTCGACCACCAGGCCGATGGCCAGCACCAGGGCCAACAGGGTCAGCAAGTTGATTGAGAAGCCCAATGGGGCCATCACGATGAACGCCGACAGGATGCAGATCGGGGCGACGATCGACGGGATCAGCGCCGCGCGCCAGGTGCCCAGGAACAGGAAGTTCACGATGGCCACCAGCCCGAGCGAGATGCCCATGGTGATCCACACTTCTTTGATCGCTTCCTCCGTGAACTGGGTGAAGTCGATCGCCACCTCGAGCTTAGTGCCGGCCGGCAACGAACGATTGATCTCCGGGAGCTGTTCGCGCACGCCATGGGAAATATCCAGGTCATTGGCCTGCGACTGGCGGGTGATCGGCAGGCTGACCAGTTCGCGGCCGTTGGAGCGGAACGAGCGACGTCGCTCGTCAGGCCCCTCCTCCACCCTGGCGATGTCGCCAAGCCTGGTGACGTAGGGGGCGGAACTGGACCCCGTCGTCGCACTGGCGGTCCGGCTGGCGGGGACCACCGGGAGCTGGGCGAACTGTGCCGGCGTTGAATAGCCGCGGGCGACGCGGATGGTGAAATCCTTCGCCGGCGCCTCCAGCGAACCTGCCGGCAGCTCGAGGTTCTGGCTGTTCAGAGCGTTCTCGACATCGTCGACTGTCACCCCGCGCGCGGCCATCGCTTCTGGGTCCAGCCAGATGCGCATGGTGTAGGTCTGCGCCCCGCCGACGCCGACGGCGGCGACGCCGGGTACGGTGGAGAACCGCTCCACCAGGTAGCGTTGGGCGTAGTCGGTGAGTTCGAGCCGGTTCAGCTTCGTCGAGCTGAAGCTCAGGAACATGATCGGTTGGGCGTCGGCGTCGGCCTTGGCGATCTGCGGCGCATCGGCCTGATCGGGAAGGCGCGCAATCACCCGTGAGACCGCGTCGCGCACGTCGTTGGCGGCCGTATCCAGGTTACGGTCGAGGGTGAAGGAGATATTGATCCGCGAGACGCCGTCGCGTGACGAGGAGTTCACCCGGTCGATGCCCTCGATACCAGCGACCTGCTGTTCGATGACTTCGGTGATACGCTCTTCGATGACCTCGGCTGAGGCGCCGCGATAGTTGGTCTGCACCGAGACGATGGGCGGGTCGACGCTGGGCAGTTCGCGCACCGGAAGGGTGATGAAGGCCGCCGCGCCGATCACGCACAGGATGATCGCGGCGACCGCCGCGAGCACAGGCCGACGAACGGAGACGTCCGACAGCATCATGCCGTAGGTCGCCTCGGCGGCGTCGAAACGGGAGCGCCGCCGCCTGCACCGGCGCGCGGTCGCGCCGAGCCCTGACCGACAACCTTCACCGTCTGCCCGCTCTGCACCTTGTTGAGCCCATCGGCGACGATGCGATCACCGGCCTGCACGCCTTCGATCAGCTCGACATAGCCTTGCTGCCGCTCACCCGTGACCACCGGGCGCCGTTCGGCGACCGTACGCTCGCCTTGGGTGACCAGCACAAACACGAAGGCCGAATCGCCCTGCACGGAAACTGCCGATTCCTGCGCCGACAGGCCCTGATGTTCACCGCGCGCGATGGCGACGCGCATCAGCATCCCGGGACGCAGCCTGCCCCCGGGATTGGGGAATTCGGCGCGGGCGGTGATGGCGTGAGTGTTCGGGTCGACCCGGGTGTCGAGCTTGGCGATCCGCCCGGCGATGGCCTGGTCGGGATAGGCGTCGGCGTGGGCGACGATCGGCTGGCCGTCCCGCAGCGAGGCGACGTAGCGTTCTGGAACTTCGAAATCGACGCGCACCGCCGACAGATCGTCCAGGGTGGCGATCACCGCGCCTGGATTGACCAGCGCGCCGGGAGCGATGTCCGAAAGTCCGACGACGCCGGCGAACGGCGCGCGGATCAGCCGGTCGTTGCGGCGGGCTTCGGCGGCGCGCACGTCCGCGACGGCGCTCTGATAGTCGGCCTCATACTGATCGACGGACGCCTTGGCCGCGAAGCCCTTGGCCGACAGGGCCTTCCAACGATCGTAGGCGCGCTGGGCCTGGACGAGCTTGGCCCGCGCCTGTTCCAGACCGGCGTCCTGCTCGGAATCCTTCAACTCGACGAGCACCGCGCCGCGCCCAACGCTCTGGCCGTCGGTGAAGTTGACCTTTTGCACAAGCTGGGTCGCCGCCGCGCTGAGGGTGACGGACTGGCGCCCCTTGGCGACGCCGAGGACGTCGATGGCCTCGACGAAGGTGCGTTCGGTCACCGTGGTGGTCGAGACCTGGGCGGCCATGCCGCCGCGCCCGCCAGGTCCGCCTGGGCCGCCCTTGCCTGCGGGCGCGCCGGCGGCCGCCTGGTTAGGGCCGGAGTGACGTGTCGCCAGCTTCAGCCCGCCGACGACGATCATGGCGAGAAGGATCACCAAGGCGCCCGCGAGGAAGAAATGCCGTCGTAGCAAACCGTCGAACTCCGTCGCCGCAGGCGCTTATCAATCAAGGATTTAAAGCGCCTCTTAGGGGGTCCTTATGCGCCCCGTCCAGTAACAGAACTATGGCTGTAGGTTGCGGCGCTGAAATACCCCGCGTTCCAGGCGTTCGACGCCAAAGCGAAGCTGCTGGTCAATCGCGTCTTACCCGCAAACCCAGGCACGACGTGAAGCCGGATGGCGAGGTGGCGTTAAGCATGTTTTTATACCCTGAGATGATGGTCACGGTGGCTTAACCGACATCAACAGACGGATCGTGGATTGGGCGTGGCCGCGAGCACCGACAGCCTGCTGCAACTCGCGAGAAGCCGGGCCCCCGCCGACCGGGGGCACCTGCTGCTGGCGCTCGTGGAATTGTGCGACACGAGCCAAAGCGGACGGGTGATGAACGCGCCGCCCGTGCAGGCGCTGCTCTCCTCGATCTTCATGAGCGTCGTCGTCGAGGCCGAACGCGATATCCGCAAGCGTCTCGCCGAGAAGTTGGCGAGCGCCGCGTGGGCGCCTGCGGCGCTGGTCAACGTGCTGGCGCTGGACGACATAGAGATCGCCGCGCCGATCATCGCGGCGAGTCCTGTGCTCAAGGACCAGGACCTGGTCCGCCTGCTGCTCGAAGCCACGCTGGACCATCAGATCGAAGTGGCGCGCCGGCCGAGGCTTGGCCCGCCCGTCGTGGCCGCCATCCTGCAACAGGCGGAGCCGGCGGTATTGACCGCCCTCGCCGCCAATACAGCCACACACCTGACCCCCGCGGACATGGTGAAACTGGTGGAGGCGTCGCGGCGCATCGCCTCGCTGCGATCACCGCTGGTCCGCCACCCGGAATTGACCACTGACCTCGCCCAACAACTTTACGTCTGGATCGGCCAATCGCTTCGTCAGTCGCTGGCCAGCCGCTTCCGCCTGGACACGGCGGCGCTGGACGCCGTGCTGGCCGACGCAGTGCGCGAGGCGCACGGCGGAATCGTCAACGAAGCGTCCAGCGCCGTGGTCTGGACGCGCGAGGACGAGCGCGAGGACATGGAGCGGCGGCTGGTCGCCAAGCTGCAGAGTGCGGGACAACTGCGGCCGGGATACCTGCTGCGGGCGTTGCGTGAGCGCAAGCTCAGCCTGTTCGTCACTGCGCTCGCGGCGCTTGGCCGGTTCGAAGCCGATGATGTGCGACGCGCGATCGACAGCAAACAACCGGAACTGTTGGGCCTGGCCTGCGCTGCAGTGGCCATCGACCGGAGCGTGTTCCCGACGATCCTGGACCTCGTGCGACGGCTGAACGGCGGCCACCCCGACGGTGGCGACGAGGGCGCGCGGCGTGCGATCGGCGCGTTCGGATCGTTCTCGCCGGCGGTCGCCGGAGCCGCCTTCCGCCAAGCCATCCGCACGGTTTGACAAGCCGCTCGGGCTGGGCGCTTGTGGCGGCGAAATGTCGAAACTCGAGCCTCTCGTGAACCGCGTCGCCTTCGTCGCCAGCGACCGCCCTGAGGCGCAGGAAGCGCGCGAACGACTGATCGGCCGCTATGGCGGCGCGGCGCCTGGCGAGGCGCGCGTGATCGTCGCCCTGGGCGGCGACGGCTTCATGCTCGAGACGCTGCATGCCCGCATCGACGAGCCCAAGCCGATCTACGGCATGAACCGCGGCTCGGTCGGATTCCTGATGAACGAGTACAGCGAGGATCACCTGCTGGAGCGCATCGAGGCGGCCGAGCGCGCGGTGATCCATCCGCTGCGGATGACCGCAATCGACGCCGACGGCAGAGCGCACGAGGCGCTGGCGATCAACGAGGTGTCGCTGCTGCGCCAGACGCGCCAGACCGCCAAGCTGCGGATCCTCATCGACGGCAAGACGCGGATGGACGAGTTGCAGTGCGACGGGGCGATGCTGGCGACGCCGGCGGGCTCCACCGCCTACAACCTGTCGGCGCACGGACCGATCATTCCGCTCGACGCCAAGGTGCTGGCCCTGACCCCGATCAGCGCGTTCCGTCCCAGGCGCTGGCGCGGCGCGCTGCTGCCGCACGCCGCCACCGTGCAGTTCCAGATCCTGGAGGCCGAGAAGCGACCGGTCAGCGCGGTGGCCGACAATTTCGAGGTGCGTGACGTTATCGACGTCAGCGTCACCGAGGATCGGAGCGTCAGCTTGACGATGCTGTTTGATGCGGGACGGAGCCTGGAAGAGCGCATGCTGGCCGAGCAGTTTTCCGTCTG
This sequence comes from Phenylobacterium sp., assembly GCF_030697305.1. Lineage (GTDB taxonomy): Bacteria > Pseudomonadota > Alphaproteobacteria > Caulobacterales > Caulobacteraceae > Phenylobacterium. Next base: position 26,479 of record NZ_JAUYQL010000041.1, on the reverse strand, counting down.
AAAACAGTCGCCTGAGCCTCATGGGTTATTAACGCATCCCACCTATCTTACGGGCAGAATTCTCTAGGAGACCGCTCGTGAGCCAGCAGAACTCTGGACAGGTGATCCAGGTCCCGAACACCCTTCGTCTAAAGGTCGGCGGTCGCTTCGGCGCTATCGATCCGAGCGCCATCGCCAAGGCCGAGGCGGCTCTGAAGAGCCTGTCCGGCAATTTCGCCCAATGGCTGCAGGACGAAGTGACCAAGCTCGAAGCCGCCCGCCAGCGGGTGAAGACCGAAGGCGCGACGCCCGAGACCATGGAGTCGCTTTACCTGCGCGCCCATGACCTGAAGGGCCTGGGCGCGACGTACGAATTCCCGCTGATCACCCGCATCGCCGGTTCGCTGTGCAAGCTGATCGACGACAAGGAGAAGCGCGTCGAGGCGCCGATGGTGCTGATCGACGCCCACATCGACGCGGTGAAGGCGGCGATCCGCGACGATATCCGCACCGACCAACACCCGGTCGGTCAGATCCTGATCCAGGAACTGGAACGCCGGGTCACCGAATCCGGAGCCTGAGGCGGGATAGGCCCGACCCATTCCGCGTCCTTCTTCCGCAAGGGGAGAAGGGCTGGCTCTAGTTCAGCCTAGCCAATCCGGAACAACCTAGGCGGCGCCGGCTGGCGCGGGCGCGGCCATGGGTTCGGCCACATCGCCGTAACCGGCGTCCAGGGGCAGCACGAGGAAGCGACTCCCGTCCTTCTCCAGCAGCTTGGGCTGCACTGTGACGATGGTGCGCGCACCGGCACGCACGACCGCATCGCCGGCATCGGCCGCTTCGGCCAGCAACTGCAGATTCATGCGGGTCGGGAAGATGACGTTCTTCTCGCCCGTCAGCGCCAGGCGCACCGCCTCGGACGGCGCGATCCATTCGGCGTCCACCGTCTCATGCCCGTCGCAGGCTGCGAGCTGGTCGTCCGGCGCCTTGGCCGTATAGAACCAGGTATCGAAGCGCTTGGGCATCCACTGCGGCGTGACCCAGTGGGCGAACACCGTGAGCGCGCCCAGGTCCAGCTTGGCGTCGAGATCGCGGACCACGTCGAGGAAGGCTGTCTCACCGGCGTCCACCGCCTTGCGCACCTCCATCGGACAGGCCTCGCCGCCGATCGAGCGGCCGTCGGAATGGCGGGCGAGCAGGATGCCGGCCTCTTCAAAGACCTCGCGGATGGCGGCGATGCGCAAGCCCCGCTGGTCGGCGTCATGGTCGTCCCAGCCGATCGTCCAGTCGCGCCAGGCCTGATCGTGGTCGCCCGCATGGCTCTTGCCGCCCGGGAACACCAGAGCGCCCGACGCGAAGTCGATCTGGTGATGGCGTTTGACCATCAGGACTTCGAAGCCGGGCTCGTCGCGCAGCAGCATGATGGTCGCGGCGGCGCGGGGCGTGACGGGTTCGGGCGTGTCGGTTTGGGGCGTGCTAGGCATTTCGCCAGCTTGTGCGAAATCGCTCATCGCCGCAAGCCGTGCACGACTGCATTTTGAGCCGGGCGACAGAAATTAGTCAGCAGATATTACGTCAGTGATTACAGGAAGATGCAGGTCGTGTTGACCATCACGCGGCGTTGCGCGCGTTGGCGGGCCGGCGTGCTTCAGCGGCGACGCGGTCCATCTTCTCGAGCAGATATTCCACATCCTCGCGCACGGCGGTGTGCGGTTGGGTGAGGAAGCGCTGCATCAGGTGCTCCTGGAAGCGCTTGCGCTCGCCGGCGGACCCGTCGAACGACATCGAGTGATAGGCGTCGACCCCGGCGCGGAACGCCGGGAGCAGACGCGCCGGCAGCCCTGCCCGCTCGTAGATGGCGCGAAGGCCCAGGGGGCCCGCGTCGTGGATCATCAGCCAGGTGCGGTGGTGTGGGATCGAGGCGAGCTCGGCGAGCGACCACTCGAAGAACGTCATGTGCCCGTGAACCAGCGCGCGCAGCAGCAGCGATGCCGTAAGCCGCTCGTGCTTGTTGAGGTGCGCCACGAAGCTGCGCATGTCGGCGGCGCGGCCCGCCTGATCGACGAGGTCGATGGTGGCGCGTTCCTTGGCGCCCAGCGCGATCTGCAGCGCCAGGTCCGGCGACAGGGCATGGGCGCTGACGAGGTGGTCGAGCACCTTTTCGCTGACCAGCTCGACCAACTTCTCGGTCACCGCCAGCGGCAAGGTGTTGCGGTAGGCCATCGCCGACAAAACACGCTCGGACTGTTCGAAGCGATCGATGACCTTCTGCAGGGATCGCTCGGCGAAGTGGGCGTTGTCGTTGGCGCAGGCGGCCTCCACCGCGCGTTCGACGCCGACTTCGGCGATCACGTCAGTGACGGTGGACGACAGCGCCGGCCGCTTGGCCACGGCGACCTGACGGATCGGCTCACCCAGACGGATGATCTCGGCCAGGTCCTCGTCCGTGAAGGCGGGCGAGAAACTGAGGATCGGCAGGGCGACGCCGTCGACGTCACGGGCGAGCTTGAGCGCCACGTCCCTCGGCAGCGCGGGTGAATTCTTCAAGGTCACGGCCACGGCGCGACGCACCAGCTCGGCGGCGTCGGTGGCCATCACCCTCAAGATGTCGTGGGCGCGCTCGCGCTCTTCGGGATCAAGCTCGGCCGCCTCGATGGTGCGGCAAAGCTTGTGGGCGGCGACAGCGCGCTCGTCGGGCGTCGCGCCTTTCACCAGCGTACGGAGATCTTCGTCCGTTAACGCCGCGCGGGTGTTCGCCATCTGGCCTTGGTCCCCTTAGCCCGCAAGTCCTGCCTGATCATTGACGGTTAGGCTTAACGATTGATTGCTGAACGGGTCTGCGTCGACACGATCGGCGCAACGTCCTGGAGTTGTGGATTAACGATGTCGGGTAACCGCGCGCAAACCGAGACGGCGTAGTTTCAGGCGATCTCCAAAAAGGGCGCGCCGTGACGTTTCAGACCGATGCCACTGCGCTCGACACAACCCGAGGCGGACACTCCGTCACCCAGCAGGCGCTGGAGGCCCAGACCGCCCTGCTGCCCTATGCGCTAGGGGCGTTCGGGATCAGCCTGCCGATCTACGTCTGGGCCGGCAGTCACGCGCCCAATAGCGTCTGGATGACCGGCAGCTTCGCGATCTTCGCGATCGCCTGGGCGGCGTTCTACGCGGTGGTGAACTGGCTGAAGCAGCCGCAGGCCGCGAACCTCACTTTGCGCGGCCGGGTGCACGTGCTGGCCGGGCTTATCTGGGCCGCGGTGATCGGCCATGTGGCGCTATTCGCCGACAACGCCGGACCGGCGCGCGAGGCGTTGATGCTGGTGGCTCTGGCCGGCGCGGTGATCTGCATCTTCTTCACCTCCACCTGGCTGCCGAGCCTGCTCATCGTCGGGCCGGCGATCGCGTCCGGCCCGCTGATCTTGCTGTTCACCAGCTCCGAGGGCCGCGAGCTCGCCGTGCAGGGCTGGGGCGCGCTGGCGCTGGCGTTCGCGCTGTCGCTGATGCTGAACCGGCTGTTGCGACGACAGTTCGCGCTGGCCGCCGACCGCGAGATGCTGATCGCCGAACGGGCGGGCACCGTCGAAGAGGCGCGACGCCTGGCGCAGTCGAAGTCCGATCTGGTGTCCACGCTCTCGCATGAGATCCGCAACGGCCTGAGCGGCGTGGCCCACGTGCTGGCGGCGGCGGCGGGGCGCGGCGGGCGTTCGGCCCCATCCCGCGAGCAGTTGTCCGCGGCGCTGGACGCAGCCAACGATCTGATCGCGGTGCTCAACACCACACTGGATTCCGAGACCGCCGAGAGCGGCCGGCTGGCGGTGGAGATCCGCTGCTTCGAGCCGGTCTCGCTGGTCCACGACCTGGTGTTGCTGAACCGGCCGAACGCCGCGGCCAAGGGGCTTGAATTCACCCTGCACGTACCGGCCGACCTGGACGAGCTTCGCCACGGCGCCGGCGTCGCCGATCCGACGCGGGTGCGTCAGATCCTCGCCAACCTGATCGGCAATGCAGTGAAGTTCACCATCCGCGGCCGCATCGAGGCGCGCATAGAGCGGGTCGGCGAGAACCGGCTGGCGATCGAGATCGCCGACACCGGCCCCGGCCTGACACCTGAGGAGATGGAGCGGGCGTTCGAGCCCTTCCATCGGATCGAGCGGACCAGCGCCGGCACCTCCGGCGCCGGGCTGGGCCTGTCGTTGGCCCGGCAACTGGCGCGGCTGATGGGCGGCGAGCTGACGGCGCACAGCGCGCCGGGCGTGGGAAGTTGCTTCCGCCTGGAGATGCCCTTCGACGCAGCGGCCGAGCCCGAGCTTGCCGCCGCACCCGCGGCCGCGTCGGACAAGGCCAAGGCCGAACGCGGATCGATGCGCATCCTCATCGCCGAGGACGACCAGCTCAACGCCGCGATGCTGCGCGCGATCCTGGAGCAGCTCGGCCACCAGGTCGTGCACGCCGTGGACGGACGCCGCGCGGTCGATCTGGCCACGGTGTGCGATTTCGACCTGGTGATGATCGACGGACGGATGCCGAACATGGGCGGGCCGCAGACCACCGCGGCGATCCGCGCCCTGCCCGGCGCCGCCGGCCTCGCCCCGATCATCGCGGTGATCGGCGGCGACGCAGACGAGGCGGCGGAATGCACCCAGGCCGGCGCGGACGCCGTCCTGCGCAAGCCGGTGAGCCTGTCGACGGTGGCGCGCGCCGTGGCCGACGCCAGAGCAGTGGAGCGCACGCCGCGCACGCGGCGGGTCGCCTAAGGGATCAGCTCTTGTCGCGCGCGTCGGCGAGGACGCGCAGCATCTCGCTGGTGAACAGCGAGCCAGTCAGGCGACTGGCGCCGGACCCCGTGTCGGGCTCCTGAGGCCCGCGCAGGATCATCTGGACAAGCGCCTGCTCCTGGTCGATGCGGGTCTGGCGACGGGCCGAAGCGTATTGGATGAAGCCGCCGTCGTCCTGGGCGGGCCGAGGCGCCGACTCGACGGCTGGGGCCGAGCCGCCGGTCCGCGTGAGATTGGCGTAGACCTCAGCGACGGTCGCCGCACGGCCCTTGGTGTAGAAGATCGATCGGTTGGCGCCCGCGGCGTCGGGGAAGATCGAGGCCGCTGCTGCGCCCGGCTGGGTGCGCATCGCTTCGATCAGGCGCGCCGAGCCCTGCGGCCCGAGGAAGTGGGCGGCGTAGAGTTCGCCGGAGGTCGGCGCCCGCCCGACCCGGCCACGCAGGTAGGCCGCATGGTCGGAGGTCAGTTCACCCGCCATCAGCGACGCCGCATGTGGGTCGAGCCGCAGGTCCATGACGGTCTTGCGGGCCTCAGGTCCAGTGACCCGGTAGCGGCCGTCGGAGCCTTTGACGATCAGTTCGGCGTAGCGGGCGTAGCCGTATTTGGCGCCGTGCTGCTTGAGAGTGCTTAGCCAGGTCTGCTCGACGAACTGGAACAGTCCTGCGGCAGACGATGTGGGCGCCTTGGCCCTGGGGTTCATGCCGCTCTCGCGGCCCGCGGTGCGCACCAGGAAGCTGAAGTCCACGCCGGTGGCGGTCGACGCGCGTTGGATCGCGGCCTCGACGACTCCCCGGATGCCCTGCACTGCCATATGGCAGTCGTGAACGGACATGGTTAAGCGAAGCCTAAGCGATCCCGGTGGCGGCCTCGAAACGCTTGGGATGCAAGGTCGCAGCATGCGGCCCGGGGTCATCGCCCATGGCGTAGGCGGCGATCATCCGCGCGACCAGCGGCGCCAGCAGCCAGCCGTTGCGGCGCGCGCCGGCCGCGATCAGCACGCCCGGCGTCGCGGCGGGTCCGACCAGCGGCAGGCCGTCGGGCGCGCCTGCGCGCACGCCGACCCTCACCTGCGGCTCGAGGTCCGCTACGTCGCGGAACAGGCGCTGGGCGGCGGCGTGCAGGATCGCCACCTGGGTGGGATCGACGTCGAGGTCGTCGCGGCCGGTCTCCATGCTCGCGCCGACCAGGCGTCCGCGCGCCGACGGAGCGGCGTAGGCGTCGGCGGTCCGGATCACCGTGTCGAGCCCACCGGGGTAATGCAGGATGTGACCCTTGATCGGCTGAAGTCGATTCAGCTCCGGCGCTAGGGTGGCGAGCTCATGCGCCGCGCCGGTGGCGATCACCAGAAAGTCGGTGTCCTGGGTGCGAGCGGCCTTACCGCGCATGAAGCGCACCCCGTGCGCCTGAGCCGCCGCGCGCAAGGCGTCCAGCGCGTAATTTGCCTCGATGCGCCAGTCGTCGGGGCTCTGCACGCCGGCTGCCGTGTCGGCGAGCGGCGCGCCGATGGCGGCGAAGGCTGCACGGAGGCCAGCGAGCCAGGCGTCATCGCCAACCGCGAGCGCCGGCGTCCGGTCGATCTCCAGGCCGATCTCCCTGGCCAGCGAGGTCCAAAGGTCTCGGGCGTCGCGCAGCAAGGCGAAGTGCGGCCGCGACAGGGGATCGAGGGCGGCTTCGAACGCCGGGGCGAGCATGCCGGCGGCGACGCCGGAGGCGTTTTCGCCCCACGCCGCAGGATCCAGCACGCTGACGTCGCAGCCGGCGCGGGCGAGCGCGAGCGCGCTGGTCAGGCCCAGGGCGCCGGCGCCGGCCACCACCACTTTGCGCGTGCGATGCATGGCTGCTAACGAGCGGCTCGGCGCGGGGAAATCAAGGGCTGTCAGGCCAGCTGATGCAGCACGATCCCGCTGGTGGTGGCGAGATTGAGCGAATCGAAACCGTGCGACATCGGGATGCGTACGCTCGCCATCCGGGTCAGGAGATCGGCGGGCAGCCCTTCTCCCTCAGTCCCGAACACCACCGCGCAGCGCCTCTCCCGACGCACCTGCGCAAGCGTCATCGACCCGCCGGGCGACAGGGCGAGGCCCTGGAAGCCCGCCTCGGCCAGCGTGCGCGGAAGATCAGCGTCGGCCGCCAATCGCGCGAAGGGCACGCTGAGCACGCCGCCAACCGAAACCCGGATGGCCTTGCGATACAGAGGGTCGCAGCAGTGGGCGTCGAGCAACACCGCGCCCACTCCAAAGGCGGCGGCGTTGCGGAACACCCCGCCCATGTTGTCGTGATTGGCCACCCCGCACAGCACCACTACCAGCGCGTCCTCGCCGAGGGTCTGGAGCAGGCCTGCGGGATCAGCCTGCGGCGCGGCCGCGGCGAGCGCCAGGATGCCACGGTGGATGTGGAAGCCGACCACCGCATCCATCACGGCTTGCGACGCCGAATAGATTGGGGTGTCGGACGGTAGGCGTTCGAGGATCGGCTGGAGGGCTTCCAGGCGCTTGGCGGCGATCAGGACGGACAGGGTCTGGTGTCGCGACTGGGCGACCAGCCGTTCCAGCACCACCTGCCCTTCGGCGATGAAGCGGCCCTGCCGACCGACCAGATCGCGCTCACGCACCCCGCGATAAGCTTCAAGACGCGGGTCGTCAGGATCATCGACGGGTTCGATCATCGCGATGCGGCCGGCGTGGGGCTCACCAGATGCGCACGCGTTGATCCGGCGCGAGATGCAGCTTCTCGCCTGACTTCACCGAGAAGGCCGCGTACCAGGCGTCGAGGTTGCGCACGGTGTCGGCGCGGTATTCGCCTGGCGCGTGGACGTCGGTGACCAGGGCGCGGCGCAGCGACGCCTCACGGTGCTTGGAGCGGTAGTTCTGCGCCCAGCCGAGGAAGAACCGCTGATCCCCGGTGAAGCCGCCCAACACCGGGGCGGGGCGTCCCTTCAGCAAGATCTGGTAGGCGTCATAGGCGACGCTGACGCCGCCCAGGTCGGCGATGTTCTCGCCCAGGGTCAGCTCGCCGCTGACGCCGGCGTCGGCGAACGGCCGGTAGCCGTCGTACTGGGCGACCAGGGCGCGGCCGCGCTCGGCGAAGTGCGCCATATCCTGCGGCGTCCACCAGTTGTGCAGCCTGCCCTCGGCGTCGAACAGCGCACCGGTGTCGTCGAAACCGTGGCTGATCTCATGGCCGATGATGCCGCCGATGGCGCCGTAGTTCACCGCCGGATCGGCCAGGGGATCGAAGAACGGCGGCTGCAGGATGGCGGCGGGGAATATCACCGAGTTCTGCAGCGGCGCGTTGAGGGCGTTCACCTCCTGGGGCCACATGAACCATTCGGAACGGTCGACGGGCTTGCCCAGCTTGGCCAGGTTGCGGTGGTGCTCGAACAGCTCCGCCCGAACCTGATTGCCGTAGGCGTCGCCGCGCACGATCTCCAGACCCGAATAGTCGCGCCAGTTGTCCGGGTAGCCGATGCCGACGCGCATTCTGGCGAGCTTTTCGCGCGCCTTCGCGCGGGTGCCGGGGCTCATCCAGTCGAGGCCGACGATCCTGCGATCGAAGGCTGCGCGGATGTTCTCAACCATGGCCTGGGCCTCGGCCTTGGCGGCCGGCGGGAAGTAGCGTTCCGCGTACAGCCGGCCGATCGCGTCGCCGAGCGCAGTGTTGGTGTGGTCGACGGCGCGCTTCCAGCGGGCCGGCTGTTCGGGCGTGCCGTTGAGCAGGCGGCCGGAGAAGGCGAAATCGGCGTCCGCGTAGGCCTTGGGCAGGAACGCCGCTGCGCGGGAGACGGCGTGGTAGGCGAGATAGTCCTTCCACGTGTCGATCGGCTCGGAGCCGACGAGGCGCGCGATCCCCGTGATCGCCGTCGATTGCCAAACCCCAATCGCCGGCTGCCCCCTAAGACCGGCTGTGGCGAAGTAGGCGCTCCAGTCCAGCCCCGGCGCCTTGGCGGCGAACTGGGCAGGGGTCCAGCGGACATCGGCCTTGGCGACATCAGTGGTGTCGACGCCCGACCAGTGCGCCCGCGCGATGGCGAGCTCCAGGGCGAGGATGCGGCCGGCGCGCTGGTCGGCAAGGTCGTAGCCCGCGAGCGTCAACATCGCCGCGACATGGGCCTGGTAGGCGGTGCGCAGCTCGCGGAACCGTTGCGTATCGGAAAGGTAGTATTCCCGGTCAGGCAGTCCCAGGCCGCCTTGCATCAGGTACGGCAGATAGCGGGTCGTGTCGTGCAGGTCCTCCGCCACCCAAAGGCCGAACAGACGATCGGTGTAGAGGTCGGTGCTGTTCAGCGGGTCGACGTCGGCGCGGAGCGTTGCGCCAAGTTCGCGGGCGAGATCGGCGCGCGAATGTATGGCGGCGATGCGATCCAGCTCCGGGCGGAGCGGCGCGGCGGCGGCGGCCTCGATCGCCGCCTCGTCCATGAAGCTCGCGTAGTAGTCGCCGATCCGCTGGGCGTTGGAGCCGGCCGGCTCGTTCGAACGCCCGGCTTCGGCGATGATCGCCGCCGTGCGCTGGGATGCGATCTCACGCAACTGGGTGAAGGTGTTGACGCTGGACCGGTCCGGGGGGATCTCGACGGTCTGCACCCAGCGACCGTTTGCGTAGTCGAAGAAATCGTCCCCTGCCGAGACCTTGGGATCCATCCCGGCGACGTCGAAACCGAAAGTCCCGTATTGCGGCCCCGTGGCGGCGATCGGCGGTTCGGCTGGAACGGACGTGGCGCAGGCGCCGAGCAACAGCGGGACGCAGGCCGCCAGCACCGAACGTCGCCAGAAGCTCATCGCGGCCCTCCCCGATCTTGTCGGCGTCGTCTGAGCGGACGCCCATAGCCTTTGTGGCATCGCCGCCTGTCGCAAACCAGACCGGCGCGTCACACGACACCCAGGGCGCGGAACGGGCCAGCGGGGAGCTGCACCTCGATGGCGTCTCCCGGATGCACGTCGCCTCCGGCCACCACCACCGCCATGACGCCAGCCTTACGCACCAGGCCGCCGGCGGCGTCGCGGCCGAGCGTGGCGGCCATCAGGCCCGGCTGAAAGCGGTCAAGTTGGATGCAAGGGTTGCGCAGGCCGGTGACCTCGATCACGGCCTCACCGCCCAGTCGCAACCGGGCGCCTGCAGGCAGCGCCAGCAGGTCGAGACCGCGGGTGGTGACGTTCTCGCCGAGCTGGCCGGCCTCGACGGGAAAGCCGGCGGCGCGCAGCTCCTCGTGCAGTTCGGCTTGCATCAGATGCACCTGACGCAGGTTCGGCGCGGTCGGGTCGCGCATGACGCGGGAGCGGTGTTTGACCGCGGCCCCGGCGTGGGCGTCGCCCTCGACGCCCAGCCCGGCCACCAGGCGGATGGATAGCTGATTCGGCTTGGAGAACCGGTGGCCCCTGGCGCGGCTGACGGCGACGACTTCGCACTGGTCGGTCACGCCGCCGCCCCACGAATGGGACGAGCGAGACGCGAAACGCGCTTCGCCTGATCGACGAGGAGTGTTGCGGACACGGTCACGTTTGCGGTTCTACAAGGATTCCCGCGTCATTTCGCGTCACCGATCACCACGCCAAGACCACTCATGCCCATCGATATCCCGCTGCGGCCGTCGGCCGAGGAGCCCGCGGCGCCGCTGCTGCTCAGCCTGTCGTGCCCAGACCGCATCGGCATCGTCGCCGACGTGTCGCGGGTGCTGGTGGAGAACGGTTGCAACATCATCGAGAGCGCGCAGTACGGCGATCGCGAGAACGGCCGCTTCTTCCTGCGCACCGGCTTCGAGTCCACCCAGGGCCGCACTCTGAACGACATCCGCGCGGCGTTCGCCCCCGTGGCGGCCAACTACGGCATGGATGCGCAGTTCTTCGACATGAACCGGCGCACGCCGACCCTGTTGCTCGTCTCGCGGCTGGGCCACTGCCTGAACGATTTGCTGTTTCGCTGGCGCAGCGGCGCCCTGCCGATCGACATCAAGGCGGTGGTGTCGAACCACCCCGACTTCGCCGAGCTCGTGACCAGCCACGGCCTGCCGTTCCACCATCTGCCGGTGACAGCGCAGACCAAGGCGACGCAGGAGGCGGCGATCGACGCACTGGCCGCCGCGCACGGGGTGGAGCTGTTCGTACTCGCCCGCTACATGCAGATCCTGTCGCCGGAGATGTGCGCGCGCCATCCCGGCCAGGTGATCAACATCCACCACTCATTCCTGCCGAGCTTCATCGGCGCGCGTCCCTACCACGCCGCGCACCGGCGGGGCGTGAAGTTGATCGGGGCGACGGCGCACTTCGTCACCCAGGACCTGGACGAGGGTCCGATCATCGAACAGGCGGTCGAGCGGGTGACCCACAATCTGTCGGTCAACGACTATGTGGCGGTGGGCCGCGACCTCGAGAGCCTGGTGCTGGCCCGCGCGATCAAGTGGCACGCCGAGCATCGGGTGCTGTTGAACGGCTCGCGCACGGTGATCTTCCACTAGACGCAGGCGCGCCGCTGGCGGGCGGCGCCGGGCCGGGCTATGGGCGCCGGCATGAGGTCCACCGAGATCATCGAGACCGGGTGGCGCGAACCCGCGGAAGCGCTCGCGCCCTTCGCCGAAGAGCCCTGGACGCTATGCCTGCTGTCGGGGGGCGTGGGCGCCCGCTGGTCGTACCTGATGCGCCAGCCACTGGAGACCCTGACCCTTGGCCCGGCCGACGGGGGCGATGCGTTCGCCGCTTTGGCGGGTTTGGTGGGCGAGACGTGCGCCGGAACTGCGGGCGGGCCGCCGTTCCAGGGCGGCGTCGCGGGACTGCTCTGCTACGAACTCGGCGACCAGGTGGAGCAACTAGGGCTGGAGCGCTTCGAAGGTTGGCCAGACGTCGCGTGCGGGCTCTATGCGGCGCTGCTGGCGTTTGATCATGCGGAGCGCCGCGTGCTGGCGATCGGGCGCGGCCCCGACGCCGCCCGGGCGCGCACCCGGGCGTTGGGGGCGCTTGGCTGGCTGGAGATCGATGTACCGCCGACCGCGGTGATGCAGTCGCCCCTGCAGGCGGACGATGGTCACGCCTACGAGGCGGCGGTGGCCGAGGTGGTCGAGCGGATCGGCGCCGGCGAGATCTTCCAGGCCAATATCGCCCGGCGCTGGCGCGGGCGACTGAAAGCGAATGGCCGGCCCTATGGGGCGTTCGCCCGACTGGCGTTCGCGAGCCCCGCCCCGTTCGCCAGCTACCTGCGGCTGCCCGGCCGCGCGGTGGTGTCGAACTCGCCGGAGCGGTTCCTGAAGGTGACGCCGCACAATGGCGCCCTGCACGTGGAGACACAGCCGATCAAGGGGACCGCGCCGCGCAGCGCCGACCCCGCGTGCGATGCGGCGCTGGCCGAGGGCCTCGCGGCGTCGCTGAAGGACCGCGCCGAGAACCTGATGATTGTCGATCTGATGCGCAACGACCTGGCGCGTGTCTGCGCACCCGGCAGCGTCGCCGCGCCCAGCCTGTTCGCGGTGGAGAGCTTCGCCAACGTCCACCACCTGGTCTCCACGGTGACCGGCGTGCTGGCGGCGGGGAACGGGGCCTGCGACCTGCTACGGGCGTCATTCCCGCCCGGCTCGATCACCGGGGCGCCGAAGGTGCAGGCGATGCGGGTGATCGCGGGCCTCGAGGCGCCGCGCGGACCGTTCTTCGGCGCGATGGTCCACCTGGGGTTCGACGGCGCGATGGATTCCAGCGTGCTGATCCGCACAGCGGCGTTCACCCAGGATGAGGGCGGCTGGCGGGTGGAGGCGCGCGCGGGCGCCGGTATCGTCGCCGATAGCCTGCCGTCCGCAGAACGGCGCGAGACCGAGGCGAAGATCGCCGCGCTCGACACCGCCCTGCGGGGCTGACGCCTCAGGCCGGAATTGGTCGAGCGCGCTGGTTGTAGATCATCTTGCGGCGGCGCTCCTGCTCCTCGGGAGAGAGGGTGGCGGGATCCTCCGGGGTCACGCGGGGGGCCACGGCCATGCCGCGCTGGACCCCAGGACGCGCCGCAAGTTCCTCATGCCAGCGCTTGAAATGCTTGAACTCCTCGACGTCCTGGCCCTGCCCTGTCCAGTTGGCCGACCAGGGATAGGCGATCATGTCGGCGATGCTGTACTCGTCGCCCGCCAGGTAGCGGCTCTGGTGCAGGCGCGTGTTGAGCACGCCGTAGAGGCGGTTCGCCTCGTCGTCGAAGCGGCGGCGCGCATAGGCCTGCTCGCCGTGCTCGGGGCCCAGGCGGCGGAAGTGGCCGTTTTCGCCCATCTTCGGGCCCTGGTTGGCCATCTGCCACATGACCCATTGAGTCACCGCGTACTTGCCGCGCGGATCCTGCGGGAAGAAACGGCCTGCCTTTTCGGCCAGATACATCATGATCGCACCGGACTCGAAGATGCTGATCGGCTCGCCGCCGCCCAAGGGCTCGTGGTCGACAAGCACCGGCATCCGGTTGTTCGGGCCGATCTTGAGGAAGGCGTCGGTGAACTGGTCGCCCTTGCCGATATTGCAGTCGACGATGTTGTACGGCGTCCCCAGCTCCTCCAGCAGGATGGTCACCTTCTTGCCGTTCGGCGTGGGCCAGTAGTGCAGGTCGATCATGGCGCGTCTCCCTAGTCATTCCCTGACGGGTTCGCGCCGACGCTAACGCCGCGGCGCCCGCTCTCAACCGAGAAATTCTACACTCCGGCGTCCCGCAACTGCGAAGGCGATGGCGACGGCGGCGGGAACGTGCTCAAGAGCGCGCTTCGCGGATGTAACGGCCGCGCGACGCCCCGCAGGATGTTATGCCCTTCTCCCAAGTCAAACCCGCGCTCCAGCGCGCGCTCGCAGAGCGCGGCTATGAGGACGCGACGCCGGTCCAGGCCGCGGTTCTCGCCGCCAGCGCCGAGGGACGCGACCTATTGGTCTCGGCCCAGACGGGGTCCGGCAAGACGGTGGCCTATGGGCTAGCCGCAGCCATCGACCTCCTTGGCGACGGTGAGACCATGGGTGCGGCCGGCGCACCGCTGGAGCTGGTCGTTGCGCCGACTCGCGAGCTGGCCATGCAGGTGGCGAGCGAATTGGCGTGGCTCTACGCCTCGGCCCAGGCGCGGATCGCCACTTGCGTCGGCGGCATGGATTCGCGGCGCGAGCAGCGCATGCTGGCGGCCGGCGCGCATATTGTCGTCGGAACGCCGGGCCGCCTGCGCGACCACCTGGAGCGCGGCCACCTGGAGCTGTCGGAGCTTAAGGTCGTCGTGCTCGACGAGGCCGACGAGATGCTGGACCTGGGCTTCCGCGAGGACCTGGAGTTCATCCTGGAGGCGACCCCGGCCGCACGCCGCACGCTGCTGTTTTCGGCGACCATAGCCAAGCCGATCGCCAATCTGGCGCGCAGCTATCAGCGCGACGCCGTGCGCATCGACACCACCCGCCACGACGAACCCCACGGCGACATCGACTATCGGGCGATCCGCATCGCGCCGAACGAGATCGAGCACGCGGTGGTCAATGTGCTGCGCTACTTCGAGAGCCCCGGCGCGCTGGTGTTCTGCGCCACGCGCGAGGCGGTGCGGCATCTGTACGTGAACCTGCGCGAGCGCGGCTTCGCGGTGGTCGCGCTGTCGGGCGAGCTGACCCAGAAGGAACGCGGCGAGGCGATGCAGGCGCTGCGCGACGGACGCGCCCGGGTGTGCGTGGCCACCGACGTCGCCGCGCGCGGGCTGGACCTGCCGGACCTTGGGCTGGTGGTGCACGCCGACATGCCGGCGAACAAGGCGGGCCTCCTGCACCGGAGCGGTCGCACAGGGCGCGCCGGGCGCAAGGGCGCGGCGGTTCTGCTCGTACCCTACAACAAGCGCCGGCGGGTGGAGCAACTGCTGGAGTCGGCGAACATCGCCGCCACCTGGAGCGGCCCGCCCAGCGGCGAAGAGATCCGCGCCGGCGACCAAGCCCGGTTGGTCAACGATCCGATGCTGTCGGAGACGCCCACCGAGGAGGACCTGGCCCTCGCCCGTTCGTTGCTCAATGATCGCACGGCCGAGCAGGTCGCGGTGGCCCTGGTGCGGCTGCACCGCGCCGCCCTACCCGCGCCCGAAGACGTGTTCGACGACACCCGTGGCGGGTCCACGCCGACCTCGGTCTCCGGGCCGATCAAGACCTACAAGCCCGAGCGCGACGCCCTGGTCGACCCGATCCCTGGCGAGTTCACGCGGATGGGCCCGGACGACGTGTCCTGGTACCGGCTGACGACGGGGCGCAGCAACGGCGCGGATCCCAAATGGCTGATCCCGCTGATCTGCCGGCTGGGTCACGTCACCAAGCGAGACATCGGCCAGATTCGCATCTTCGATCGCGAGACAAAATTCGAGATCGCCAAGGCGGTGGAGGCGAAGTTCGCCAAGGCGATCGAGGCGACGGTGGGCGACGACATCCGCATCGAGGAAGCCTCAGCTCCGCCGGCGCGAAACTTCAAGAGCGGCCCGGGAAAGCCCGCGGGTAAACCCGCCGGCGGCGGGAAGCCAGGCGGCGGCAAACCCTACAAGGGCAACAAGCCGAACCAAGGCCCGAGGCCCGCCTTCGCTGGCAAGCCGAAGCCCGGCGGCAAGCCGTCGCACAAGGCTCGGCCCTAGGTCGCTAGTAGCCCAGGTCCAGGTCGACGACGTTCTGGAGCGGCTCGCCGGCGACGTAGCGCTTGAGGTTCTCCAGGAAGAAAATCGCGCCACGCTCGGCAAGCCTGGTCTGGGCGCGCCCGGACAGGTGGCTGGTCATGATCACGCCCGGCGTCGACCAGACGGGATCCTCGGGCGGCGCGGGTTCAGGTTCGACCACGTCGAGGAAGGCGCCGGCAATGACCTTGTCGTTGATCGCCTGCAACAGGACCGGCTGATCGATCACCGCGCCGCGGGCAATGTTGATGATGAAGGCCGACGGCTTCATGGCCGCCAGCTCCGCCGCGCCGATCAGCTTGTCGGTCTCTTGTGTGGCCGGGGCGGCCAGGATCACCCAGTCGAACTCGCCCAACCGGGCGCGCCACTGATCGGGGCCGAGGATGGCCGGGTCGCTGCTGGGGCGGCGGCGCACGCCGACCACCTCGACGCCCAGGCCCTCAAGACGCGTGCCGATATGCTTGCCGATGGCTCCATAGCCGACGATCAGCGCCTTGGATTCAAACAGCTCGCCGACGCCGGGGGCGTCGCGCGGCCAGACGCGACCCTCCTGAATCTTGAGCACGGCCGGAAGGTTCTTGGCCAGCGCGAACATGCCCATGATCGCGTACTCGGCGACGGGGATGGAGTTCAGGCCCGCGCCGTTGGTGAGCACGATGCCGCGCTCCTTGAAGGTCGCGAGCGGCTGGGCGCTGACGCCGGCCTGGACGGTGAAAACCCACTTCAGCCCGCGTCCGACCTCCAGCGCCTCGGCCATGGTCGCCGGGTTGATGATGTCGAGCCAGCCCGCTTCGACCTCGCCGGCCGCGGCGACGGCGCCCTTGGACCCGTCATACCAGACCGGCTCGACGCCCGCCGGCAGCTTGCCTTCGAGAAAGACGCGCGCGCGTTCGCCGATGGCTACCTTCATGTCTCATCCCCAGTGGTGATGGCGGCGGTTCGCGAGCCAGATCGGCAAGGACGCCTGTCCTGGACCCATCTTCGCGCAACGGAACGCCACGCGTCCAGCCTTCAGGATGTGTTTAGGCCGTGCCGATCAGGCGGCGGGCGGACGGCCCGCGGCCA
Source organism: Phenylobacterium sp. (assembly GCF_030697305.1). Taxonomy (GTDB): domain Bacteria; phylum Pseudomonadota; class Alphaproteobacteria; order Caulobacterales; family Caulobacteraceae; genus Phenylobacterium. Next base: position 10,051 of record NZ_JAUYQL010000041.1, on the reverse strand, counting down.
GCGCGGCCTCGACCCGCGAGATGGCGGAGCGAAGCTCTGGCGCGCAGGCCTTACCGCACAGCGCGGCGCGCGCCTTCAGGGCGTCGAGGTCGACGCGGGCCTTGTCGAGCTGACCCAGACGGGCGAGCACGACTGCGCGCTCTGTGCGCGCAGGAATAGATTGCGGGTCGTTGACTAGGGCCTTGTCGAACTCGGCGACCGCGCCGGCCAGGTCGCCCTTGCGCGTCTTGACCAGGCCCAGCAAGTGACGGCCGGCGGAGCCATGCGGCGCCGCCTCCACAAGGCTGAGCGCAGCGGCCTCGGCGCGATCCAGTTGCCCGGCATGCAGCGCCTCGACGCCCTTGCGGTAGTCGTTGGCGGCGGTGTCCTGCCTTGCCGTAGTGGCCTGCGGAGCCTCCAGCGTCGGCGCTGCGTGCGACGCCGTTGCGGCGAATGCAACGACACAGCCCAAGACCGCTATTCTGATTGCCGGCGACATTCTCCCTGCTCCGGGGCGCAACGGCTCGAATCTAGTCCTTAGCGGCGCGCGACGTAAGTGCCGGGCCGATAGGGCATTCGAACACAGGAATTTGGATGCGGTCAGGGAGCGGCGCCCAGTTGGAACGAACCGGCGGCGACCGACACAGAACTCTGAACGACAGAGGCTACGCCAGTGTTGAAGCTCACAGACTGGATGCCCGTGAAACTCGAATTGCCAGACCCGCCGGTGATCAGGATGTCACCAGTGCGGAAGGTCGCCGGTCCTTCGATACGCAAGTCCAGGCCGCTGGAGACGCCGCTGAGTTCCTGAATGGAGAGGGTGCGGGCGCCGCTTGCGCCTTCGCCGATGTCGACAGACGACAAGGCCTCGCTCACGGCGGCGTCGATACCGGGCGGCAGCGTCTGCTGCAGGCTCTGAAGGTCCAGCAGCGCTCCGAGAGCGGCGATGGCGGCGACGATCATGGCGGTCTCCGAACAAGAGACCGTCACTGTGCGCGGGATCGTTTAACGAATGCTGAGGGCGGCCTACGCCGATATCATGCGGGCGCGTCCAGCTCGAAGCCGACCGGCTTGTAGCCGTGCAGAAACGACTCCACGGCCACCGCCACCGGTCCGGAGATCATCCGGCGCCCGGACTCCATCTCGAGGACCCGCTTTTCACCCTGGGACGGGCCGCCGGCCAGGCGCAGCGCACGCGCCAGTTCCGCGGGGGACCACCGCAGGGCTTCACGCGCCTGTTTCAGGTGCGGTCCGGTCGTGATCATCGCCGTCCATCTTCCGATCGCCCGCAGCAGGCCGCCGCGGAGCGCTACATCGCGCAGCAACGCCCCGGCGTCGAGCAATCAATACCACGCGGCGAAGATGTGGCGGCGAATGATCAAGTTCCGCCCAGCGTCGGCGAACGCCCTGCCCTCTCTCGAAGGCGCCTCACGCGGCCTCAGCGGGCGCGCGGACGTGGCGCTCCACCCAGGCCTGGAACGCGCCCAGGAAGGTCTTCAGGAACTTGGCTGTGTCTTCCTTGGCCACCTTGCCCTGGTCGTCGAAAAGCGAAGCCGTGCCGCTGATGTAGGCCTCCGGTTGCTGCAGGGTCGGGACATTGAGAAAGACCAGCGACTGACGGAGGTGGTGGTTGGAGCCGAAGCCGCCGAGAGCGCCCGGCGACTGGCTGACCACCGCGCCCGGCTTGCCGTCCCAGACGCTCGAACCGTAGGGGCGCGAGCCGACGTCGATGGCGTTCTTCAGCACGCCCGGTACGGAGCGATTGTACTCGGGCGTGACGAACAGCACGGCGTCGGCGGATTTCACCTCGGCGCGGAAGCGCGTCCAGGCGGCTGGCGGAGCCTCGTCCAAGTCCGGATTGTAGTGCGGCAGGTCGCCGATTTCGACGATGCGCAGATTGAGTGCGGGCGTGGCGAGACCGGCCAGGGCGGTCGCGAGGGCTCTGCTGTAGGAGCCTTTACGCAGGCTGCCGACGATGACGGCGACGGTCGGGGCGGTGCTCATGGTGTCTCCAGTGATGGCGCCCGTGGGTTGCCGCGGGCTCCGACTTCAGGTGGGCTCTTCCCAGTGCGTTGATAACGCGCCAGATTCGGATGAGTCTTTTTCCATTTGGGAATTAATACCCATGGATCGTGTCGACGCCCTCAGAACGTTCATCGCGGTAGCGGATGCGCGCAGTTTCACCGAGGCGGCGCGGCGGCTCGGGGTCTCCCCCAGTCAGGCCTCCAAGGTATTGATGCGGCTGGAGGATCGACTGGGCGCCCGCCTGCTGAACCGAACAACGCGCGACGTGGCGCTGACCGACGTCGGGCGCGCCTATCTCGAAAGCGCTCGCGCGGTCGTCGAAGCCTTCGAGACCTTGGACGACAGCGTGCGAGACGATGGCCAGCCGCGCGGGTTGTTGAGGGTCTCAGCGCCGGTGACCTTCGGCGCGGCGCCGCTGCAACCCGCCCTGCTGGCGTTCGCCCAAGCCTATCCGCAGGTTGGGCTGGAGGTTTCGTTCTCCGATCGCACGGTGAACCTGGTGGATGAGGGCTTCGACGTGGCGGTGCGGATCACGCGGCTGGCCGACTCCTCGCTGATCGCGCGCAAGCTGGCGGAGACGCGGATCGTGGTCTGCGCCTCTCCCGACCATCTGCAACGCCACGGCACGCCACAAACGCCTGAGGCGCTGGCCGGACGGGAGGCGATCCTGGACCTGAACCTTCGCGAGCCGACGCTTTGGGATTTTCGGGTGGGGGGCGCCAGGCGCGACATTCGGGTCGAGGGTCGCCTGCGGTTCTCCAGTCCCGCCGCCTGCCTGCACGCGGCCCGAGAGGGGTTCGGGATCGCGCGCGCCCCGGCTTTCGCCGCAACCGACGATCTGCGCAGCGGACGGTTGATCCCGATCCTGACCGCGTTCGAGTGCGAGCCGATCGGGGTGCATGCGGTCTACCCGCACGCTCGTCACCTCGCGGCAAAGGTGCGGGTGTTCGTCGACTTCCTCGCGCGCCGCTTCGCCGGACGTCCGGCATGGCATGTGGGTTGGGGATGAGCGGCCTCAGCCGCTGTTGCGCAGACCGGCGGCGACGCCATTGATGGTCAGGTGGACGCCTTCGCGCACCGCGGCGTCGGCGTCGCCCATGCGGCGGCGGCGGATGAGCTCGATCTGCAGGTGGTTCAGCGGGTCGATGTAGGGCAAGCGCGAGCGGATGATCTCGGCGAGGTCGGGGTTCTTCTCGAGCAACACCGACTGGCCGGTGATCGCCAGCACCGCCTCGCAGGTGCGGTCCCATTCGGCACGGATCAGGCCGAAGATATTGTCGGCGAGCGGCCGATCCTCGACCAAACCTGCGTAGCGACGGGCGATGTTCATGTCACCCTTGGCCAGCACCATTTCCATGTTGGCGAGCGTGGTGTTGAAGAACGGCCAGGTCTCGTAGAGCTCGCGGAGCTGGTCAATGGAGGCGCCGGCCGCCTCGACGGCGGAACCGAAGCCGTACCAGCCGGGCAGCATGGTGCGCGACTGCGACCAGGAGAACACCCATGGGATGGCGCGCAGGCCGTCTATGCTGCGCCGGCCCTGGCGCTGAGCAGGGCGGCTGCCGATGTTCAACTCCATGATCTCGTTGATCGGGGTTGCGGAGTAGAAATACTCAACGAAACCCGGTGTTTCGCGCGTGAGCTTGCGGTAGGACGAAAAGGCGGCGGCGGCGAGGGCATCCATCACCTCACCGTTCACCGCGGCCGGCGGCGCGTTCGAAGGACGGCGCAGGGAGGCGAGCAGCACGCCGGCGGTCAGGGTCTCAAGACTCTGGCGGGTGAGCTGCGGGTCGGCATATTTGTTTGCCACTACCTCGCCCTGTTCGGTGACGCGGATGCGGCCGCCGATGGTGCCTTCGGGTTGGGCCAACAGGGCGTCGAAGCTGGAACCGCCGCCGCGCCCGACCGCCCCGCCCCGGCCGTGGAAGAGCTGCAAGCGCAAACCTGCGTCCTGGGTGACCGTGGCCAGCGCTTTCGACGCCTGATGCAATTCCCAGGTCGAGGTCAGGTAGCTGCCGTCCTTGTTGCTGTCGGAGTAGCCGATCATCACCTCCTGCAGGCGCTGCTCGGACAGGAGAGCGGCGACCAGCGGCAGCGACAGGTAATCGCGCATGGTCTGCGGGGCCGCGCGCAGGTCGGCGATGGTCTCGAACAGCGGTTCGGCGAGGACGTCGGCGCGGGGCTGCGGACCCGGGTGGAACAGGCCCACCTCCTTGAGCAGCAGATAGACCTCCAGCAGGTCGGAGACCGAGGTGGTGTTGGAGACGATGTAGGCCTTGATCGCCTCTGGCCCGTAGAGGCGCCTCGCCTCGCCGGCCACCTGGAGCACTGCATATTCGCGCTGCGTCTCCTCGCTGTAGGCGGCGAAGGGCGAGAACAGCAGCCGGCCGTGGCCGAGCTCGCCCAGCAGCAGGTCGCAGCGGGCCTGTTCGTCGAGTTCCTCGTAGGCGGTGCAGACCCCTGCCCCGGCGAGCAGCTCGGCGACCACGCGGGCATGGACGGCGGAGTTCTGGCGCAGATCGATGGTCGCCAAATGGAAGCCGAAACAGTCGATAGCGCGCAGCAACTCGGGCAACGGACCCTCGGTGAAGCGTGGGCCCTGCTTGGCCACCAGGGAATCCTGCACGATCTGCAGGTCGCGCCGGAAGGCGTCCGGGCCAGAATAGGGTTCGGCCGGAAGGCTGGATGATGGCGCGCGGGCGTCCAGGGTCAGCCGCGGATAGCTCGCCTCCAGGCGGCCGAACACACCGCCCAGCGCTCGACGGTACGGCTCGTCGACGCGGTGAGCTGAATTGTCGCCGGACCGCTCTGCCAGTGCCTGCAGTTCGGGCGTGATCTGCGCCAGGTCGCCGGACAGAGACAATTCGGCCCCCAGAGCGCGCAAGCGCCCCAGGTAATACTGCAGGGCGGCGCGGGACTGGCGGGCGAGCGCATGACGCAGCACCTCGGCGGTAACGAACGGATTGCCGTCGCGGTCGCCGCCGACCCAGGACCCGACCCGCAGGAAGCTCGGCAGCGGCTCGGCGGCATGCAGGCGTCGCGCCCAGTGGGCGTAGAGCTTCGGCAACTCGATCAGGAAGCTGCGTTCGAAATAGGAGACGGCGGTCTCGATCTCATCGCCGACGCCCGGCTTGGCGTTGCGCAGCAGCCGGGTGCGCCAGAAGATCGACACCTGCCGCAGCAGTTCGGCTTCCGCCTGTTCTCGCTCATCATCGCTGCGGGCGTGCTCGAACGCGTCGAGATCAGCGCCGATGGCGTGGGTGCGGTCGAGCACGCTCTTGCGGCGCACCTCGGTGGGATGGGCGGTGAGCACGGGAGCGATCAGCGCGTCACGCAGGAAGGCGACCACCTGTTCGGGGTCGACGCCTTCGTCCTTCAGCGTGCGCAGCACGCCGGCGAGCGTGTCGTCTCGCGCGTCGCCCGCCTGGCCGCGGCGGCGCTGGATCTGGTCCTCGGCGATGTTGGTAATCTGCAGGAAGCAGGCGAAGCTGTGGGCGAAACGCACGGTGTCCGGCAGGCTGAGGCCGGCCAAGCGGCGTTCCAGCAACTCGGCGCTCTGCGGGTCTGCGTCGCGATGGAAGGCGACCGAGGCCTGGCGGATCTCCTCGATGCGGTTGAACAGCGCCTCCCCGTCCTGGGCCTTGATGACGTCGCCCAGGATGCGGCCGAGGAAGCGGACGCTGGAGCGGAGCTGGTCGGGGAGAGACTGGATCATCACCGACGTTGAAGCACGGATTTCGCCGGCCGCTTAGTGTGCAAGGCGCGCAACGACGGCGATTGGGCCGCCGAGCACGCCGTATGCGCAGGCTGCAGGCTCAAAGCCCGCGAAGCCGTCGCCGATCAAGACCCAGCCGTCTTGGTCAGAAGAACAGCTTGCGGATCGTGAACCGAACCGAACGTCCCACCGGATCCAGCAGGTCTGGCTGGTAACTGATCGGCGTCGTCCCGGTGAGCGTGCGGACCTCCTGGCGGGCGTCGAACAGGTTGTCGATGGCGGCGGTGGCGCGCATGCCGCGCAGCCACTGGTGATCGCGGGCGTAGGGCTGCGCGCCCAGGTCGGCGAACAGGCGCAGGCTGACCGTGGTGAAGTCGGAGAACTTCAGGTCCTGGGCCGCCGCCGCGCCGGTAATGCGGGTGGCGCTCTGCCACTTGGTGTTCATCGCCACGCCCAGGCCGCCGCGCGTATAGTTGGTCTGGAGGTCGATCTGGTGACGGGACGATCCGCCGCCAGCGCCAAGCGCCGCACCGTCCAGCAGGTCGAGCACCGGCTGGCCCGCGCCGATCAGCACGTCGTCGCGAAAGGCGACCGTATGGTAGAGGCCGATCTGGAAGACGCCGCTGCGTGGGCCGCCGCCGAAACCGCCGAAGCCGCCCCTCCCACCGCCGGGGCCGCGTTGGAAGCCGCCGCCGCCCATACCGCCCATGCCACCCCCCATGCCGCCGCCGGGGCCGGCGCCCGTCGCACCGTCTCCCGGGGGACGCTCGCCTGGCGGCGGGCCGTCGGGCGCCGCCTCACCCTGGCGCGGCGTGGCCGGGGTCGCGCCCGCGCCGCCCTGGGCGGGGGTCTGAGCCTGGGATTGCGCCTGCTCTCTGCGGGCGCGCTCCTGCTCGAAGCGCTGGCGCGCGGCGGCGATCTGTTCGGGCGTCGGCTGCGGGCCCACCGGCCGCGAGAAGTTGAAACCCCAGCGCAGCTCATCGCGGGATTGGCGGGCGAAGTTCACGGGACGCGCGTCCAGCTGCACCAGCACGCCGGCGGCGTTGCGGATGAAGCGGTCGGGGAAGGCGCTCTCCACCTGGGTCGAGGCAGAGGGAAAGGCGACGATGGCGTCGCGGGTGCGGCTGGAGACGTAGTTGGCCTGGAAGGTCAGGTTGGTCTTCTCGAAGGGCTTGTAGGTCGCGCCCAGCTTGAGGACGTCGCGGCGCCCACTGTCCAGCGCTTGCGATCCACCGGTGATGCGGGTGATCTCGGCAGTCTGGCCGGTTTGCAGGTCGAACACGCGCACGCCAGGCGTCGCCGTCACCGGGTCGCCAAGCTGGTTGATGGTCGGGGCCTGGTCGGTGCGGGTGAAGGACGCCAAGAACCGCAGGGGCTTCACGGGCGTCCAGTTGAGACCCCCGCCCAGGGACTCGAGGTCGCCAAAGTCGGACAGGTGCTGGTAGTTGAGGTTGAGGTTCGCCGACAGCTTGCCGATGGCCTGGCCTAGGCCTTCGTCGGCGCGGGTCAGCGGTACGTCGAAACTGGCCTGCAGTTGGCCGATGCTGCGGCTGAGGTCGCTGGAAGTGACGGCTCCGGCGCGAAGGGAATCGCTCTCCAGTTCGACAGTGGAGGCGCGTGCGGTGAAGGTGGAGCTGACCATGCCCGCGGGCAGCGACCAGAGGGCGCGGTTCAGCACGACGTCTGACTGGGCCGAGGTGACCTGGGTGCGCGTGCGGTCGGTGTAGCCGAGGCCGGCCAAGGCGCGGTCAGTGGTCGACTTGGAGACGTTACGACCCACCTCGCCGGTGTACGACCACTGCCAGCCGGCGTAGGCGCCGCTCAGGGCGCCGGCGAGACTGCCGTCATCGGACTCCGATCGCCGGACCAGCGCCTGGGGCCCGAACGGCGAGAGGCCGAGCTTAGCGGTGCTGTCGGTCGCCTCGTAGGTCCCATTGATCGTGCCGGAGACGCCGGCGTCTCCTAACGGCTTAGCCAAGACGGCGTTGAGCACGACGTCGTTGGACCGGGGTTGAAGCGTGCGAAAGGCGTCGCCGCCGACCACGTCGCGATCGCTCTCGAGGATCGAGTCGACGCGCGTGGCCTTGGCGTCGAGGGTCAACCGCTCACCGCGACGGATACGCAGGAGGCCCGCGTGGGCGCCGACCGTCTCGCCGCCGCTGGATTGGGTGGGCACGCTTGCCGTGGCCTCCGCCAGCTTGGCATTGAAGCGCTGCCGCAGGACCATATTCACGACCTTCTGGTCGGCCGGGTATCCGTACTTAAGCGACACTTCCTCAGGCAGGATCTCCACCCGTGCGATGGCCTCGGTGGGCAGGTCGCGGACCTCGGCGAAGCCGGAGACGCGCGCGCCGTTGATCAGAACGACGGGCCGCCCGCCCGAGCCCTGGCCGCTGGTGGTCTGAGGCGACAGGGCGTCGAGCAATTCTGTGACGTTGGCCGCCCCGAAGGCGCGGATCTCGCGGGCCGAGAGGGTGACCTCCGGCGTGATGTCACCGATCACGGAACCCGGCAGAGTGCGCGTGCCGCTGACCACCAGTTCTTCAACCTCGGTCTCATCAGGCTCCATCGTCTGGGCTGTCGCGGAGCCAGCGCTAAGCGCGGCGGCGGCGGCGCTGATGGTGAGCAGGCCTCGAAAGGTGCTCGCCCGAAGGTGACGCTCGGTGTGTAACGGACGCAAAGGAACTGAACTCCAGACTTGAAGCCAAACGGGCTGGTGGCTCGGGCTTAGAGCGGATGGCGCTTAAACCGGGCATGAACACCGCCCTCATCCGCCAGATTGACCGCCAAGATGCACAGCGCGCGACGGACGCCCGAGACAACGCCGTTGGACTGACGGCGCAGCACCATCCGATAGCGCTGCGCGTGTTTCACACCGATTGCGATTAAGCGGCGTGAACATTTCAAAGGGCGTCTGCCCTTCGCGGCGTCGGGTTGTAGGCGACGGGACGCCTCTCAGCTCCGCGAGCCGGGCGTTGGCGCACCAGCCCTCGCTGGCTCAGCCGCATGGGGCGTAACTCAGCCCAACGGCCTTCGCGTGGTACCGCCTCCCCGGTTTGAACGGGGGACCTCTAGAACCACAATCTAGGACGAACGGCCTATTATCAGATGGTTAGATGGTTCCACGCGCCTAACCTATCCCACTATCGCCGCAGAGCAGTCGGCACCAGGGCCAGGGTGGTGGCGGTCTCCTCCTTACCCCTTGCGCGGAAAGACGACGTGGATGCGGCCGGTAAACGCCCCCTGGCGTCCTAGGGCGCCAGGAGCACCGAGGTCAGGAACCCAGCAGGGCCGCCTTGCCTCCACTTCTAGAAAGGCGGCGCACGAGATCCTGAGCGTGGCTCAGAGCGATGAGGCGCTGATCAGGATGAATAGGTCGGATCAACAATCATCTCCGCCAACTTGCGGCGCGCTCTGAACACTCGACTTTTGGCCGTGCCCAAGGGGCAGTCGAGTATTGCAGCGACCTCCTCATAAGTGAAATCGCCGGCGAAGATCAGCAGCAAGGCCTCTCGCAGCTGTGGCGTGAGTTGCTGAATCGCCTTCAGCACTTCGAAGTATTCCAGGCGCCAATCGTGATACCCGTCCACTGTCAGCTCCGCCGCGAAATGACCATCAACGTCTTGGACGGTCGATCGGCGCCGCTTGATTTCTGTATAGTGGGTGTTGCGGAGTATCTGGAACAGCCAGGCTTTGAGGTTCGTGCCTGGTTTATAGGAGACTCGAAACCGCCAGGCACGAAGCAGCGCCTCCTGGACCAGATCGTCCGCGTCCGAGCGGGAGTGTGTCAGCGCCAGCGCATAGCCCCGCATGGGCCCGATCAGCCGCTCAAGCGACTCTTTGAACTCGTCAGACTCGGTGAGCATGCTCAAGGGGACGCCGACCTCCGCAGGAGCTACTGGAAGTGTCGGCGATCCACGGCCGCCATGCGCCAGAAATGGAACGCAGCGGATGAACCGCGCCTGAATGGCGAATTTCGCGCGATTTCATCGGCGCTCGCGCGGCGGTCGCATCCGTCTGCGAGGCGGATCGCCTGGGCTCCGAGACAAACGGCCGAGCATCAATGCGCCACGGAGCACATCGACCGCATCGCAATCGGTGAGCAATCGCCAGGCGTTGTGGGTCGCAGCCTCATCGTCGGCGAGCGCGATATCGACAGCGCCCAGGACACGATCCTCAGCGCCAAGCAGATAGAAGCGGTAATCGGGCATAACGACGCCTAACTGACAGCCGCGCACCGCGCCGAGCGGCCGAGTCGGTCATCGTCGACCACGATCGCTCTCTGCTCCTCCCAGATGGTGCGCCGCGCTGCACTCAACTATAGGTCATTCTCCA
>NZ_JAUYQL010000118.1 GCF_030697305.1 Phenylobacterium sp. | reverse complement strand
AAATATCCGGCCTTATGTAGCAAACGCACCAAGCTAGTCGGGGCGGGGGAAGCTATCGTGAATGTCCGCAACAGTATATGCCTGAACCTCGCCCTCAAGTCTGGTGACGTGGACGGTCACCACATAGACCATTTCAAACGGGTTCCGGTCCCCATGCAGCATCTGGTCCTTTATTCCTTGAATGCCCTTGCGGAAGTAGACCGGCACCACCTTGTCAGAGATATCTGGAATGACGCCACGGTCGCCAGTGCGGCCTTTTTCCTTGCCCGGACCCCGATTTGCTTGCTCCAAAAACAGCATGACTTCCGCGTGAAGCGCGCTCGCTGACGGCAGTTCCTCCTCAGTGGGCGGGGGCAGCCGTTTCTGTTCGTCTATGTTAATTGCAGCGCGATTGATCTGCGCCTCGTCGAAATCGTACTCGACGACTGTTCGTCGTACGCCATCGTCGCTTTCGTATTTCGCATGCTTGATGCCAAGAGTAGCGCCCATCTTGCCGGTCAACGGGCGGATGAACTCACGAAGATCTGCGGCGTCGTCGCGCGTCGGGGTCTCAAGCCGAGGTGGCTCACCCGCGACACCAGAAAATGCCTTGAGACCCCGCCAAAGACGGCCAGCGAAGTCCGCGACGATGATTGTGTTGTCCAGAATCGGTATGCCCATGGCGAACACCAGCGGGGCAATTTCCAGAATGACGGAACCAGTCTCCAGCTTGGTAACGTAAAGCTTCGGGGCTGTGTCGCCAGTGGTCCGGTAGTGGCGTTCATAAATGCGCGCCAGCGCCGCAAAGCTCGTTGACAGGTCGGACAGCTCGATTGGCTGACCGGGGGAAAGCGTGATTATTACGCGGTCACCATCGATGAGATGCGGCAGGTCAACCATTACAGCCTCAAATCCTGGACGCCGGAAACACTCAAGCACTGTAGCAGAAAGGCAGCGGAAAACCCACCCCTACTGATCTTGTTGTTCAGGTTTCGTTCTGTCTCGTGAATCCCAATTGATGCAAGCAATTCAGCCAGTTGCGCGTAAGTGACGCCCCGCCTTTTCAGTTCGGACTTGAGCAGGTTTTTAGCACGTTCCTCGTATTCGATATTGACGGGGTTCAGCTTGCGGCTGGTCTCCTGCATGGCGTGGCCTCAAAAAATCATCGTATTTGATGATATATACCCTTGCATTTAGCTACACAAGCCCTCATATATGGTGAGCAATATCACCGGATATGATGACAATGGCACAGCACTTTCTACTTTCCGCAGCGGCTCGCACCTTGAGCCTCAAGGCGATTTACAAGGCTGGTGAGGCTGCGGCGCATGAGACGTTCTGTAAGATGCGCTGGCCGGAGACGGACGGCGAAGCCGTCTGCCCGGATTGCGGCTGCGTCGAAACTTACAAGATCACCACCCGCCGCAAGTTCAAGTGCAAGGCTTGCCTGCGTCAGTTCTCGGTCACGTCTGGCACCATCTTCGCATCTCGCAAGCTGGCCTTCGTTGATCTTCTGGCCGCGATCTGCATCACGGTGAACGCATCCAAGGGGCTGTCCATGGTGCAGCTTTCCCGCGATCTTGACTGCCAATATAAGACCGCCTTCGTTCTGGCTCACAAGCTGCGTGAGGCGATGGCTCTGGAAGTCCACACAGGCGAAGTGCTGACGGGCCATGTCGAGATTGACGGCGCTTACTTCGGTGGCACCATCCGCCCGGAGAATGCCAAGGCCGACCGCAAGGACCGCCGTTTGAAAGAACACCAGAACGGACGCCGCCGCGTGGTCGTGGTGATGCGTGAGCGCCTTGGCCGCACCCTTCCCGTTGTCACCATGGCAGAGGCCGAAGGCGTCGCGCTGGTGCGTGCCAACGTTGACGGCATGGCCACCCTGTCGGCTGACGAAGCATCGCACTGGGATATGCTGCATGCAGGCTGGCAGGTTCACCGCGTGAACCACTCGGAAATCTACAGCGACCACGGCAAGCACACCAACTGGGCGGAAAGCTACTTCTCCCGTCTGCGCCGCATGGTGCAGGGCCAGCACCACCACGTCAGCCCGCGCTACCTGCACCAGTATGCTACGCAGGCCGCATGGCTTGAGGATAACCGCCGCAAAAGCAACGGCGGGCTGGCTTTCGGTCTGGTGGCGAATGCGATGGGTTGTCCCGTCAGCCGCGCTTGGAAGGGCTACTGGCAGAGGGCAGCTTGACGCCCGCCACAAGATGTTGGGCCGTCGACTCGACGAACCAACCGAACAGTGATAAACAAAAAAGTTGGGCGGGTGAGTCGTTACCTCATCCCGCCCTTTCCTGAACCAGCCGTCAGCGGGCTGGAAGTGTGATCACCCCTATGGTGTGCCATGGGAGTGCTTTGCGGTCAAGGCCCGCTGATTGGCAAAAGCCCAAGAAAGGGCCAATCAATGGCTACCAGTTCCCACAAGATCCTGTGCGGCAAGTGCCGCGTATCTGTAGAAGGTCCGACTAATCCGAAGGATCATGACATGATTACCTGTCCGGCCTGTGGGCGCAGTGACAAGTTCAAGAATGTCATGCGCTCCGTAAGTGCCTTCGTTGAGGAAGTTGCAGGCCGTCATCTCCAAGAATCTCTTGGGAAGGCGGCGCGGGGCAGCACGTTCCTCAAAGTCACGTCGAAGCCCATCCCAAAGGGCAACCATCCCTTCATCGCTGATTTCAAGTTGTGAGGGCGCTGACATGGCAAACTTCATCGTTTCGTACGATCTGAACGGGCCCCGTCCGTCTCACAAGGAGGTCGATGACCTTCTTGCGCGGGCTGGAGTAGCACGGGGTCGCGTATTGGAAACCGTGTGGTGGGTGGACTATCAGGGAACAGCCGGATCACTTTACGATCTGGTTGCTGCCATCTTCCACCGCGAGGATCGGTTAATGGTGTGCGAGTGTGTAGCAGCGGCATGGGACAATCTCCTTGTCACAGATGAGTCGCTTAAGAAGGCGTGGAGCAACGCTGCTTAACGGTCTAGGCTGGCCCCTCACTGGGCCAGCCGCCAAACTCCATCATCCGACACCAAGAAGCCCCGGACCCGCAGCTTGTGCGCTGCCCTGTAAGCCCGCCGCAGGGCCACGCATGGCGGTATGTCAGGGTGGCCAGCCAAGATCAGCGCCGCTATCTCTGGTGGCCGCTTCGGCCCGGTCCTGAGCGCTTCTAAGATCAGCATCTTGACTTCGCCCCGCTCGCAAGTGTCGGCTGGCATCTTGTGCGGGACTCTCTGCCCGTCAAGATCAACGCCCCGCGCTGCCAGCAAGGCGTTGACGTGCTTTAGCCCGTCCAGGTTGCCCCGGATGATCTGCCCGCGAAGGGCAAGCAAAGCGTTGGTTATGGTCCGGTCCTGCATGGCCGCAGGATAGCGAAATCAGCGGCCAAAGGATTCCGGTTTGTTGGTGCGTTTGCTACATAAGGCCG
>NZ_JAUYQL010000105.1 GCF_030697305.1 Phenylobacterium sp. | reverse complement strand
GCGGCGTCCCTGGCCGTCGATCTTGTCCTCGTCGGAGTAGATCAGGTCGAGGTCCGGCTGGCGGTCGATGGCCGCCGCAATCTCGTAGAGCGCGTGCTCAGGCAGGATGTCGTCGTGGTCCATCAAGGCCACGAATTCTCCCTGGGCCAGCCCCAGGGCGGAGTTGGTCGCCGCGCTGATATGGCCGTTCGCCTCGCGCCGCACGACGCGGATTCGCCGATCACGCGCGGCCTCGGACTGCAGCAGCCCCCAGACGTGCGGGCTCGGCGATGCGTCGTCGGCGATGCACAATTCCCAATGCGGATAGAGCTGGGCGCGGACCGAGGCGATGGCCTCGCGCAGGAACCGCTCCTGGGTCTCGTAGGCCGGCATCACCACCGAGATCAGCGGTTGGCGCGCGAAGCGGGCGATGTGCGCGCCGATCGCCGCGCGGTCCGCGTCGTCCAGGGTGTCGTTGCGCTCGATCCAGCGGATGTAGTCGCTGGTGGTGACGTACTGGGGCTCAAGCACCGCGCGGATCATCCTTGCGCCCAACGGAAAGCGCGACAGCTCGAGCGCGATGCGGTGGACGGGGCGGTGGATGGCCGGATGGCGGCGGATCTGGTTCAGCACCGCAAGGGCGCTGTTCCGCAGTCTGTTGTTGAGAGAAGAGGGCGCCATCGCAAGCCGCGGCGCTAGGCCGCCAGTAGCTCGTCGAGCTTGCGGATATCCGTCACTGGCGAGGCGACGCCGCCCTCCATCCGCATCACCTTGTTGCAGTAGAGCCGCAAGAGGTCGAGGTCGTGCGAGGCCAGCACCAGGATGCCGGCCCGTTCCACCAGCTTCAGTAGGCGCTTGTGCGCGAGCTTCTGAAAGTCGGCGTCGCCCACGGCGATCCACTCGTCCATCAGCAGCACGTCTGCCTCGACCGCGGTGGCCGTGGCGAACGCCAGCCGCGCCTGCATGCCGGCGGAATAGGTCTTCAGCGGCATGGCCAGGAACGGCCCCAATCCGGTGAAGGCGGCGATCTCCTCCAGCCGGTCCTCGATCTCGCGGGTGGTGAGCCCGGCGATGCGGCCGCGCAGGCGGATATTGTCGAGGCCGGTCGCCGAGGGGTCGATGCCGAGGTTCAGGTCCAGCAGGGCCGCGATGCGGCCGCAGACCTCGATCTGACCTTCGTCGGGCTCATAGGCGCCCGACAGCGCCCGCAGCAGCGTAGTCTTGCCCGAACCGTTGTGGCCGATCAGGCCCAGGCGGTCGCCGGCCTTCAGCTCGAAACTGACGTTGGTCAGGGCGGTGACTTCGGTCGCGCCGGCCGTCGACGAGCCCAGCCGCCCGCCTACGGTGACCCGCGCCAGGTGCTTCTTCAGCGACTTGGCGTCGACGCCGTAGACCGGAAAGCGCAGGCTGAGCCCGCGCGCCGAGATCGAGACCGGAGGCGCTTTCATAGGTAGTGCACGATCCGTCGGCGGGTGAGGGTGAAGACCGCGAAGGTGAGCAGCCAGCCGAGCAGGCCCATCATGCACAGTATCGCATAGGAATGCGCGGGCGCCGCAGCCCCCATCAGCGGCGCGCGGACCGCTTCCAGCATGTGGTAGAACGGATTGAAGGTCAGCAGGGCGTGGCGATCGGGGAAGGCGCTGGGCCGCCAGAACACCGGCGTCATAAAGATCGCGAACTGCATGATCGACATGACGATCTGCGGCACGTCGCGGAACCGGGCCGAGGCGATGCCGGCCAGCGTGCTGATCCAAGCGGCGTTGATCACCAGCAGAACCAGGCCGACCGCCGCCAGCGGCAGGTTGGTGGTCCGCCAGTAGCCGTAGATCACCAGCACGGCGACTATGATCACCGCGTGGTGCGCCAGGTTCATGAGGTTGCGCAGCACCGTGCGCCAAACGAAGGTGAACATCGGCAGCGACGTCTGCGACAGCATGCCGGCGGCACGCACGAAGGTCTCGCAGCCCTCGTTGATCATGCCGGTGATGACGCCGAAGCAGACGATGCCGATGGCGACAAACGGCATGAACTCGTGCAGCGAGATCTTAAACAGCTGGGCGTAGAGCAGGCCGATGCCCAGCACCATCAGGCCCATCGAGAGCGTGATCCAGAAGGGGCCGAGGATGGAGCCGCGATAGCGCGAGACGACGTCGTGCCAGGCCAGGGACCACGCCAGGCCGATCCGCTCGATCGACAGCCGCACGTCCCGAAGCGCCATGCTGATTTCGAATAGCGCGCCGCGCCGTCCGGTCCGCAACATGTGGGTGGCGACTTCCATCGACTCTCCGACCGGGTGGGGGCCGCTGGTACCAGCTAGGATATTGCGGCGCAAGCGTGGCGCAGCGCGGCGAATCGCCCGGATTTTAAGCAAAATCCGGGTGTTGCCGAGCCCTAAGCTAGAGCACGCCCAATGCGTTGAGGATCGCCCACAACCCGACCAGCGCCAGGATTGCGGCCGCTGCGATGCGCACATAGGCCAGCGGCACGACGCGGGTCACCGCTTCGCCGAGGAAGACAGCCGGCACATTGGCCAGCATCATGCCCGTGGTGGTGCCGATGGTGACCAGGGCGATGTCCTGGAAGCGCGCCGCCAGCAGGGTGGTGGCGACTTGGGTCTTGTCGCCGATCTCCACCAGGAAGAAGGCCACCAGGGTGGTCAGGAACACGCCGCCATGGCCCCTGGTGGCCGCGCCGTCATCAGCCTTGTCGGGGATCAACGCCCAGGCGGCCATGACGATGAAGGCGACGCCCACTGCGATCTGGAACCCCGGCCCTTTGAACCAATCGGAGACCAGATAGCCGGCCGTGGCGGCCAGGGCGTGATTGGCCAGGGTGGCGGCCAGGATGCCGGCGATGACGGTCCACGGCTTGCGGAATTTCGACGCCAGCAGGATGGCCAGGAGCTGGGTCTTGTCGCCGATTTCGGCGATGGCCACGAGTGCGGCCG
>NZ_JAUYQL010000001.1 GCF_030697305.1 Phenylobacterium sp. | reverse complement strand
TTCGTTTTGAGGCGAGGCCAGGGCCGATATCGTACTGAACGTTGAAGTGCGCGAGCGCACCGGAACCGGCGGCGCCCGCGATGCGCGGCGCGAGGGCAAGGTGCCCGGCGTGCTGTATGGCGGAACCCAGGCCCCGGTGGCCATCGCCGTGCGCGCCAACGAGTTCCGCAAGGCGCTTTATACGGGCAAGCTCCTGGGCCACCTGGTGACCCTGAAGCACGGCTCGGAAACGCAGCCGGTGATCGCCAAGGCGATCCAGGTGCATCCGGTCACCGACGAGCCGATCCATTTCGACCTCTATCGGGTCGACGCTCACCAGCAGATCAAGATCTCCGTGCCGGTGCACTTCACCAATCATGAAGCCTCGCCGGGCATCAAGCGCGGCGGCACCCTGAACATCGTCGCCCACGAAATCGAACTGCTCTGCCCGGCGGATCAGATCCCGGAAGAGCTGAGCTACGATCTCGAAGGCCTGGACATCGGCGACGCAATCCGCGTCTCCGCGTTCGCGCTACCCGCGGGCGTTGTGGCGACGGCCGACCAGGAATTCGTGGTCGCGATCATCGCTGGTTCCTCGGCACAGGCGTCTGAAGAAGCCGGCGAAGGCGAAGAAGGCTCTGAGGCCGCCGGCTCCTAACCGGTCCGGCCCCTGCCCTAGCTCGCCCTGAGGGGAACGGCGCCATGCTGATCCTCGCAGGGCTGGGCAATCCCGGCGATCGATACGCCGGCAATCGACACAATTTCGGCTGGTCGGCGGTGGACTCCATCGCCGACCGCTGGCGTTTCGGGCCAGAGCGTCGGCGCTTCCAGGCGCTGGCGCGCGAGGGCTCAATCGAGACGCCCTCAGGCGCCGTGCGCGCGCTTATCCTCAAGCCGCAAACCTTCTACAACGAGAGCGGCCGTTCGGTCGGCGAAGCGCTGAAGTTCTTCAAGCTGCAGCCTGCCGACCTCGTGGTGTTCTACGACGAGATCGACCTCGCCCCAGGACGCTTCCGGATGAAGACCGGCGGGGGCGCGGCCGGGAACAACGGCGTGCGCTCGATCGCCGCCCAGGTCGGGTCCGAGTTCCGTCGCGCGCGCCTGGGCACCGGCCATCCGGGTGACAAGGCGCTGGTCCAGGGTTTCGTGCTCTCGGATTTCCACAAGGCCGAGGGGGACTGGGTCGACGCCCTGCTACGCGCCTGCGCCGAGGCCGCCCCCCTGCTGGCCGCTGGCGAGGACGAGAAGTACCAGACCGAAGTCATGCGCCTGGCCCCGGCCGAGAAGGCCGACCCCCGCCGCGCGCGCGACTGACGGGGGCGGCGCAGCGGCGGTTCCCGGCGACAAGCCGCGCGTGCTCGGCTAAACCGGCGCCCAACTGCAAACCCCTCGAGATCCGAATGGCCCTGAAAGTCGCGATCGTCGGCCTGCCCAACGTCGGCAAGTCCACCCTGTTCAACGCCCTGACCCAGACCGCGCAGGCGCAGGCGGCCAACTATCCGTTCTGCACGATCGAACCGAACGTCGGCGACGTGGCGGTGCCGGAACCGCGGCTGGAGTCGCTGGCGACCATCGCCGGCTCCAAGGAGATCATCCCCGCGCGGATCAACTTCGTCGATGTCGCAGGCCTGGTGCGCGGCGCCTCCAAGGGCGAGGGTCTGGGCAACCAGTTCCTGGCGAACATCCGCGACACCGACGCGGTGGCCTTCGTCACCCGTTGTTTCGAGGACGACGACATCACCCACGTAGAGGGCCGGGTCGACCCGATCTCCGACCTGGAGATCATCGAAACCGAATTGATGCTGGCCGACCTGGAGAGCCTGGAAAAGCGCATCCCCAACCTCGATAAGCGCGCCAAGACCGGGGACAAGGAATCGGCCACGACCCTGCGGCTGGCGAACCTGGCGCTGGCAGAGCTGAACCAGGGGCGTCCGGCGCGCAACGCCGAGGTCCCGCCCGAGGACGAGAAGGCCTGGCGGATGCTGCAGCTGATCACCTCGAAGCCCGCGCTCTATGTGGCCAATGTCGACGAGGCCTCGGCCGAGAGCGGCAACGCCCACTCGGCGCGTGTCGCCGAACGCGCGGCCCGCGACCACGCCGAGACGGTGGTGATCTCCGCCCAGATCGAGAGCGAGATCGCCCTTCTGGACGCGGGCGAGCGCGGCGACTTCCTCGAGACCTTGGGGCTCAGCGAGCCTGGCCTCAACAAGCTGATCCGCGAGGCCTTCAAGCTGGTCGGCCTGCAGACCTATTTCACCGCCGGCCCCAAGGAGGCGCGCGCCTGGACCATTCCGGTGGGCGCCACCGCGCCGCAGGCGGCCGGCGTGATCCACACCGACTTCGAGAAGGGCTTCATTCGCGCCGAGACCATCGCCTTTGACGACTATGTGCGGCTGAAGGGCGAGGCTGGCGCGCGCGAAGCCGGCAAGATGCGCCAGGAAGGCAAGGAGTACGTGGTCCAGGACGGTGACGTGCTCAACTTCCGCTTCAACGTCTGAGGACCCTTCACGCATGGGCGAGACCGTACGGCTGAGCGGCGCGGACACCTTCGCCTTCGACGCCTATCACGCCCAGGTCCCCGACGCGCGGCGCGGCGGCTTGGTGGTCCTGCATGCGGTCTGGGGCGTCACGCCCCATATCCGCGAGCTGTGCGACGCCTACGCCGAGCACGGCTACGAGACCCTCGCGCCCAGTCTGTTCGACCGGTTCGAACCCGGTTTTGCGGAACAGAACACCGACCCCGCACGCCTCGCCGACCAGACCGCCTACGCAGAGCGGACCGGCTGGGGCGACACCACCACGGGGGATGTGCAGGCGGCGATCGACGCCTTGAAAGGCCCGGTGTTCGTCCTGGGCTTCTGCTTTGGCGGGACGGCGGCGTGGCTGGCGGCCTGCCGCTGCGAAGGAGTCTCCGCCGTCTCCTGCTTCTATGGCGGCCAGATCATTGAATATGTGGCCGAAACGCCGCGCGTCCCCACGATTCTGCACTTTGGCCGCAAGGACGAACTGATCCCGCCGGGCGATGTGGACGCGATCGCCGAGCGTCATCCTGACCTGCCGATCCATATGTACAACGCCGGCCACGCCTTCGTCGCGCCAAGTGGCTATCACGCAGATTCGGCGCAGCTTTCCACCTTGCGCACCCTCGCCCTCTTCGCCCGCAATGGCGGCGGCCGTGGCGACGCTTAACGAACGCGAGCCGATCGACCGCCCGCGCTGGGGCGCCGCCCATCTGCTCGGCCTGGCGGTGGCCGGCGTAGCACTTCTGCTGCCGGCCTATGTCGCGGCGACCTCGCTGATCGCCGTGCTCTCGACCCACCAAAGCGTCCCCTACATGGACCAGTGGGCGACAGTGAACGAGTACCGCGCCTTGCTCGACCACGGCCTGCGCTTCGAGGACCTGTGGCGTCAGCATAACGAGCATCGGATCCTGTTCCCGCGGATCATTCTGCTGGGGGACTATGTGCTCACCGGCGGGTCGAACTACCTGAACACCGCGGCGATCTTCGCCATCCAGGCCATGGGCGCGCTGTTGTTTCTGGTCATGGCGCGCGAAGGCGGCGTCACCCCGCTGAAGGCCTGCGCCGCCGCCGTCGCCGCGGCCGGGCTGTTCAGCCTGCTGCAGTGGGAGAACCTGGTCTGGGGCTTCCAGGTGCAGTTCGTCGGCGTCTACTGCTGCGCCGCCTGGGCGATCTACGCCTTCTGCCTCGGCGTGCGCGATGCGCCCGTCCTGCATTGGCCGAGGTTGGGGCTGGCGTTCGCCCTGTTGGCGGTGGCCAGCTTCTCGATGGCCAATGGCGTGCTGGCGGGAGCCGCCATGGCCGCCGTCGCCGTGATCGCCCGCCTGCCACTGCGCGCCGCCGCCGTGGCGCTCGCGGCGACCGTTGCGACGACCGGGCTGTACCTGCACGGCTTCCACCTGGTCGCAAGCCACTCGCCGCCGTCCCTGGCGCTCGCCGACCCCCTGGCCTTCGCATCCTACGTCGCGGTCTACCTCGGCGGCTGGTGCGGCCTGTGGGGTGTGCAGCAGGCGATGATCCTGGGCTTCGCCGGCATGGCGGGGATGGCGATCATGGCCGCAACCGTGTGTATCCAGCGCAGTCGAAGTCCGGCGCAGCTCGCGCTGCTGGGCGTCGCGTTGTTCGTCATGGCCAGCGCCGGCGTCACCGCCCTGGGCCGCCTAAGCTTCGGCCTGGAGCAAGCCCTGGCCAGCCGCTACGTGACGCCTTCCGCGTGGTTCTGGGCGGCCCAGCTGATGTTCTGGGCCCTGCAAGCGCAGTCCCGCGCCCAGTGGTGGCCCAGGCTCGCCATGCTGGTTCCGCTCGGGCTCGCCGCGCACCAGATCGTCGTCCTCCAGGGGCCGATGTTCGGCGTGGTCGGGCTGTGGCGCGGCCAGGTGGCGCTGGGCGCCGAGACGCTGCTGTCCGGCGCCGCCGACGACGAGGCGCTGACCCGGCTGTTCCCCGATCCGGCCACGCCGCGCGAACTGGCGGCGTTCTTGCGCGAGCATCGGCTGTCGATCTTCGCCGAGCCGCGAGGCCGCTGGACCGGTCGCCCCCTGCGCCAGGTGCTGAAGGTCGCGCCACGGACGGAGTGCACCGGGGCGTTCGACGCCTGGACGCCGGCGCCAGGCGCATCGGGTGCGGCCTGGAGGGGCGCTGGCTGGGCGTGGGACGCGGTCGCCGACCAGCGCGTCAAGGAACTGGTGCTGGTGGGCGGCGACGGAAGGATCGTCGGCGTCGGCGCGGGCGGCGATAACCGACCGGACGTGCCTCAGGTCGTGCCGCAGGTCGATAACCCCAACGTCGGCTGGACCGCCTCGGCGCGTCCGCCGAAGATCTCGGTGACCGCCTACGCCATCCTGCGCGACGGCCGCGCCTGCGAAATCGGTGGCAAGCCGGTCACGACGGTTCCTCGATCAGGCGGCGCACTTCCGGCAGGCGCTCCAGGACCCGCACCAGCAGCGCCTGGGCCAGCATGATCCCGATCCCGGCCCCATAGCCGGAGAACACCCCGGCCGGATAACGCCCGCCATGGGCGACCGCCGCCACCTGCCAGTAGATGAACAGCGCCGCGCCGCAGAGCAGGCCGATGCCGCCCAGAACCGAGGCCGGGGTCTGACCGAAACCGGCCTGATAGCTCATCCACACATAGCGGCCGAGCAGGCGGCGAAGCGGCGGCGTCGCCAGCGGTACGAGCAGGGACAAGGCCATGAACATAGCCGGCCAGATCAGCGCACGCTGCACGATCAGCTCGCTGCCGCCCGGCAGCACCTGAAAGGCGCGCACGACTGCGCCCGCATAGATCAGCATGGCCGCGGCCGCCGCCACATCCTGCATTCGTTTGAAGTTCACCCACGCGCGCGTGAAGGCCATGGGTGCGATCCTGACGGGGCCTTTGGGCGCCGATATGGCGAAGGACTCAGTGACCCTCGAAGGCCACCAGGGTGGAGACCGGCACGCCGGCCGCACGCAGGCGCTCGGCGCCGCCCAGATCCGGCAGATCGACGATGAACGCCGCAGCGACGACCTCCGCGCCCACGCGCCTGAGCAGCTCCAGCGAGGCCAGCGCCGTGCCGCCGGTGGCGATCAGGTCGTCGATCAGCATCACCCGCTCGCCGGCCGTGATCGCGTCGGCGTGCATCTCGATGGTGTCGACGCCGTATTCCAGCGCGTATTCGGCGGCGATGGTCGTGAACGGCAGCTTGCCTTTCTTGCGCAGCGGCACGAACCCGACGGAAAGCTGGTGGGCGACGGCCCCGCCCAGGATGAAGCCGCGGGCCTCGACGCCAGCCACCTTGTCGATCTTGCGGCCGGCGAACGGTTGCACAAGCTCGTCCACCGCGCGGCGAAAGGCGCGGGCGTCGCCCAGCAAGGTGGTGATGTCGCGGAACATGATCCCCGGCTTGGGGTAGTCGGGGATCGTCCGGATCATCTCGGCCAGGTTCATCGGCGCACACTCGCAGCGGCGGGCCCAGGACGATCCGGGCAGGCTCCACGCCGTGCGGCGCTTATCGCCGAGGCGCGCGGGCTTGGCTATGATGATCCGAACAGGACGCCTGACGCTTGAAGTGCATCGCCCGCCTCGTCCTGGCCGCCTCGGCCGCCGCGTTCGCCATCGGGCCTCGCCCGGCGAGCGCCGGCGAAACCGCCTGCTGGTTCGAGGGCGCCCAGCTGGTCGCGGCCGCCTCGGTGCATGGGATCGCCGGCGACTACATCATCGACACGGGGACCGCGCGCACCCAGCTCCACGACACCCGCACGCAAGGCGCCGGCCTGTTGACGCCGGAGGACACGGCTGTCGAGCTCCGCGGCGAGGTGCGTTTCGCCGGCATGCGCCGGACCGGTCTGACGATCGAGGTCGCCGATCTCGATGCACGCAGCGTCGCCATGCCGACGCCGATCGCCGGCGTCATCGGCGCCGACGTGCTGTCCCACTATGTGATCGACATAAGGTTCGCGCCCTGCCGGCTGGCGGTGTGGCGCAAAGGCGAGGCGCCGACGGTCCGCTCGCGCCTGAGCCTGCCGCTTCGCAAAGCGGGCGGGCGGCCGATAGCCGAGGCGGCGGTGAGCGATGGGACCCGCACGCGGCGTGGGCGGTTTATCCTCGCCACCGGCCAGGACCTCGCGGTGCGGTTGGATGAACGCAATGCCTCGGTCCCCACGGCGACCGATCCCAAGGAACTCTATCCGGGCGGGATCGGCGCGGCGCGGTTGAGCGAGCTGTCGTTCGCGGGAGATCTGATCTCCGAACAGCTGGCCGGGCTTCTGCCCGCGGGCGCGGTCCCGCGCGGGGTCGAGGGCGTGATCGGCGCGCCGATCCTGGCAAGCCACGCCTGGCGGTTCGAC
>NZ_JAUYQL010000131.1 GCF_030697305.1 Phenylobacterium sp. | reverse complement strand
GGGATCACCTTCCGGCTGGCCGCGGTGGTCGCCTTCGGCTTCATGGCCGTGCTGGTAAAGCTGTGCGCCGAGCGCGGCGTGAACACCTTCGAGATCGTGTTCTTCCGCAACGCCTTCGCCTTCATCCCGATCGTCATCACCATCATGTCGAGCGGCGGGTTCGGCATGCTGCGCACCTCCAGGCCCGGCGCCCATGCGATCCGCTCGATCGTGGGCGTCACGGGCATGGTCTGCGGCTTCGCGGCCATGGGCATGCTGCCGCTGACCGAGTTCACGGCGATCATGTTCTGCACGCCGCTGGTGGTCACCGCACTCTCCGCGCCGGTGCTGCGCGAGAAGGTCAGCGGGCATCAGTGGGGCGCGGTCATCGTCGGCTTCTGCGGCATGCTGATGCTGGTGCGCCCCGATCCAGCCCACATGGCCAGCATCGGCGTCGCGCTGGCTCTTCTCCAAGTGGCCGGCGGGGCCGGCGCCATGCTGGCGATCCGTCAGCTCGGCAGCACGGAGTCAGGCCCGACCATCGCCTTCTATTTCACCGTGGCCGCCACGCTCGTTGGCCTGGTCGCCCTGCCGTTCGTCTGGACCACGCCGGACCCGCTGACCTTGCTCTACCTGGTGCTGATGGGGGTAGCGGGCGGTATCGGGCAGTTGATGCTGACCCAGGCCTATCGCCTGGCGCCGGCGGCAATCGTCGCCCCGTTCGATTACGCGACCCTGCTCTGGAACGGCCTGCTGGGCTTCCTTGTCTGGAACGAGCTGCCGCGCGTCACCACGGTGATCGGCGGTCTCGTGGTGATGGCGAGCGGCCTCTACGTCATCCTGCGCGAGACCCGCAAACCCTCCGCGACCTGACGCCCTTCCTGCAGCACGGCTCCCCCTGAGGACGCGGGGGAGCCGTGGCGCGGGACGCGGTGAACCTGTGCGGCCGCGGCGACGCAGCGGGACGGAGGGCGGTGGGGAAACCCTCGGCTGCGGCGCGACGCCATGGATGGAGGGCGGTTGCGGCCCAACTAGGGCGCTGCGGTATCGCCTTTGTATCGCTTGTGACGACGATGATTCCGAACCGCAACATAGCGGCCTCAATCGCGGCGCGGTCTGCGTGCGAAGGAGATCGCCCATGAGCCCCCGCATCGCCCTGGCGCTGAGCGTCGTTGCCGCCCTGGCCTCCGGTCCGGCGCTCGCCGCCGACGACGCGCCCTCGGTCCCCGCCAGCGAGGCGCCCTCCAGCGTCTCCGATCAGATCGACGCCTACTTGAGGTCATCGCCCGCCATCATCTTGCCGCAGGACAAGGCTCCGGGCGCGGTCTCGTCGGCCACGCCGCGCAAGGTGCACGGGGAGGTCAGCGTCGGCGTCGGCTCAAACGGCTATCGCAGTCTGTACGCACGCACCGATATCCCGGTCGGCGAGAGCAGCTTGCTGAGCGTGGCGATCGAGAAGTCCAGCTTCGACGGGCGCTTCGGATCACGGCGCATCCAGGGCCTGGGCCTGTCGTTCGCCTCCGGTGATGCGGTGGCCTCGTCCCAGGATCGGAGCTGCGCAACCGATCGCACGGGCTGGCGGGCGCCCCCGGGACCTGGACCCGGACCGGGCTTCGCTCGGGCCGCGGGGTGCTACGACGACATGCCCGCTCGCGGACCCGGCCCGAGGCCTGGACGAGGCGGCTGGCGGCGCTGATCCCCACGGCCTGTTTCAGGTCGGTGTCTTCAGCGTCTCACCGCCCGACATTCTGCTGGACAGGTCGCATGCGAGAGTGAAGGCCGCAAAACAGACAGGAGCCTTCATGTCCCGCCGCTACCTTCTGGCCATCGCGCCGGCCGCTATCGCTATCGGCTTCGCCGCCGCCGCGGCACAGGCGCAGGATCGCCCGGGCCCGGCCTCCCCCGCCGCCATGCAGGCGATGCACGACGCGCACGAGCGCCAGCGCGTCCAGGACCTCAAGATCGTCCTTCGCCTGCGCCCCGACCAGGAAGCCGCGCTGTCCGCACTGATGGCCGCTCACGATCGGCCGACCCCCGGCGATCGCATGGAGAAGCATCGGGAGATGGGCGAGGCCAAGGCCCTGACCACGCCGGAGCGTCTCGACAGGATGGGCAAGCGCGACGCGGAGCGCAGTCAGCGGACCGAAGGCGCGCGCCGCGCCTTGACCACGTTCTACGCCACGCTCAGCGCCGATCAGAAGCAGGTGTTCGACGCGCTGATGCGCCTGCACGGCCCAGAAGGCGGCATGGGCGGTGGAATGGGCGGCGGCATGCATGGCGGCATGCACGGCACGCACGCGATGATGGGCGGCCCGGGCGGCGACCACATGGGCGAGCCGCCGCGATGAGCATCGCCGACGTGCAAGGAGAATGTGGCGAAGTCGCTATGACCGCGCCACAGTTCCTCGACAGAGGAGTCTCCATGATCCCCGCCCCGCCGGTGCTTCCCGCGCGCCACATCCTGGTGGTCGACGACGACACCCAGTTGCGCGAGCAGATCGCCAGCTACCTGGGGGACTATGGCTATCATCTCCACGCCGCCGCGGACGCGCGCGCCATGGAGCAGGTGCTGAGCGCCTCGCCGATCGACCTGGTGATCCTCGACCTGATGCTGCCTGGAGAAGACGGGTTGTCGATCTGCCGGCGGCTGTCGGCCGAGGGCGGGCCGGCGATCATCATCCTCAGCGCCATGGGCGAGGAGGTGGACCGCGTGCTGGGCCTGGAGCTGGGCGCCGACGACTATCTCGCCAAGCCCTGCAGCCCGCGCGAGTTGCTGGCCCGCGTCCGCGCGGTGTTCCGGCGACTGGACGAGGTGCGCGGCGGCGCGCCCAAGCGCGGCAAGGCCTACCAGTTCCAGGGCTTCGTGGTCGACGCCCAGCGCCGCCAGCTCCGCGCGCCGAACGGCGCGGCCATCCTGCTGACCTCCGGCGAATATTCGCTGCTCAGCGCTTTCCTCGAGCATCCGCAGCGCATCCTGTCGCGGGACCAGTTGCTGGACATCGCCCGCGGCCACGAGGTCGATGTGTTCGACCGTGCGGTGGACGTGCAGATCAGCCGGCTGCGCCGCAAGCTCCACGCCTGCGCTGACGAGGAGATCATCAAGACCGTGCGCGGCGCCGGCTACATGTTCGACGCCAAGGTCACCCGCGGATGACCAACGGCCGGCCCGGCCGGCTGGGCGCGCCGATCGGCCTGCAACTGACCGGTCTGTTGATCGCGGTGCTAGTCATCGCCCACCTTGTCAGCTTCGCCGTCATCCTTCTGACGCCGCCTCCGCATCCGCCGATGTACCGGGTGGACGAGGTCGCCGCGGCGCTGGAGGGCGGGTCGCTGTTGGCGCGCTATGGCCGCCCGATGGTCCGCAGTGAGAGCGCGGCCCTGCCGGATGAATTCGCCCACGGCCGCGACGCCAGGCCTGGCGCAGGAGCCCTGGCCGTCGCACTGGGACGACCGCGCGGTGAGGTGCGCCTGAGTACGCGCGCGCCGTTCGAGGTTGGCCGCTTCGGTCACCCCCCTGATGCGCACAGAATGTTCGGCCCGCCGCCAGACGGACGCATGCGGCCTTCGCGCGGCATGCGCATGGGCGGCGAGGCGCCGATCTTCGGCGACTTCATCGCCGCGGTGCGGAGCCCGGGCGGCGGCTGGACGGTGGTGCGATCCAGCCCTGAGCCCTTCCCGACCGAGTGGCAGAAGCGCGGCCTGATGTGGCTGCTGGCGAGCCTGGCCGTGGTAGGCCTCTCAGCCTACCTGTTCGCGCGCCGGATCACCGCCCCGCTGAAGCGCTTCTCACAGGCCGCCGAGCAGCTCGGACGCAATCCGCAGGGACCGCAGATGACCCTGACCGGCCCCGCCGAGATCGGCGTGGCGGCCGAGGCGTTCAACGGCATGCAGGCGAGGCTCAAGCGCTACATCGACGACCGCACGGCGATGGTTGGCGCGATCTCACACGACCTGCGCACACCGCTGGCGCGCATCCGCTTCAGGGTCGAGTCCGCGCCGGGCGACCTGCGCGCCCAGGTGCTGTCCGACGTCGCCCAGATGGAGCACATGATCGGCGGCGTGCTGGCCTTCATTCGCAACGAAGGCGAACCCCAGCGGCACGAGCCGCTCGACCTGCTGTCGGTGGTCGAATGCGTCGTTGACGATGCGGCCATGGTCGGCGCCGACGTGGAGATCGCCAGCGGGCGTCCGGTGATGGTCGACGGCGACGCAGCCGCCCTGCAGCGGTTGTTCGTCAACCTGGTGGAGAACGCCGTGCGCTACGGCGCCCAGGCGCGCATCGATGTCGGCCGCGAGGGCGACAACGCCGTGGTGGTCGTGTCCGACCGTGGTGAGGGGCTGTCGGCGGAAGACCTGGAGCGGGTGTTCCAGCCGTTCTACCGCACCGACGCCTCGCGCAACCTGGACACCGGTGGCATCGGCCTGGGCCTGGCGATCGCACGCTCGACGGCGCGCGCGCACGGCGGCGACATCACCCTGTCGAACGGCGACACCGGCCTGCGCGCCACGGTGACCCTGCCGGCCTCGGGGTGAGGCGCGCTAACCCCCCAGCCGGGCGATGCGGTCGGCCGCTTCGGTGACGCGTCGCGCGGTGCGCACGGTGGCGACGTCGACCATCTCGCCTTCGAAGCGGATGGCGCCGACGCCGGCCTTCAGCGCCTCGTCGTAGGCCGACTGCATGCGCCGCGAGCGCTCGACCGCCGCGGGGTCGGGCGAAAAGCAGCGTTGCGCGACTTCCACCTGATCGGGATGCAGCGCCCACTTGCCGACACAGCCCAGCGCCAGGGCGCGGCGGCACTCCTCCTCGAAGGTCTCGCGGTTACCGATGTCCGAGAACGGCCCGTCGACCATGTCGAGGCCGTTGGCGCGGGCGGCGACGATCATCCGGTTGCGCGCATAGTGCCAGAGATCCCCGGGGTAGGCGCTGCGCCCCACCGCGCCCAGCGGGTCCATGTTCTGCGACGCCGAATAGTCGACCATGCCCAGCACGATCGCCTCCAGCCGATCGGTGGCTACGACGATGGCGTCGAGGTTGTGCATGCCCTCGACCTCCTCGATGAGAATCTCCAGCCCGATGCGCCTGGTTCGCCCGGCACGGGTCTCGAGATGGGTCAGCAGCAGGTCGAAGAAGGCCATGTCCGCAGCGGTGCGGATCTTCGGCAGCATCAGGGTGTCGAGGTTGTCGCCGGCGCCCTCGAATACCGCCAGCACGTCGTCCAGCACCCAGGGCGAGGTGATGTCGTTGACCCGCACGCAACGGGTCTTGCGGCCCCAGTCGAGGGTGTTCAGCGCATGCACCACCTTGCCGCGGGCCGCCACCTTCTCCGCTGGCGCGACCGCATCCTCCAGGTCGAGGAACACATGGTCCACGTCCAGGCCCGCGGCCTTCTCCATCATTCGCGCGTTGCTGCCGGGCACGGAAAGCTGACAGCGCCGCAGCCGGTCCGGCCGCGCGCTCACCGGGCATTCTCCTTGCCCAGGATGTTGTCGGAGATGATCCGCAACTGGATCTCCGAGGTGCCCTCGAAGATCTTGGTCAGGCGGGCGTCGCGCCAGTGCCGCGACACCGCAAACAGAGTCGTATAGCCGGCGCCGCCCAGGATCTGCATCGCCTCGCTGGTCACCCGCTCGGCCATCTCGGTGGCGAACAGCTTGGCCATGCCGGCCTCCATGTCGCTGCGCACGCCCTGGTCCAGGGTCACGCACAGATGCTGGGTCAGGTGTCGGGCGGCGGCGATCTCAGTGGCCATCTGGGCGATCTTGAAGCGGATCGCCTGGAACTCCGAGATCGGGCGTTCGAACTGGATGCGGGTCTGCGCATAGGCGGTCGCCTCGTCGAGCGCGGCGGACGCCAGGCCCAGCGCACGGGCGGCGGTGTGGGCGCGCGCAGACTCCAGCCATTTGCTGATCACATAGAAACCCTCGCCGCGCTTGCCGATCAGCGCGCTCTCAGGGATGCGGCAACCGTCGAACGAAAGGTCCCAGGTCTTCCAGCCGAAGTAGCCGATCTTGGGGATCGGCGCGCCCGAGACGCCGTTCGGCATTTCGCCGCGCGGTTTGTCGACCCGGAATGCGCTGAGGCCGCGGTGGCGAAGCGCCGTATCCGGCTCGGTGCGCGCCACCACCACCAGATAGTCGGCGCCGTCGGCGAAGGTGCACCAGTACTTCTGGCCCGTGATCACCCATTCCTCGCCGTCCAGCACCGCCTTGCACTTGATGCCGGAGAGGTCCGAGCCGGTGTCGGGCTCCGACATCGCCAGCGCGCCCAGCAACCGCCCGCTCGCGACCTGAGGCAGGATCTCTTGCCGCTGCGCCTCGCTCATCAGGTGGGTGCCGGGCATGCTGTTGCCGCGGGCGAGCAGGCTGGCGACGCTCATCCAGCCGCGCGCTAGCTCCTCGGCGATCAGGCAGTACTCGAACACGCCCAGGCCCAGGCCGCCATATTCCTCCGGGATCAGGATGCCGAAGTAGCCGGCCTCGGCGATCTTCTCGATCAGCTCGAGCGGAATGTCCCCCTGAATGGGATCCAGCCGGTTGGCGATCGGCGTGACCTCGCGCTCGGTGAACGCGCGCGCGCTGGCGCGGATCATCCGCCGCTCCTCGGTCATGTACGGCTCGGTGACGCTCATGCCGGCGCGGCGAGCGCCTTATCGAGGGTCGCGGTCAGCTCGGCGTCGTCAGGCGTCACGTCGGGCGAGAAGCGGGCCACCACGGCGCCATCGCGGCCGACCACGAACTTCTCGAAGTTCCAGAGCACTTCCCCGGGAGGCCCGGTCTCGATGCCGAAACCCTCCAGCCGCTTGCGCATGCCAGCGTCGCGCTGGGTAACCGGGGCGGCCACGGTCAACGCTTTATACAGCGGGTGCTTGTCGGGTCCGGCGACCGAGATCTTCTCGAACATGGGGAAGTCGACGCCGTAGGTGGTGCTGCAGAACTCGGCGATCTCGCTTTCCGTCCCGGGTTCCTGGCCGCGGAAGTTGTTGGCGGGGAAGCCCAACACCACCAGGCCATCGTCACGCTTGGCCGCATAGAGCGCCTGCAGCGCGTCGTACTGGGGGGTCAGGCCGCACTTCGACGCGACGTTGACCACCAGCAACACCTTGCCGGCGTGGTCGCCGAGCTTGGTGGGCGCGCCGTCGATGCTGGTCAGCGGAATGTCATAGAGGCTCTCGGCCATCGGATCGGTCCTTCAGGGGGGACAAGCGTGCAGCCGAGGCGTTCGGCGCCGCCTTATCATGCGCCGGATCCCGCAGAGCTCGCAATCCGCGGGCTCGCGGCCGAACGATGTTGTGCGTCGCAAAATCTTAGGGCGTGTCGCCTAGGCTGCCTTAGCCGCAAGTCCACCACGAGGCGCCACCCGTGACCCAACCGCAACTCTCCGGCGAGCCGTACGATCTGATCGTGATCGGCAGCGGCCCGGCCGGACGCCGCGCGGCGATTCAGGCCGCCAAGCTCAACAAGCGGGTGCTGGTGGTGGAACGCGGTCGCAGGGTCGGCGGCGTCTCGGTGCACACGGGCACTATCCCCAGCAAGACCCTGCGCGAGACGGTGCTCAACCTGTCGGGCTGGCGCGAGCGCGGCTTCTATGGCCGGGCCTATCGGGCGCGCCAGAACATCAGCGCCGAGGACCTGCGCAAACGCCTGCACATGACCCTCGATCACGAGGTCGAGGTGCTGGAGCACCAGTTCGCCCGCAACAACGTCGAAACCGCGCGCGGCGCGGCGCGCTTCATCGACCCGCACACCATCACCGTGACGGGCGAAGGCGTCAGCGAGACCTACGCCGGGCGGCGCTTCCTGATCGCGGTCGGCACCCGGCCCTACCGACCCGCGCACATCGGCTTCGATGGCGAGAACATCCTCGACAGCGACGAGATCCTCGACCTGCAGCGCATCCCCCGCCAGCTGGTGGTGGTCGGCGCCAGCGTCGTCGGCGTGGAGTACGCCAGCATCTTCAGCGCGCTGGACGTAAAGGTGACGATGGTCGAACCCAATCCGAACCTGCTGCCGTTCCTGGATCGGGAGCTGGCCGAGGAGTTCGTCCACGACCTGCGCGACCGCGGCGTGGTCATGCGGCTGGGCTGCAAGGTCGTCTCGGCGGTGGCCGACGGCTCGCAGAACTGCCTGGTGGCGCTGGACGACGGACGCGAGCTGCGCGCCGACATGGTGCTGTTCTCGGCAGGCCGCGAGGGCGCGGTGGGCGATCTCGGTCTTGAGGCCTGCGGACTTGAGTGCGACGCCCGCGGCCGGCTGGTCGCCGACAAGGCGACGTTCCAGACTGGGGTCGAACACATCTATGCGGCCGGCGACATCGTCGGCTTCCCGAGCCTCGCCTCGACCTCCATGGAACAGGGCCGCATCGCTGCCTGCCACGCGTTCGGCGAGCCGGCCCACGCCCCGCCGGAGTTCTTCCCCTATGGCATCTATTCGGTGCCGGAGATCTCCACCGTCGGCATGACCGAGGAACAGGTGCGCGCCGAGGCGATCCCCTACGAGTGCGGCGTGGCGCGGTTCCGCGAGACCTCGCGCGGGCACATCATGGGCATCTCCACCGGCTTCATGAAGATGATCTTCGCCCGCGACACCCGCAGGCTGCTGGGCGTCCACATCGTCGGAGAGGGCGCGACCGAGCTGATCCACATCGGCCAGGCTGTGGTGAACCTGAACGGCGGGCTCGACTACTTCGTGGAGAACACCTTCAACTATCCGACGCTGGCCGAAGCCTACAAGGTGGCGGCGCTGGACGCCTGGAACCGGATGCCCCGCGCGGCCGCCTGAGCCCGCCTAG
Source organism: Phenylobacterium sp. (assembly GCF_030697305.1). Lineage (GTDB taxonomy): Bacteria > Pseudomonadota > Alphaproteobacteria > Caulobacterales > Caulobacteraceae > Phenylobacterium. The sequence goes on along the minus strand of NZ_JAUYQL010000131.1, from coordinate 2,337 downwards.
TCCTTGATCTTCTCGTATCGCGAGGGCTCGCTCTCGCCCTTGCGGATGGCGCCGCGCATGTCGGGCTTGCCGTCTCCATCGGTGTCCAGCAGCGCGTAGTCGAGTTTACCGTCGCGGTTCTCGTCGACGAGAACCTTGTCGATCTTGCCGTCCGCGTTGGTGTCGATCAGCCCCATGATCGGTTCGCGCTTGCTGTACGGCAGCAGGAGGACGAAGTCGCTGTCGCCATCGCAGTCCTGGTCGACCAGCTCCTTGAGCCCCTCTGGATCGGTGGTCGGCTCGCTGAGCAGGACGGTCATCTTGCAGTTCGGATCCGTGACGACGGGCGCCGAAAGCCGATCCGTCGTGCGCGCCAGGAACACCTTCACGTCGTCGCCCGACACCGCGAAGTTCAGGCCCTCGCCGTCGCTGACGAAGCTGTTGATGCCGATGATCTCCAGCTTGTCGTCCAGCAGCGGTCCGCCGGAGTTGCCAGGATTGATCGGCGTCTGGGTCTGGATCAGCGTCGCCCGGTGTTCGATCTTGTCCTCGACCGACCAGGTCTCGTCCTTGCGGATCTGGCTGACGATGCCGCGGGTGTAGGTCCAGGTCTGGCCCGTCGGGTGGCCGATGGCGTGGACGTCGGAGCCGATCTGGACGTCGGCCGCGCCGCCGACCACCAGCGGCTTCACGCCGGCCGGCACTTCGGCGACCTTCAGCAGGGCCAAGTCGGTGACCGCGTCGCGGCGGATCACCTTGGCGGTCCGCACGTCGGCGTCGCCGACCTTGTCGCCCTCGGTCTTGGGCTTGAAGATCACGCCGACCTCTTCCGCATCGCCCACCACATGCAGGTTGGTGATGATCTTGCCATCGGCGCTGATCAACGCGCCGGAGCCCAGCGACTCATCGGTGATCACCAGGACCACCGACGGGGACGCCTCCTGATAGACGCGCACCTCTGCGCCCCCGCGGGTGGTTGAGCGCGCATCCGGCTGCAGTCTCGCCAGCGTCGAGCCGAGACGTGCGGCGGAAGGCCCGCGTCGAATGCGCGGCAGGGTGGTGTTCCCAGACTTCGCCGCCCCCTCGACCGAGGGCGGCGCGGCGCCCAGCCAAGCTTCCGGCGACGCCGCCGATGCGTATGATGGTGAAGCTAACAAGACCAACACCGCCGCTGTGCGCTGGAGCCGCCCCATGGCTTTTCGTCCTCGAAAAGTGTCCCTACGGCCAAGCCTAGCGGCCTTCGCCCTGGCCGCAAGTCTGGTTCTGCCTGGGGTTGCATTGGCGCAGGGCGCGACGGCGTCTCCTTGGGCGCTCTACTTCCAGGGCAAGGGCCAGGCGGCGCGTTCGATGCTGGAGGCGCGCCTCGCCGTTCCGGGGCGCGAATCGAAGCGCCAGCTCGACGACATCGGCGCCCTCTTGGACATCTGCATCCAGAGTTTCGCCTTCGACTGCGTGCAGGACCATGCGCCGAAGTACGCCCAAGCCGCGACCACCGCCGTCACCCCCAACGCGACCCAGCAGCGTGAAGGCCTGCGCTACGCCGACTACTATCTGAGCTATGCGCGGTTCTCCGGCGGCTCGCCCGAGGTCGTCGCAAAGATCCTCGACGGCGGCGCCTGGTCGCACGAGAACGCGTCCAACGCTGACCTCTACATCCGTCGCCAGTTGCTGGCCGCCGACATCCTGATCTCCCAGGGCAGACCGCTGGAGGCCGGGCGGCGCCTCGACAAGGTCCTGTCGCTCACCGCGTCCCTGACCAATCCGCAAGCGGACCCCTTCGTCGTCGCCCGCGCGCTCTCCGAGAGCATCGCCCGGCTGCTGGCGATCGGCGACGCCGACCGGGCCTACGGGATCCACGCGGCGACCCACGAGATGATCACCCGATCTCTGCCGCCACTGAGCGTGGAGGCCGCGCGCTTCAAGCTGATCGAGGCCCAGTTGCTGGAACAGCGCGGAGACCTGCAAGCCGCCGGTCGCGCCGCGGATGCTGCGTTCGTGACGCTCAGGCAGATCGAACTCGATCCACGCGCGCGCGATGGCATGCTCAGCGACGCCACGATCCTGGTCGCCGTCGCCTGCGCCGCCCGCCAGCAGGGCGAATGCGCGCGCAAGGCTCTCGCCGCCCACCCTTCCTCCGCGCTCTACGCCCAATCCGGACGCGTGCCCGCGAGCCCCCAGGAAGTGCTCTATCTCGCCGCCCGGGCTCTGGGCGCAGCGGTCGAGGGCAAGGACGATCCGGTCGCAGCCCAGGCGCTCAGCGCGCCCGTCGCCTTCGCCGCGGACCCCGACACCCGCCGCCGGATCGAGGTCTATCGCGTCGCCGGCGCCGCCCTCGCCTCGCCCGCCGGACGCGCGCGG
>NZ_JAUYQL010000075.1 GCF_030697305.1 Phenylobacterium sp. | reverse complement strand
GAACCCCTCATCCCCGGAAGCGACAGCTGATGTCCAACGACCTTCGACTCGATGAGTTCGCCCCCTCCGACTCCCCGATGATGGATCTGGGCCTGGAGATGGAAGACAAGACCGCCACCGATCTGGCGCCCGTCTTCGATGTGCCGGTCTCGATCTCCGCTGTGCTCGGACGCGCCACCATGTCGGTGGCCCAGCTGCTTCAGCTTCAGTCCGGGAGCGTCCTGGATCTGGACCGCAAGGTGGGCGAGGCCATCGACATCTACGTCAACAACCGCCTGGTCGCCCGGGGCGAGGTCGTCATCGTTGACGAGCGCCTGGGCGTGACCATGACGGAAATCATCAAGGACGGCGACTCCCAGGGCTAAGGCCCTAGGCGTCTGAGGAGATAGTGTAATGCGGCTTTTGGTCGTCGGAAAACTGAACGGACAGCTGTCCAACGCCGTGAAAATGGCGATGACGGCGGGCGCCAAGGTGAGCCACGTCGAGACCATCGAGGCGGCGACTCACGCCCTGCGGGCGGGGCAAGGCGCCGACCTGCTGCTGGTCGATTACGATCTCGACATCGCCGCCTTGATCGCGGCGAACGAGAACGAACGCATTCGGGTGCCGGTCGTCGCCTGCGGCGTCGATCCCGACGCCCAGAAGGCGGGCGACGCCATTCGCGCGGGGGCCAAGGAATTCATCCCGCTGCCGCCGGACGCCGAGATGATCGCCGCCGTTCTGGCCGCCGTCTCCGACGACAACAAGCCGATGGTGGTGCGTGACACCGGCATGCAGGCGGTGATCGCCCTGGCCGACCAGGTCGCGCCCTCCGAGGCCTCCATCCTGATCACCGGCGAAAGCGGCTCGGGCAAGGAAGTCATCGCCCGCTACGTCCACCAGAAGTCGCGCCGCGCCAAGCAGGTCTTCATCTCGGTCAACTGCGCGGCGATCCCCGAGAACCTGCTGGAAAGCGAACTGTTCGGCCATGAGAAGGGCGCCTTCACCGGCGCCGTCGCCCGGCGGATCGGCAAGTTCGAAGAAGCCAACGGCGGCACCCTGCTGCTCGACGAAATCTCGGAAATGGACGCGCGCCTGCAGGCCAAGCTGCTGCGCGCCATCCAGGAGCGGGAGATTGACCGGGTCGGCGGCTCCAAGCCCGTGAAGGTCGACATCCGCATTCTGGCGACGTCCAACCGCGACCTGGCCCAGGCTGTGAAGGACGGGACGTTCCGCGAGGACCTGCTCTACCGCCTCAACGTCGTTAACCTGCGCCTGCCGCCGCTGCGCGAACGGCCGGGCGACGTCGTGGCCCTGGCCGAGCATTTCGTCCGCAAATACGCCAAGGCCAACGGCACGCTGGAACGCCCGCTCTCGGCCGAGGCCAAGCGCCGCCTGGCCGCCCACCGCTGGCCGGGCAACGTCCGCGAACTTGAGAACGCCATGCACCGCGCTGTGCTGCTGGCGATCGGTCCGGAGATCGAGGAGAGCGCCATCCGCCTACCGGACGGCCAGCCCCTCGCCGCCCCTGACCCTGCCGTGCGCACCGCCCAGACCGCGGCCGGCGCCGCCGAGGCGGTCACCCGGGCCTTTGTCGGCCAGACCGTGGCAGACATGGAGCAGCAGCTGATCCTCGACACCTTGTCCCACTGCCTGGGCAACCGAACCCACGCCGCCAACATCCTGGGCATCTCGATCCGGACGCTCCGCAACAAGCTGAAGGAATACAACGAGGCCGGCGTTTCGGTGCCCGCCCCGCAGATGGGGGCCAGCGCGGCCTAGACGAGCTGCTCTCCCCTGGGGAGAGATCGGTTGAGGGGGGCGACGACGCTGCTCGACTCATCCAAAACGATCATGAAGCGGCGGTTCGCGCCGTGCTCGCCGAACGCGAGCGCCCCTCACCCCAACCTCTCCCCCTGAAGGGGTAGAGGCGGAGACCGAAGATGTCGGACTCGACACTCTCATCATCGGACCGCCCCAGCCCCCGCGAGATGCTCGGGTGGTTGATGAAGGGCGAGGTGGCGCTGGCGATGGGCGTCATCGGCGTCGTCCTGCTGCTCATCCTGCCGATCCCGCCCTTCATGCTGGATCTGCTGCTGTCGATCTCGATCACGTCGTCAGTCCTGATCCTGATGACCTCGCTGCTGATCCGTCGGCCGCTGGAGTTCACGGCGTTCCCGACCGTCCTGCTGGTCACCACCCTGTTCCGGCTGGGGCTGAATATCGCCTCGACCCGGCTGATCCTCGGTCACGGCCACGAAGGCGCGCACGGCGCCGGCAAGATCATCGAGGGCTTCGGCAACCTGATGATGGGGGGCAACTTCGTCATCGGGGTAATCGTGTTCGCCATCCTGGTGATCGTGAACTTCGTCGTCATCACCAAGGGTTCGGGCCGGATCGCCGAAGTCGCCGCCCGCTTCACGCTGGACTCGATGCCCGGCAAGCAAATGGCCATCGACGCCGACCTGTCGGCCGGCCTGATCGAGGAAGAAGAAGCCAAGCGCCGCCGCAAGGAACTTGAGCAGGAAAGCACCTTCTTCGGGGCCATGGACGGCGCCTCCAAATTCGTACGCGGCGACGCCGTCGCCGGCCTGATCATCGTCGGCGTCAACATCGTCGGCGGCATCCTGATCGGGGTGCTGCAGCACAAGATCCCGCTGGGCCAGGCGGCGGCCACCTACACCATCATGACCATCGGCGACGGCCTGGTCAGCCAGGTGCCGGCGCTGGTGATCTCCATCGCCGCGGGCTTTCTGGTTTCGAAGGCCGGCGTCGAAGGTTCGGCTGACAAGGCCCTGGTTATGCAGCTGGCCATGAACCCGATCGCGCTGGGCATGGTCGCCGCGGCCTCGGGCGTCATCGCGCTGATCCCCGGCATGCCGATCCTGCCCTTCGCCGCTCTGTCGATCGGCGCGGGCGCGCTGGCGTGGCGCCGGTCGCAGGACGCGCTGAAGCCGGCCCCGGTGGAGATCGCGCCGCCCCCGCCGGCCGAGCAGGACGAGCCGATCTCCCAGACCCTGGCGATCGACGAGATCAAGATCGAGCTGGGCTATGGCCTGTTGCCGCTGATCAACGACCTGGAGGGCCGCCGCCTCACTGACCAGATCAAGGCGCTGCGCCGCACGCTTGCGGCCGACTTCGGGTTCGTGATGCCGGCGGTGCGCATCCTCGACAACATGCGCCTGCCCACCGAGGGCTATTGCATCCGGATCAAGGAGCTCGAGGCCGGCTCCGGCGAAGTGCGCCTGGGTTCGCTGATGGCCATGGATCCGCGCGGCGGCCAGGTGGACCTGCCCGGCCAGCATGTGCGCGAGCCGGCCTTCGGCCTGCCGGCCACCTGGGTCGACGACGGCCTGCGAGAGGAAGCGACGTTCCGCGGCTACACCATCGTCGATCCGGCCACGGTGCTGACCACGCATCTGACCGAGATCCTCAAGGACAACATGGCCGACCTGTTGTCCTACACCGAGGTGCAAAAGCTGCTGCGCGACCTGCCGGCCGAGCAGAAGAAGTTGGTCGACGACCTGATTCCGTCGACCGTGACGCCGACCACCCTGCAGCGGGTGCTGCAGGCGTTGCTGCGCGAGCGGGTCTCGATCCGCGACCTGGCCGCGATCCTGGAAGGCGTCGGCGAAGCCGCACCGCACACCGCCTCGATCCTGCTGCTGGTCGAACAGGTGCGCTCGCGCCTGGCCCGGCAACTGTCCTTCGCCTATCGCGGCGACGACGGCGCGCTGCCGATCGTCACCATGTCGGCGGAGTGGGAGAACGCCTTCGCCGAGTCGCTGGTCGGTCAGGGCGACGAGCGCCAGTTGGCGCTGGCCCCGTCGCGGCTGCAGGACTACATCCGCTCGGTGCGCGACACCTTCGAGCGCGCGGCGCTGGCGGGAGACTCGCCGGTGCTGCTGACCAGCCCGGTGATCCGCCCCTACGTCCGCTCGATCATCGAGCGGTTCCGCGGCCAGACCCCGGTGATGAGCCAGAACGAGGTGCACCCGCGCGCCCGGCTGAAGACCGTCGGCACGATCTGACGCGTCGCTGAGCGGCGGGAGGACGCTGTGTCGCGGCCACGTTTGCAGCGTTGCGATGAATCCCCCGCGCTGATAGCGGTTTGCCGCAAGGGGCCATGGCGGCCGGAGCGTTGGACAGGCGTATGCGGCGACCACAACGAATCCCCAAGGCGCTCGGACACCCGGTCATCTGGGATTTCCTGACCTTCGAGCGTCTGGTGACCGGCACCCTGGTGCACCTGATCTACTGGGCGGGCTTGGGCATCATCGTGCTGGGCGCGTTCGGCACGGTCGGCGCGGCGGTGGGCGTGGCCCTGCGCGAGGCCAGCATCCTGGGCGTGCTCCTAGCCATTCCGGTGCTGATTGGCGGCCTGCTTGTGATGGGCGCGCTGGCGCTGATCTGGCGCGCGGCGTGCGAATTCTATGTCGCCATCTTCCGCATCAGCGAGGACCTGCACGCCATGCGTCTCGCGGAGGAAGCCGCCGCCCGGCCGGCGTTGCGCCCCGCCGCACCGCGCCCCGAAGCCTGAGGCCTAACCGCGGATCGCGATCAGCGATTTGGTCAGGCCGGCGAACCGCTCGTCCACGTGGCGCGCGTCAGGAAACAGGAAGCTGAACTGCGTCTTGTCGAGCAGCCGCGCGTGCTGCACGTCGCGCATCGCCTGGCCCATGTCCGGCGACCGCTCGGCGAACCCGTGCCGGCGGCGCAGCAGCGAG
>NZ_JAUYQL010000036.1 GCF_030697305.1 Phenylobacterium sp. | reverse complement strand
GGCGCTAAACCATGCGCTTGGCGCGGCCGAACAGCGCTGCGCCGCAACACAGGAGCGGCTGACCGCTCCCCGCCGCCGCGTCCTTGAGCTACTGCTCGAATCCAATTCCCCCCAGAAGGCCTACGACCTGATCGCAGCCTTCGGCGCACACGGCGAGCCAGCCAAGCCTCCGACCGTCTATCGGGCGCTCGAATTCCTGGAACGCCTCGGTTTTGCGCATCGGATCGAGAGCCTCAACGCATATGTGCCCTGCCGCATCGACGGCCAGAGCCACCGGGCCGCGTTCCTGATCTGCGACTGCTGCGGAGCGGCCGCGGAGTTCGAACCGGACTTCACGGCCCAGCTCTCCGCCGCCGCCAAGGCGGGCTACCAGGTTTCGACCATCACCCTGGAAGCCCGCGGTCGTTGCGCGGCCTGCTCGGCGGGATAGGAACGCCACCCGGCCAAGCGACTTTTTCCATCTAAGCTCGTTATCCCCGACACTCCGCTTCGCTCCGGTCGATGATGACGATCTAAGGAGTGGGCCGCACAGCGGCCTACGGACGCAACCGAGCCATCGAAATGGCGTCGGCATACGCGCCGTCTCGCCAGGCATAGTCGCGCATCAAACCCTCCCGCTCGAAGCCGAAGCGTTCGTAGAGCGCGATCGCACGGGTGTTGTCGGTCCACACCGTGAGTTCGAGCCGGCGCAGGTTGAGCCATCGATCGGCCTGCTCCACCGCCGCGGCGATCAGCGCCGTGCCCGCGCCCCGGCCGGCATAGGCGTCGTGGACCGCCATGCCGAACGTGCCGACATGGCTGCGCCGCCCCTCCAGCCGGCTAAGGCCCAAGCTGCCGATGACCTTTCCCTCGATCACGGCGACGAGCATCGTTTGGCTTGCTGAGGTCACCTTGAAGCGCTCGCGCCGAGTGGCGACGCTGGTGAACGGCAATTGCATCGTCCCCCAGACGGCGCGCGGCTGGTTCATCACCTCCGTCAGGTCGGGCACGTCCTCAGGTTCAGACGCACGGATCAGGATTTCATCTTGGCTCATCATGGTCTCTCGGTGGGCCGGAGAACGGAGCCAAAGAAAAAGCCCCGTCCGTCGCCGGCGGGGCTGGTGTCGATGCGAACGCTGGCTGTTCCTAGCGCGCGACCTCTTCCACCAACCCGGCCTGGGCGGTTTGAATGGTCACGTGCATAAGGGCGGTCGCGGCGCGCATGCGCTGAAGCTAGATCAAAAGAGAAAATCGGAAAAGCCGGTGATCGAAGTCACCCCCACCATCAGCCTCTCCGAGGACGAACTGACCGAGCGGTTTAGCCGCTCGGCCGGTCCGGGCGGTCAGAACGTCAACACGGTCTCCACCGCTGTGGAGCTGCGGTTCGACGTGCGTCGCTCGCCCTCATTGCCGAACGACGTGGCGATCCGGCTGATGAAACTGGCGGGGCGCAAGGTGACCCAGGACGGCGTTCTGGTGCTGGTGGCGATGACCCATCGAACCCAGGAACGCAACCGGGCCGAGGCGCTGGAACGCCTGCTGGGGCTGATTCGCCAGGCCGCCGAACCGCCGCCTCCCCCCCGAAAAAAGACCCGGCCGACCCTGGCCGCGAAGAAACGGCGGGTCGAGGCCAAGGTGCATCGAGGCGGGGTGAAATCCATGCGTGGCAAGGTTCGCGGGGACGACTGAGGCCCAGGCGTGATCGAACACGCTCAACCAACCTCTTGGCGTCGGTGCAATGAGACGCATAAGGTGCGCGCGACATGTCACGCATCCGCCTTATCTCCGCCTCCGCCGCCCTGCTTCTAGTCGCCGCCTGCGCGCCGACCCTGGGTCCCCCGCCTCCGCCGCCGCCCGGCGCCGATGGGCCGCCCTCGGCCAATACGTTCCGCGCCGGTGATTTCTCCTGGTCGGCCGTTCCGGGCCAGGGTCGCGTGGATGGCCGGTTGGTCTTCAAGTCGGGCCAGACCCGCTACAGCTGCGAAGGCGCCGGCGTCGTCCTGACGCCCGAGACGCCATGGACGCGGCGGCGGATGACCATCCTCTACAAGTCGCCTGATCGCTCGGCCCTGCCGGCCGACGAGGTCCGCGCCCGCACGCCGAACGCCCCCAGCGGCGACTACTCGGCCTTCGTCAAGCGCACGGTCTGCGACGCGGGCAGCCGCTTCAGCTTTTCGGGCCTGGCCAACGGCGCCTGGTATGTGATCACCGTCGCCAAGCCAATTGCCCCTGGCACGGGGCCAGACATCGCCGTCATGCGCCGGGTGGAAATCCGCAACGGCCGCGCCGTGAGCGTGGATCTGTAGCGACCGCGGCCACCTGCGCGTCGAGAAATGAAGAACGCCCCGGGGTCACCCCCGGGGCGTTCGTCGTTTAGTGGACCTTGGCCCGGCCGATCTCCAGGCCATCGGCCGAGGCGCCGACCTGAATGACCGAACCGTCCTCCAGATCGCCCGCGAGCAGCTTGCGGGCGATGGGGTCGACCAGTTCCTTCTGGATGACGCGCTTCAGAGGTCGCGCGCCATAGACCGGGTCGTAGCCCTTGTCGGCCATCCAGTGCCGGGCGGCGGAGTCCAGCACGATCGACATGCGCCGGTCGGCCAGCAGCTTCTCGACTCGCTGCAGCTGGATATCGACGATGTTGTCCATCTCCGCGCGGCCGAGCCGCTTGAAGAGGATGATCTCGTCGATCCGGTTCAGGAACTCCGGACGGAAGTGGCGGCGAACGACGTCCATCACCATCGGCCGCGCGTCCTCGACATCATCCCCCTCGCCCTGGCTGGCGAGGAACTCCGAACCGAGGTTCGAGGTCATGATCAGGATGGTGTTGCGGAAGTCGACCGTACGGCCCTGACCATCGGTCAGGCGACCATCGTCCAGCACCTGCAGCAGCACGTTGAAGACGTCGGGGTGAGCCTTCTCGACCTCGTCGAACAGCACGACCTGGTAGGGCCGACGCCGAACGGCCTCGGTCAACGCCCCGCCTTCGTCGTAGCCGACATAGCCGGGAGGCGCGCCGATCATGCGGCTGACCGAGTGCTTTTCCATGTACTCGCTCATGTCCATGCGCGTGATGGCGCTCTCGTCGTCGAACATGAAGCCGGCCAGGGCCTTGGTCAGCTCGGTCTTGCCGACGCCGGTGGGACCAAGGAACAGGAATGAGCCGATCGGACGGTTGGGGTCCTGCAGGCCCGCACGCGCGCGGCGCACGGCGTCGGACACAGCGACCAGCGCTTCTTCCTGGCCGACGACCCGCTTGCGCAGGGCGTCCTCCATGGCCAGCAGCTTTTCGCGCTCGCCTTCCAGCATCTTGTCGACCGGGATGCCGGTCCAGCGGCTGACCACGCCGGCGATCTGCTCGGCGTCGACGACCTCGGGACTGACTGGGTTCTCGGCCGCTGCAGCTTCTTCCTCGGCCAGGCGCCGCTCAAGCTGCGGGATCTCGCCATAGGCGATCTCCGACGCACGCTGGAGGTCGCCGCGACGCTGAGCGGTGACCAGTTCGGCGCGTAGCCGGTCCAGGGCCTCACGGGCCTGCGCGGCCTGCCCGACCTTTTCTTTCTCCGAACGCCAGCGGGCGGTCATCTCGGTGGACTGGCCCTCGAGATCGTCGAGTTCCTCGTCCAGCTTTTCCAACCGCGCCTGGGAGGCCGCATCGGTTTCCTTGGCGAGGGCCTCACGCTCGATCTTCAGCTGCACGATGCGGCGGTCGATCTCGTCCAGTTCCTCGGGCTTGGAATCTACGGCCATCCGCACGCGGCTGCCCGCCTCGTCGATCAGGTCGATGGCCTTATCCGGCAGGAAGCGGTCGGCGATGTAACGGTTCGACAGGGTGGCGGCGGCCACGATGGCGCTGTCGGAGATGCGGACCCCGTGGTGGACCTCGTACTTCTCCTTCAGGCCGCGCAGGATCGAGATCGTGTCCTCGACCGTGGGCTCGGCGACGAACACCGGCTGGAAGCGACGGGCGAGGGCCGCGTCCTTTTCGACATGCTTGCGGTACTCTTCCAGCGTGGTGGCGCCGACGCAGTGCAGTTCGCCCCGCGCCAGGGCGGGCTTCAGCAGGTTGGACGCGTCCATCGCCCCGTCGGTCTTCCCGGCCCCGACCAGGGTGTGCATCTCGTCGATGAACAGGATGATCGAGCCTTCGGCCTGGGTGACCTCGTTCAGGACCGCCTTCAGGCGCTCCTCGAACTCGCCGCGATACTTCGCGCCAGCGATCAACGCGCCCATGTCGAGCGCGTGGAGTTGCTTGTCCTTCAGGCTTTCCGGCACGTCGCCATTGACGATGCGCAGGGCCAGGCCCTCGACGATCGCGGTCTTGCCGACGCCAGGCTCACCGATCAGCACCGGGTTGTTCTTGGTTCTCCGCGACAGGACCTGGATCGTGCGGCGGATTTCTTCGTCGCGGCCGATCACCGGGTCGAGCTTGCCGTCACGGGCGACCTGGGTCAGGTCGCGGGCGTAGCGCTTCAGCGCGTCATAGCCCTCCTCGGCCGAGGCGCTGTCTGCGGTGCGGCCCTTGCGCACCCCCTTGGCGGCTTCCTCCAGGCCGGCGGCGTTGACGCCAGCGGCCTTCAGCGCGTCAGCAGCCTCTCCGCCCTCCTCCGCCAACGCCACCAACAGGCGTTCGGTGGTGACGAAGGCGTCGCCCTGCTGCTTGGCGTCCGCCTCGGCCTTGGCGAACACTCTAGCGGCGTCGGGGGCCATGTAGAGCTGGCCAGAGCCGCCCTCGACCTTGGGCATCCGGGCGATGGAGGCCTCGCTCGCAGCGTCGGCCGCGTCGGGGCGGCCACCGGCGCTCTGGATCAGCGCGCGCGCCAAACCGTCCTTTTCCTCCAGCAACACCTTGAGCAGGTGCTGCGGGGCCAGTTGTTGATGTCGGCGGGCGAGCGCGAGGCTCTGGGCGGACTGGATCGCCTGCTTGGCGCGGTCGGAATAGATGTCGATGTTCATGGGCGTCCCCTCAAAGGCGGCGTGCCGCGAGCCGCCTTGCATCAAGCACGGCCCGCGTCACCGGGGATGTAGTGTGGCAATTCCGTCACACAAGGTGGGCGCGACGTTAGAGCGGTGCGATCTCGTCCGAGACCAGCAGGCTACGCGGGAGGATCGCCTTGAACGACGACATTTCTGCGGCGCGCGCCGAGGGGTAGCTGAACTCCAGGCGCACCAGGCCGCCTTCGCGGTTGTGATAGGCGGCGGAGATCTCGCGACCGTTCTCCTCGTAGGTGATCTCCATATCGCTGTTCACCCGCGTGTAGTTGCGGTTGGAGACGCCCGGCCGTTCGGCGCTGAGTTGCTCGACGAGGGCGTTGAACGCGGTGTCGCTGAGCGATGGGTCGACAGCGATCTCCAGCACCGACGCGCCGTCGGCGCTCGCGAAGCGCTGGACCTGGCCGTTACGCTCTGCGCGCGGCAACAGGGTCGCTGGATAGCCTGCGGTCCAGCCGCGGGCGGGATCGCCCAAGGCGGTCCAGCCTGCGCGCGCCTTCGCCGCCTGGGCGCCGGCCCGTAGCACCGCAAGGTCCTCCTTGAGGATCAGTCCGGTCGCCGGGCGGCCCTGGTCGGACTGCCAGTCGGCCAGCGCCTGGCGCTGCAGCCAGCTCACCGGGCCGTCTTCGGTGGAACCGAAGGCGGCCGGCGCGCCATTCCACATCAGCAGATCGGCAAGCTCGATCGCGCCCACGACGCCTGGCGCGGCCAATTCGCCAACGCCCGGGATCGGACCGGTCAGCGAAGTGAAGCGCAGCGTGGTCTCGCCCAGCGTCTTGCCCTCGCCGTCAGTCAGCACCATACGCCCCCCGCCGGGCGCGCCGGAGCCGGCGAGGTCGGCGCTGATCTCGATCTTGCCCTGGTCGAAGTTGGCATAGAGCGCGCAGCGGATCTCGACACAGGCGCCGCGGATCTCGTCGGCCCCGCGGATCGGGGCAAGCGCGGAGAACCAGCCCTCGACCTCGCTGCGGAACGCGCCCTCTCCGGGGAGCACCTGGGCGTCGATGACGAAGCGCGGTTGGACGCCCATGATCGGCGTCAACGCTTCTCCGACCACACGCAGGGTTCTAGGCGATGCGGATTCCGCCGCCGCGCCGCCGCTCTGGCCCGCGGCCAGGATCGTCGCCACTGAGGCGACGGAGAGCCAGTTTCTGATGATCGACATGACGCCCGCCTTCCTAGTCCCCGCCTCGGAACATGAAGCAGGATGCGACGGCGCACAACGCGAGCCTGGACGCAGCGTCAGTTGATATCCGACTTCTTCGGCGGCGCCGGCGGTAGCGCGGCCACCTTGACCCCTTCCTCGGCAAGTGCGCGCACCTGCGTGGGGCTGGCCTCGCCGTAGATGCCGCGGTCCTCCGCGCGGCCCTGGTGGATGGCGCGCGCCTCGTCGGCGAATCCGTCACCGAGGTAGTCGAAGTTCTCCTCCACGTGGCGGCGCACCCGGCTCATCGCCTCCGCCATCATCGCCTGTGAAGGCTCGGGGGGCGCTGGGTCGCGCTTCTTCGCCCCCGCCACGGCCGGCGCCATGATCTGCTTGCTGACCTCGCGCGCGCCGCACATCGGGCACTCGACCAGGCCGCTGGCCACCTGTTCGTCATAAGCTTCGGACGATCCGAACCAGCCCTCGAAGCCGTGGCCATGAGCGCAGGCGAGCGCATAACGGATCATGGGCCGGTGAACGCGCGTGCGTTCTTCAGGGCGGGAATCGCCGCCCGCGCCTTATCCACCGCCTCCAGATCGAGATCGACCAGCAGGACGCCGGGCTCGTCGTGATCCAGCTTGCCGATCACCTCGCCCCAGGGCGCGATGGCCGTGGTGCGTCCCCAGGTGCCGCGACCGTCCTCGTGGCGACCGCCCTGCGCGGGGGCCAGCACGAAGGCGCCGGTCTCTATGGCGCGTGCGCGCAACAGAATCTCCCAGTGCGCCTCGCCGGTGGGCCGCGTGAAGGCGGCAGGGACGGTCAACACCTGCGCGCCTGCCAGCGCCAGCGCCCGGTAGAGCGCCGGAAAGCGGATGTCGTAGCAGACACTCAGTCCCAGCCGCGTGCCGGCGGCGTCCGCCGTCACCGCCTGAGCGCCAGGTTCGTAGGTCTCGGATTCCCGCGCACGCTCGCCGTTCGGCAGGTCGGCATCGAACATGTGCAGCTTGTCGTAGGTGGCGGTGACCACGCCGTCCGGCGAGATCAGGGTGGAGCGGTTCGCCGCCTTGCCATCCTCACGCCGGACCATAGCCGAGCCAATCAGCAGCCAGACTCCGAGCTCGGCGGCCGCTGTACGCAGGCCCGCCACCGCGGGATCCTCATCCAGCGAAACGAGCTGGGCCATCAGCGCCGAACGCCGGCCCTGCAGCATGTTGGTCCCTTCGGGCGTGACGATCAGCTGCGCGCCGCCCGCCGCGGCCTCACGCACCAGCGGCAGGACATGCTCAAGCGCCGCGGCCTGAGAGGCCGGCGAACGGGTCTGGATGAGGCCGACCTTCAGCATCGGCGCAAACTAGGCCTCGGCCTGGAGCAGGACGTCGAGCTTCCCGTCGCGTTCCAGCGCCACCAGGTCGTCGCAGCCACCGACGTGATGATCGCCGACGAAGATCTGCGGGAAGGTCGCCCGACCGCCGGAGCGATCGACCATCTCGCGCTTCTTGTCGGGGTCGAACGCCGCCTCGATCTCGGTGAAGGTGACGCCCTTCTTCTCCAGCAGATCGATCGCGCGGGAGCAGAACGGGCAATAGGGTTTGGTGTAGATGGTGACTTGGGTCATGCGCCTGCTAACGGGTGAAGGTCCTGTGACGCTTCATATGGCGCCTGAATCTCTTTCGTGAACCCTTGCGATGACGGCCACATCGACGCGGGCGGCTCCAGCGGCCAGTAATGCGCGCGCACAGCCCTCGGCGGTGGCCCCCGTGGTCATCACGTCATCGACCAGCAGGATGTTGCGCCCCGCCACCTGTCGCGCCCTCGCGGGAGGCACGGCGAAGGCCGCGGCGACGTTGCGGCGGCGGCCCGATCCGGAGCGTCCGGCCTGGGTTTCGGTGGCGCGCCGACGGACCAGGGCGTCGGCCAGATAGATCACGCCCCTCAGGCCCGCCAGCGGCCGGGCGATCTCGGCGGCCTGGTTGCTACGGCGACGCAGCAGCCGCATCGGATGCAGCGGCACGGGCGCGATGGCGTCGGCCTCTTCCAGCAGGCCGTGGGCGGCGCGCGACAGCCAGCGGGCGAACATCGGCGCCAGATCAAGGCGGTCGGCGTGTTTCAATTTCAGGATCGGATCGCGCGACGTCTCATCGTACAGGCACGCCGCGCGGGCGCGGGAAAACGCCCTGGGCCTGGCCATGCAGGCCGCGCACCGCACGCCTTCGCCGTGGTCGTATTCAAACGGCGCGCCGCAACCGTCGCACACCGGCCCGTCGAGGAAATGGATCCGCGTCCAGCTCTCCGCGGACAGGCCCGCCGCCATGGCGCGGCCCTCGCCGTCGAGCGCGCGCGGCGGCAGCATGAGGTCGAGCACGCTGCGGACCGCGCCCCTGACGCCAGGGCCGGGTTTCCATAAGCCCGCTCCAAGGCCATGTTCCAGGCTCATGCCCGCTTCGCCCCATCTGTTCGACCGCGCCCTGCACGCCCGCCGCCTGACCCGCGCGGCGCCCGGCTTCGCGCACGCCGATTTCCTGCACGCCCGCGCCGCCCGAGACATCGTCGAGCGGCTGGAGCCGATCATGCGCGACTTCCCGCTAACGGTCGAGCTTTCGGCCCGCACCGGCCAGTTCCGCACAGCCCTGGCCGGCAGCGATGCGGCCGCCAGGGTCGGACTGCTGGTCGAGACGGATCTGGTCCTCGGGATGCTGGCGGGCCGCCCCGGGCCCCGGGTGGTGCTGGACGAGGAACGCCTGCCGTTCGCGCACGGCACGCTCGACCTCGTGGTCTCGACGCTGGGCCTGCACTGGGTGAACGACGTGGTCGGCGCGCTGATCCAGATCCGCCGCGCCCTGCGCCCGGACGGCCTGTTCATCGGCGCCTTCCTGGGTGGCCTGACCCTGACCGAGCTGCGACAGTCGCTCGTCGCCGCCGAGGAGGAGCTCACCGACGGATCGGGCCAGCGGGTCTCGCCGTTCGCCGACGCGCCGGACGCCGCAGGCCTGCTGCAGCGGGCGGGGTTCGCCCTGCCGGTCGCCGACGTCGATCGGGTCAAGGTGCGCTACACCCATCCCCTGAAGCTGCTCGCGGACCTGCGGGCTATGGGCCAGACCCACGCGCCGGCCGAGCGACATCCGCACGCGCTCAGCCGGCAGGTGCTGGGCCGTGCGCTTGAGATCTACGCCGAACGGTTCTCCGAGCCCGACGGCCGGGTGGTCGCCACGTTCGAGATCGTCACCCTCACCGGCTGGGCTCCGCACGAGGCCCAGCAGAAGCCGCTGCAACCCGGCTCGGCCAAGATGCGGCTGGCCGACGCCCTCGGCACAGTGGAGATCCCCCTGCCCCGCGACGAACCGCCGTCGTCGCCGCGTTAAGGGACCAGCAGCCCTGCCCGCGCTAGGCAGGGGCCATGTCGGAAGTTGTCGAACTGCTGCGCGGACTGGGCGGGCGCTGGCTGGAGCTGGGCGTCCTCGCCGTGGCGTTCTGCGCGCTGGCCCTGATCGTCAAGCGCGGCCGCGCGCTGGCCGATGGCCGCGCCGCGGCCGCCCAGACCCGCATCAATCTGGTCATCACGGTGATCGACCAGATCACCGTGACCCCGCTGGTGGTGCTGGCGATGACCGCCGTCACCGCCGCGCTCACGGCCGCAAACCTCGTCGCGCCCACCGCCGGGCTGTGGGAGCGCCTGGGATTCGGGGTGACCGGCATAGTCGCCCTGGTGATCGGCGACTTCCTCGGCTACTGGCGCCACCGCGTCCAGCACAGCCGCTTGCTATGGCCGGCGCATGCCATCCACCACAGCGACACCAACCTCACGTGGTTCAGCCTGGAGCGTATACATCCGGTCGACCGGCTGGGGACAGCGGTCGATCCGATCCTGATGGCGTTGATGGGCTTTCCCGTGTGGGCGATCTCGCTGACCGTCCTCGCCCGCCACTACTGGGGCTACTTCATCCATGCCGACGTGCCGTGGAGCCTGGGCAAGGCGGGCCTGATCCTCAATTCGCCGATCCTGCATCGCTGGCATCACGCCCGCGACGTCGAGGGCTCAGGTTCGAACTTCGCCACCCTGTTCTCGATCTTCGACCGAGCGTTCGGCACCCTGCATGATCCCGGGCCCTGCACCGCGCCGCTTGGCGTACGCGAGCCCATGGGTCGCGGCGCGCTGGGCCAGTACCTTCACCCGTTCCGCGTCTGGGGCGCGGCGATCGCTCAGATCAGGTCGCGCAGCCAGGCGACCAGGGGCGCGTCGGCCGGCGGCATCGGATAGGCGTCCATGTCGTTCGGCCTGACCCAGGCCAGCGCCTTGTGCTCGCGCGCCGTCACCTGGCCCTCCCAGCGCCGGCACAGATAAAGCGGCATCAGCAGGTGGAAGCCCTCGTAGGCGTGGCTGGCGAACACGAACGGCGCCAGGCAGGCGTGGCTGACGACGATCCCCAGCTCTTCCTCCAGCTCGCGGATCAGGCAGGCTTCCGGCGTCTCGCCCGGCTCGACCTTGCCGCCCGGAAATTCCCACAGGCCCGCCAGTTGCTTGCCCTGGGGGCGCTGGCAGATCAGGACGCGGCCGTCGACGTCGACGAGCGCCGCGGCGGCGACCAGCAGCATGGGTTTGGGATCGGCCATCGCGGCTCCTTCGCCTCTCCAGGCAGGCTTTGCAACAGGTCCACGCCGTTGCGTCCCCGGCGCCACAGCCTGCGGCCATAACGCATCCATGACTTGACTTGACGGTGGATAACCCCGATGTGCGGCAGGCGTCCTCATCGGACGCTATCGGCGCTCCAGCCGCGTGAGGGCTTCCAGAACAGGAAGCCCAGCCTGTCGAGCGCCCTGAAGATTACATAGATCGCCCGGCCACGCGGGGCGCTTCCCCATCTTCTCAGCCGCCCAGCGCGCGAGACTTCGCATCGTTCGAAGCCGCGCGCTCACGCGGCGTACGTGAAAGACATCACTTGACTCAATTCACCGACCTCGGCCTCGACAAACTGCTGCTCAAGGCCCTCGCCGACGAAGGCTATTCTCAACCGACCCCGATCCAGACCCAGGCCATTCCCGGCGTCATGGACGGCCGCGACCTGCTGGGCATCGCCCAGACCGGCACCGGCAAGACCGCGGCCTTCGCCCTGCCTATCCTCCATCGCCTCGCCGCCGACCGTAAGCCCGCGCCGCGCCGCGGCTGCCGGGTGCTGATCCTGGCGCCGACCCGCGAACTGGCCACCCAGATCGGCGAGAGCTTCAAGACCTATGGCCGCTACCTGGGCTTCACCACGGCGGTGATCTTCGGCGGCGTGAAGTACGGCGCGCAGATCAAGGCGCTGGCCGCCGGCATCGACGTGCTGGTCGCCACCCCTGGCCGCCTGCTCGACCACCTGCAGGAAAAGATGGCTGTGCTCAGCCAGACCGAGATCTTCGTGCTCGACGAAGCCGACCAGATGCTCGACCTGGGCTTCCTGGTGCCGATCCGCAAGATCGTCGCACACCTGCCCAAGCAGCGTCAGAACCTGTTCTTCTCGGCGACCATGCCGAACGAGATCGGCAAGCTGGCCGGCGAGCTGCTGAAGGATCCGCTGAAAGTGTCCGTCGCCCCGCAGGCGACGACCGTTGAGCGCGTCAACCAGCAGGTCCTCTACATCGAGAGCCCCCGCAAGCGCGCCCTGCTCGCCGAACTGTTCGAGGACAAGGCCTTCACCCGCGTCATCGTCTTCACCCGCACCAAGCGCGGCGCCGACCGCGTCGCCCGCTCACTGGAGCAGGTCGGCGTCGAGGCGGCTTCGATCCACGGCGACAAGAGCCAGGGCCAGCGTGAGCGCGCGCTGGCGCAGTTCAAGGCCGGCGAAGTCCGCGCCCTGGTCGCCACCGACATCGCCGCGCGTGGCATCGACATCGACAGCGTCACCCACGTCGTCCAGTACGAGTTGCCGAACGTGCCGGAGGCCTATGTCCACCGCATCGGGCGGACGGCGCGGGCCGGCGCAAACGGCAGCGCGGTCAGCTTCTGCGCCGACGACGAACGCAATCTGCTGCGCGACATCCAGAAGGTGACGCGCCAGACCATCCCGACCTTCGATCGCCGCAACGATCGGCAACTGGGCGCGATGACCGCGGCCATGCCGGAACCAGCGGGCGTGCGGGCCGAACGTCCGGCGCACCCGCCGCGCGACAGCCACGCCAAGCGCGGCGGTCGTCCGCAAGCCAAGTCCGGTCAGGGCAAGGGTTCGGGCGGCGGCGGCGCGGCCAAGACCGGCTTCCGCGGCCCCAAGCGTGGCGGCGGTGGCGGCGGAGAAGCAGCCCCGGCCCGTCGCACCGGCGTCTGGTCCAACCGCTAAACCAAACGAGCCGCCGCATCCGCCATAGAACCGGCGGGTGCGGCCGGCGCGTCCCCGCATCAGCCTAACGGTTCAAGCCCTCGGTGCAGACCCGCCCTCGCGCGCGTCCGCGCCCCGGGTCGCCCAACCGGCGAGCTTCCACAGGCAGACGCTGCTGACGATCGCGAACAGGCCGTCGGCGGCGTAGTGCCAGGCCAGGTGGATCGAGCCTGCGGTGATCACCAACGCAAAGGCGAGCATCGCCCAGCCGGCGCGCCGATCGAGGCGCCATGCCGCCAGGACGCATAGCGTGGTCATGCTCATGTGCATGCTCGGGAACGCCGAGATCCCCGCCCCAAGGCTCGAGAGCTGGTGCTGATAGAGGTTCCACAGCATGTGCTGGCCGGCGCTGGCCGACATGGACCAGTCGAGGTTGTACTGCAGGTACGACACCAGCTGCCCGAACCGCGCGGCGTCGCCGGTCACCTGGGCGAAGAATGCGGGCCCCGCCGACATCATGAGTCCGGCGACCAGGGTGCCGTTGACCGACCAGGCCAGCAGATAGGCCGCGAGGAACTGATTGCGCAGAGCGCCGCGCCGCATGAACGCCGCGGCGAACAGCGGCGCCAAGAGCATCATGCTGATCCACACCGGCCCGTAGATGAACTCGACCACCGAGGTGACGGGGTAACTCCCCAACAACGGCTGCAACCACAGCCACGGGTCGCGCCCGAAGAACAGCGCCCGGTCGAAATCGGCCAGCAGGGCGTCGGCCCAGAACGGGCGCGCGTGCGGCAACATGCATTTGATGGCCGTGAACGCTGCGGTGAACAGGCCCAGGCCGGCGAACAGCAGCAGGCCCGCGGCGATCTCGGGGCGAAGGCTGTGGCGCACCGCCTTGCCCGCGGCCTCCCATCGGCCGCGCGCCGAACCGCGCACCAGCGCGCCGCACAGCCCGATCGTTAGGCTGAGCGCCAGTGCGCTGACGATCAGCTGCACCCACACCCGGAAGTAGGCGCCGTCGAAATGCAGCTCACGCCGCGCGAGGGCGGCGAAGGCGAATCCGGCGGTCACATAGGCGGCTATGGCGACGTAGAAGCCGCGGTCGGCGTGCAGGGCGGCCGAGAAACGCTTCAGCCAAGCCTCGTCAAGACGCCGGCTCGCCTCAGCTGAAAGGTCGCGCTCGAAGACAACCATGCGCCGCCCCCAGTTGCTCCGCGTCAGGACATACAGCAACGACAGGCTTAATCAAAGGTGACGCTTGGGCGCGGCGCGCTCGCGACGCGCGATCGTACAGGCTATGAGCGGTAGTCGCCGTTGATCGCGACATACTGCTTTGTCAGGTCGCAGGTCCACATCGACGCCGAGCCGCGACCGACCCCTACGTCAACCTGAACCTCAAGCTCCTGGCGCTTCATGTAGGCGCTCATCTTCGCCTCGTCGTAGGACGCGGCGATCAGCCCGTCCTGCGCCGCCCACAGTTCGCCGAAGCGCACGCTCATCCGATCGCGGTCGACCGGTTCGTCAGCGCGGCCCACCGCCATGACGATGCGACCCCAGTTGGCGTCCTCGCCGGCGAAGGCGGTCTTCACCAGCGGGCTCTCGGCGATTGTGCGCGCGATCTTGCGGGCGGAGGCGGGGCTCTCCGCGCCGTTGACGGTGATCTTGACGAACTTGGTGGCCCCCTCCCCGTCACGCACCAGTTGCAACGCCAAGTCGAGGAGCACGCCCTCCAGCTTCTCGCGGAAATCCGCCAGCCGGCGGTCGCCCGCACGGCTGATCCGCGGCGCTCCCGCCTGGCCGGTGGCGAACAGCAGCAGGGTGTCGTTGGTCGAGCGGTCGCCGTCCACCGTCACGCAGTTGAACGTGGTGCGCGTATAGAGGCTCAGCAGGGTCTGCAGGGCCGCCGGCGCGATTGAAGCGTCGGTGGCCACGAACGCCAGCATGGTCGCCATGTCCGGCGCGATCATGCCGGAGCCCTTGGCGATGCCGCCGATGCTCACCTTCACCCCGTCGATCTCAGCGGTGGCGAACGCGCCCTTGGCGAAGGTGTCGGTCGTCATGATGGCCTGGGCGGCGCCGGCCCAGCCGTCAGCCGACAGCCTGGCGTCCAGCTCAGGCAACCGATGGGTGATGCGCGCATCGTCCAGCAACACGCCGATGACGCCCGTCGAGGCCGTCATCACGTCGCGCTGGCGGCAGTCGAAGCGCTTGGCCGCAGCCGAGGCGACGCGACGCACGGCGTCGGCGCCCGGGCGGCCAGTGAAGGAGTTGGCGCAACCGGCGTTGACCACCAGGGCGCGCACATCCGCGCCGCCCGAAGCGGCCAACTGGCGCTTGCACCAGTCCACGGGTGCAGATCCCACGCCATGACGGGTGAACACGCCGGCCGCGGTGGCGCCTTTGGCGAACCGCATCAGCAGCAGATCTTCGCGTTCGTGCTTGTAGAAGCCTGCGCGACCGGTCGCGAGCTCGACGCCGGCGATCGGCGGCATGGCCGGAAACGGCACCGCCAGCGGCGAGATCGGCAGCGCCGAATTCGCCGGCGCGATCGGCGGCGCGTCAGCCTTCTCCGCAATCTGCCGGCTGACCTTGTCGGTGCGTTTCAACGCGGCGCGTTTCAGGGCGCTGGCCAGCGGATCCAATGCGCGCTCGATGGTGTGGCTGACCACCTCGACGGGATTGACCGGCGCTTCTTGCGTCTTGCCGCGCGGAGCGGCCTTGGACTTCTTGGGCGGTTCGACCGGCTTGCGGCTCACGGCTGCGCTCCCTTGGCGGGCGGTTTCGGCGCGGGGCCGGCAGGCGGCGCAGCGGGCGCAGGCGCGGCCGCCGGCGCGTCGGCCGGCTCCTTCGGTTTTCCGGGGACGGCGGCTTGGGCAGGCAGCAGCGGCTCGATCTTGGCCTTGCCGCGCAGCTTTTCCAGCAGGTCGCGGATCTGGTCATAGGTCAGGAAGCGCACAATCTGCGGCCGCGCGCTCTCCATGGTGATCGGCGCTTCCGGCCGGCGGTCCTCGACCTTGACCAGGGCCCAGCCGCCTTCGACCGCGAACGGCCCCACGAGCTCGCCGGCCTTGGCGGTCTTCAGCGCCCCATCGTAGGCGTCCGGCATCACATCGGTGGTGAAATAGCCAAGGTCGCCGCCGTTGAACCGGGTCGCGGCGTCGGTGGAACGCTCCATCGCCAGGGCCTCGAACGACGCGCCGCTGGCCAGCAGCTTCTTAACGGCTTCCGCGTCCTCGGGCGTCGCCACGACGATCTGGCGGGCGCGGATCTCCTCCGACGTCTTCGAGAGCTTGAGCTGTTCCTGGTAGAGGTCGCGCACGGCGTTGTCGTTGACCGCATCGGCCACCACCCCTTCGACCAACATGTCGCCCAGGATCCGTTCCCGCGCCGCGGCCAGGCGTCGCTGGGCGGCTGGCGTCTTGTCCAGTTTGCGCTTCAGCGCCTCGCCGGCCAGCAGCTTCTGGTCGACCACCTCGTCCATCACCCGGCGGAACAGATCCGAAGAGACGTCCAGCGGCTCGCCCTCGCCGATCAACCCCTGAGCGATCGCCTCGCGCTTGACGTCGGAGGCCCAGACCACCGAACCGTCGACCTTGGCGACGGCCAGGTCCCCCGCTTCCGGCGGACGCTCCGCCGCGCCACGCTGTCCACAGCCTGCCAGCGTCACGGCGGCCAGGATCGCGGCTGCGGCGAAGCCCAAGGCGCGGAACCGGGTTTTCATCGCCATCTGGGGGAGGTCCTTGCGATGCAGGCGCACGCGTCGGCGCCTGGCGACCCGTAGCCACTTACGGAGAGGATGCAAACCCCCGCCGCGGCGTGGGAGCGCATGCCATCGCCTTCCCCGTGCGCTGCGTTGACACGGAGAGGCGCCCTGCTTAAGTCTCGCGCGCGCTAATCGCGTGGGATTCCGTGCAGGCGAAGGGTGTTCAAGCACCCCCAAAGCGCGGCCGCCGCCGGCGCTTCTCGACGCACCATCCGGACGCCGCACATCATGTTTTTCCAAAGATTCTTTGGCTCTTCCAACGACCGCAAGGTCAAGGCGATGGCCGCCCGCGTGGGCAAGATCACCGCTCTGGAGACCAAGTTCCAGGCTCTGTCCGAAGCCGAGCTGCGCGGCAAGACCGAGGAATTCCGCGCCCGCCTGGCCCAGGGCGACACGCTCGATTCGCTGATCGAAGAGGCGTTCGCCGTTGTCCGGGAGGGCGCGCGCCGCACGCTGGGCCAACGCCACTACGATGTGCAGATGGTCGGCGGCATGGTGCTGCACCAGGGCGGCATCGCCGAGATGCGCACGGGCGAAGGCAAGACCCTGGTCGCCACCCTGCCCGTCTATCTGAACGCGCTCAGCGGCAAGGGCGTCCACGTCATCACCGTCAATGACTACCTGGCGCAACGCGACGCCGAGTGGATGGGCCAGGTCTATCGCTACCTCGGCATGAGCGTCGGCGTCATCGTCCACGGCTTGTCGCAGACCCAACGCAAGGAGGCCTACGCCTCCGACATCACCTACGGCACCAACAACGAGTTCGGCTTCGACTACCTGCGCGACAACCTGGTCTACGACATCGGCGAGATGGTCCAGCGCGGCCACCACTTCGCGATGGTCGACGAGGTCGACTCCATCCTGATCGATGAGGCGCGCACGCCGTTGATCATCTCCGGCCCTACCGAGGATCGCAGCGAATTCTACAAGATCATCGACGTGGTGATCAAAGACCTGATCAAGGACCCGACCAACTTCGACCACGACGAGAAGCAGCGCCAGGTGTTGTTGACCGAAGAGGGCGCGGAGCGCGTCGAAGAGATCCTGCAACAGGCCGGCCACCTGGCCGAGGAGACCACCGGCCTCTACGACGCGGCCAATGTTTCCGTGGTTCACCACGTGAACCAGGCGTTGAGGGCGAACATCCTCTACAGCCGCGACAAGGACTATATCGTGCGCGCCGGCGAGGTGATCCTCATCGACGAGTTCACCGGCCGCATGATGCAGGGCCGCCGGCTATCGGAAGGCCTGCACCAGGCGATCGAGGCGAAGGAAGACGCGGTCATCCAGCCCGAGAACCAGACCCTCGCCTCGGTGACCATTCAGAACTATTTCCGCCTGTATTCGAAGCTGTCGGGGATGACCGGCACCGCCTCGACGGAAGCCCAGGAATTCCTCGACATCTACAAGATGGACGTCGCCGAGATCCCCACCAACCGACCGGTGGCGCGGATCGACGACGATGACGAGGTCTACCGCACGGCCGCCGAGAAGAACGCCGCGATCCTGCAGCAGATCGAAGCCTGTTTCATCAAGGGCCAGCCGATCCTGGTCGGGACCGTGTCGATCGAGAAGTCAGAGCAGCTCTCGGAGATGCTGAAGGTCCACGTCTTCGAACACGAGGGCAAGACGGTCACCGGCATTCCGCACAACGTGCTGAACGCCCGCTATCACGAGCAGGAGGCGCTGATCGTCGCCGACGCCGGCGTGCCCGGCGCAGTGACCATCGCCACCAACATGGCCGGCCGCGGCACCGACATCCAGCTGGGCGGCAACATCGACCTTAAGGTCCTGAAGTGGCGCGATGAACAGCGCGCGCTGGGCATCGAGGTGACGCCGGAGATGGCCGCCGCGCACCGTCAGGAGCTGGACGCCCAGACCGCGGTGCTGAAGGAGCGCTCGCTCGCCGCCGGCGGCCTGTTCGTGCTGGGCACCGAGCGTCACGAGAGCCGCCGCATCGACAACCAGCTGCGCGGCCGCACCGGCCGTCAGGGCGACCCTGGGCATTCGAAGTTCTTCCTGTCCTGCGAGGACGACCTGCTGCGCATCTTCGCCGGCGACCGGCTGGACTCGATCATGCGCACCTTCGGCGTCCAGGAAGGCGAGGCGATCACCCACAAGTGGCTGAACAGCGCCATCGCCACCGCCCAGAAGCGCGTCGAACAGCGCAACTACGAAATCCGCAAGAACCTGCTGAAGTACGACGACGTCGTGAACGACCAGCGCAAGGCGGTGTTCGAGCAGCGCCAGGAGTTCATGGAGGCGAGCGACCTCTCCGAGATCATCCGCGAGATGCGCGTCGACACCATCGAGGACTTCGTCGCCCGCCACCTGCCGCCCAAGGCCTACGCCGAGCAGTGGGACGTGGAAGGCCTCGATGACCACGTGCAGCAGTACCTGGGCCTCGAACTGCCGATCCGCGAATGGGCGGCCGAGGACGGCATCGCCAACGAGGAGATCCACGAGCGCATCTCCGCCGCCGCCGAGGCCCGCGCCGCCGAGCGCGAGTCCTCGATCGGCGACCACATGCGCACCATCGAGAAGAGCTTCCTGCTGCAGATGATCGATCTGCAGTGGCGCGAGCATCTGATGCACCTGGACCACCTGCGCAACGTCATCGGCCTGCGCGGCTACGGCCAGCGCGACCCGCTGAACGAGTACAAGACCGAGGCCTTCTCGCTGTTCGAGAAGCTGCTGGTCGACCTGCGCCAGAACGTCACCCGGTGGTTGCTGACGGTGACTTTCGAGTTCTCCGAGCCCGAGCCCCTGGCCCCGCCGCTGGGCGCCCTCACCGAAGTCCACATGGACCCACTGACCGGCGAGAACGCCGCGCAGATGGGCGCGCTGCCCGAGGGCCTGTCGGTGGATCAGCGCGAAGCGCTGCCAATCTCCGCCCTGCCCGACGGCTGGGAAGCGACCGGCCGCAACGCCGGCTGCCCGTGCGGTTCCGGCAAGAAGTTCAAGCATTGCCACGGGGCTTTGGTCTGACGCGCGGCCGGCCGTGACCACGGCGCCGCGCCCGGTCCCGGCGCTGGTCAGCAGTCCGCTGCTGCCGACTTTGCTGAAACTCGCCGCGCCTGCGGCCTTCTCGCAGGTCGCGGCGGCCGCCGTTTCGGTCGCCGAGACCGTGTACATCGGACGGCTCGGGACCGTAGCGCTGGCGGCCGTGGCGGTCGTGTTTCCCTTCGTCATCCTGGTCGGCATGCTGTCGGCGGGCGCCATGGGCGGTGGCGTCGCGTCGGCCATCAGCCGCGCGCTGGGCGCAGGCGATCGGGAACGGGCCGGCCGTCTGGCGATACACGCCCTGATCATCGGCCTGGCCGGCGGCATCTTCTATACGGTGGCGATGATCGGCTTCGGCCCGGCCGCCTTCTCCTTCCTGGGAGCGCGCGGCGTGGTGCTGGAGCAAGCGCTGGCCTACTCCCACCTGCTGTTCGCCGGGGCGATCTCGATCTGGGTGGCCAACATCCTCGCCTCGGTCCTGCGCGGCTCGGGCGACGTCAAGACGGCCTCTATGGTGCTGATGGGCGTCAGCCTCGCCCAGATCGTCATCGGCGGGGTCCTGGGCCTCGGCGTCGGCCCCGCCCCGCGGCTGGGCATGCCGGGCGTCGCCTCCGGCTCGCTGATCGCCTACAGCGCCGGCGCGCTGTTCCTGCTGTGGCGGGTGATGGGTCCTGGCGCGCGCCTGCCGATCCGGTTCAAGGGCTTTCGTCCTCATCGCGGCCTGTTCGCCGACATCCTGAAGGTCGGTGGCGTCGCCTGCATGTCGTCGGTGCAGTCGGTGGCGACGGTGCTGATCTTCACCCGCATCGTCGGCCACTTCGGCCCCGAGGCCCTGGCCGGATACGGCGTCGGCGCGAGGCTTGAGTTCCTGCTTACGCCACTGGCCTTCGCCGTCGGCGTCGCGGCGATCCCGATGGTCGGCATGGCCATCGGCGCCGGCCAGATTGCGCGCGCGCGCCGCGTCGCCTGGACCGCCGGCGCGCTCGCCGGCGCCGCCTCGGGTCTGATCGGCACTGTGATCGCGCTGAAGCCCTCGCTATGGACCCACCTGTTCACCAGCGATCCAGGCGTTCGCGCCGCGGCCGCGGTCTATCTGCACTGGGCGGGGCCGGCGTTCCTGTTCCTGGGCCTGGCCATGGCGCTGTACTTCGCGGCCCAGGGCGCGGCGAAGATCGTCGGCCCGGTGTTGGCCCAAACCGCCCGACTCGTGGCGGTGCTTGGCGGCGGTCTGTGGCTCGCGCACACCCAGGCGCCGGTGTGGCAATTGTTCGCGCTCGTGGCGTTCTCGCTGGCGGTCTACGGACTGTCGATGGCGGGCGTCATCTATTTCACCCGCTGGGGACCGAAGCCGGCGCGTCCCTGACCCTGCCGCCGCCTGTGGCGCGCAAAGCGCACTCACCGAGAACTCGTGCGGCTCGACCAGGTCATTTCGGCCCGGATTCACCCAATTATGGTTCCGATAAGGTCTCCATGAGACCTATGGCTCGCCGCTACGTTGCGTTTTCCGCTCGGAACACGCGCGTGACCGG
Source organism: Phenylobacterium sp. (assembly GCF_030697305.1). Lineage (GTDB taxonomy): Bacteria > Pseudomonadota > Alphaproteobacteria > Caulobacterales > Caulobacteraceae > Phenylobacterium. The sequence goes on along the minus strand of NZ_JAUYQL010000036.1, from coordinate 32,861 downwards.
CCTCGGTGGCGTCGGCTGATCGTCTCCGGGAAGCGACTCCAGGCGACATGATGAAAGCACCGATGAACAGTTTGCTCCGCACGACCCTGCTCGGGTCGGCCGCCGCCGCCGCCTTCGCGGCCCCGAACCTCGCCGCAGCCCAGACCGCAGACGCGCCGCAGGGCGAGACCGCCGTATCGGAGATCGTGGTCACCGGTTCGCGGATCCGCCGCGACAGCTTCGAGGGCCCGGCGCCGATCGCGGTGATCACCGGCGAGCAGATGCGCATTTCCGGCTACACGCTGCTCAGCGACGCACTGCTGGACCTGCCGACGCTCAACGCCAACTTGAACGGCCAGAACTCGGCCGGCACTTCGTTCCTCGCTGGCCAGACACGGGCCGACATCCGCGGCCTCGGCGCCCAGCGCACCCTGGTGCTGCGCGACGGTCGCCGGCTGGTGAACAACGACGCCTCCGATCCTGCGGTGGATCTCAGCCAGATTCCGACCCTGTTGATCGACCGCGTCGAGATCGCCGCGGGCGGCGCCTCGGCGGTCTATGGCTCGGAAGCCATCGCCGGCGTCGTCAACATCATCATGAAGAAGCGCTTCGAAGGCTTCGAGGCCGACGTCGACGCGGGCGTGCGCCAGGAAGGCGATGGCCAGGAGTTCCGCATCGGCGGCCTCTACGGCGCCAGGCTGCTGAACGACCGCTTGAGCGTGATGGTCGCCGCCGAGGTCGGCCGTATCGAGCCGATCCTGCAGCGCGACCGCAGCGAGCTCTACCCCGGCCTGCGCCGCGACAACGGCAATCCGCAGGGCGTCGTCGGCGCATCGAAGGCCAACATCAGCCCGCTGGGGGTGTTCCAGATTCGCCAGGGCGCGGTCAATGTGGCCTACGCCCGCGACGTCAATGATCCGACGCGCCTGGTGCAGCTCAGCGCAGCGTGCTCGACCGTCGTGGTGTCGCCGACTTGCCAGGATCCGGCGCTGATCTACCAGAGCCAGTACGCGGCGCTGCAGAGCAAGTCGCTGCGCGGCATCATCGACACGCACATCGAATATGCGATCGACGATACGACCAACCTGTTCGTCGAAGCGAGCTACGCCCGCAGCCGCGGCTACGCGACCCAGTCGCCGGCGTTCGTCAGCCCGCAGGCGACGGCCGAGACGGTCATCCCGATCTTCGCCAACAACCCGTTCCTCGCCGTCGGCCCGATCGGACCGCAGCTCCGCGCCGCGTTCCTCGCTTCAGGCGCCGCCGCGAACTCGCCGATCCTGATCGGCAAGTATTTCGACGACTTCGGCGGGCGCGACACCCGCGCCGACCGCGAGACGACCCGCGGCGTCATCGGCATGAACGGCGCGCTGGAGATCGCCGATCGCGACGTCCACTGGGACTGGTACGCGCAGTACGGCCGCACCAGCGCCGAGACCACACACTACAATGTCCCAAACCTGCTGCGCATCACCCAGGCGGTCGACCCGGTGCTGGTGGCGGGGCAGATCGTCTGTCGAGACGTCGCGGCGCGCGCCGCCGGCTGCGTGCCCTACGACCTGATCAACGGCGGTTCGCGCGAAGCCGCGCTGTGGGTCAACGCCAACGCCTACACGCAACAGCGCATCGAGCAGTCGCTGGTGGCGGCCAACATCACCACCACCCTGTTCGAGTTGCCCGCCGGCCCGCTGGCGATCGCCGCCGGCGCCGAATACCGCAAGGAAGAGAGCGCCTTCGGCCAGGATGCTCTGAGCGCTTCGGGCGCGCTGTTCTTCAACGCCACCGGCGTGCGCGCCGGCCAGTACGACGTGCGCGAAGGCTACGCCGAGTTGCGCATTCCGGTTCTGAAAGACCTGCCGTTCGCCTATGACCTGAGCTTCGAGGCAGCGGGCCGCGTCGCCGATTATTCTACCGTCGGCCAGACCGACCAGTACCGCCTGGTGGCCAACTGGGCGCCCGTGCAAGACCTGCGCTTCCGCGCCAGCCAAGGCACCGCGGTGCGCGCGCCCAACATCGTCGAACTGTACGCGCCGCAGAGCACCAGCTTCGCCGCGGCCAACGCCCCCGTCCAGGATCCCTGCGACCGCGTGAACTTCGCCTCGACCACGGCCGCCCAGCAAGCCGCGCGCCGCATCACCTGCGCGGCCGCGATCCCCGGCTATAACCCGGCGACCTTCGTCTCCAACATCGGGGCCGGTCGGCCGGCCGCGCGCCTGCTCGTCGGCGGCAACCCGAACCTCGGGGCGGAAACCGCCAACACTTACCAAGCCGGCTTGGTGATCAAGCCGCGCTGGACGCCGAACCTGTCGATCTCTCTCGACTGGTTCAAATACAACATCGAAGACCAGATCGGCACGGTGCCTACCGCCTCGCTGCTGCAAACCCTGTGCTACGACTCGAGCGCGGCCTATGCGACCAACCCGTTCTGCGCCCAGGTGACCCGCAACGCCGCCGGCGGCGTGGTTCAGATCAACCAGACCCGCCAGAACATCGCCAAGGTGAAGCTGGAAGGCTGGGACGGCGCCATCGCCTATTCCATGCTGCCGGGCGACCTGTTTGGCGGCGCCGACTACGGTTCGCTGGCGTTCAAGCTGGACGCCACATGGACCTACCGTGCGGCTCAGCAGAACATCCCGAATGTCGCCTACACCCAGCTCGCCAACTCGATCAACGGCGGCCTGCCGGAATGGCGCGCCACGGCGCGGGCGGACTGGAGAATGGGCGCGCTCAGCGTCGGCTGGACCGGCCATTACATCGGCTCGATGATCGCCAGCACCCAATTCACCCAGACCCAGCTCAATCCGTACTACACCGGCGACTACTACAGCCACGACGTGCGCGCTCAGTACCGCCTCACCGACGGCGTCGTGGTCCGCGGCGGGATCAACAACGTGGCCGACGAATATCCGCCGTCGCTGCCCGAGACCTACACCGGCACGGGACAGGGCGCGTCGATCTACGACAACGGCGGCCGTTACTTCTACCTGGGCGCTTCGTTCAAGTACTGAGATTTCGCGCACCGCCTCCGGGCGGTGCGCGCAGGATCGGCCTGGAGTGTCCCGACGCTCAGCCCGGGAACGATTTTCCGGTCATCTTCTCGCTGACGCTCCACAGCCGATCGGCCAGGGCCGGGTCGACCGCCCAGGGCCGCACGCCTCCCGGCGTCTGCTTGTCGGCGGGAACGCCCTCGGCGATGTCGCCGTTCTCGCAATAGACGCCGCCGTGGCCCTCCAGCATCGGCGAGGTCGCCGCCCACACCGTAGTCGCCGCCCCTTGCGGAATGGTCTTGGTCGCGCCCAGCGCGCCGGCGGTCTGCGACATCTCCTCGCTCGACAGGAAATGGAACAGGTTGGTGTCGTGGATGATGCCCGGGTGCACGGCGAAGGCGCGCACGCCGTCCTTCTGGCCACGCTGGTCAAGGCCCACTGAGAACAGCGCATTGGCGCTTTTGGCCTGACCGTACGCCTTGAACTTCTCGTATTCGGTGGTCTCGAAGTTGATGTCGTCGAACAGCACCGGACTGCGGCGGTGGGCGCCCGACGACAACGTCACCACCCGCGCGCCGTTCGCGCGCTTCAGCGCCGGCCAGAGGCCCGCGGTGAGCTGGAAATGCCCCAGGTGGTTGGTCGCGAACTGCATCTCGTAGCCGCGCGCGTCGCGGGCCAGCGGACAGGCCATGACGCCGGCGTTGTTGATCAGGATGTGCACCGGCGTCCCTGTCGCCTCGACGCGCGCAACGAAGGCGTCGATCGAGGCCGGATCGGCAAGGTCGAGTTGTTCGATCTGCACGTTCTTCACACCGGCGAGCGCAGCCTTGGCCCGCTCCGGCGAGCGTACGGCGGCGATGATCTTCGCCCCAGCCTGGGCCAGAACGCGCGCGGTCTCCGTCCCCAGTCCGGAAGAGGCGCCGGTGACCACCACAGTCTTGCCGGTCAGGTCCGCCGCGCCAAGCGCCTGATCGGCCGTGCTGTCGCGATCCAGGCCGGAGCCCAAAGGCCTCTGCTGCGTGGTCATGTCTCACTCCCTGACAGATTTTGTTGTTTGCGCGCCTGAGCGCGTCGCCCGACCAGCGGCCGGATGCCTCGCCTGATCCTAGGTGGGTTCACGACGCTGCATCAAGCACGCCGGTCGCAGCGTGCTAGCGAAGGCCCGTACGTCCGATGGCGTAGAAGCGATCGGCGCGCCGCTTGCGCAGTTCGTCGGGATTGAAGCCGGCCAGCGCCTTCAGCTCGTCTTCCACCGCGTCGCCCACCGCTTGGATCGTAGCGTCCGGGTCGGAGTGGGCGCCGCCCGGAGGCTCGGGGATCACCCGATCGACGATCTTCATCGCCAGCAGATCCTGGGCGGTGATCTTCATCGCCTTGGCGGCGTCCTCGGCGGTGCGCGCGCCGCGCCACAGGATCGAGTTCGCGCCTTCCGGCGGGATCACCGAATAGATGGCGTGCTCCAGGATCAGCACGCGGCTGCCGCAGGCGATGCCCAGCGCGCCGCCTGATCCGCCCTCCCCGGTCACCACCGCGATCATCGGCACACCCAGCATCAGGCTGCGCTCGGTGGACCGGGCGATGGCTTCGGCGACGCCGCGCTCCTCGCTGACGATGCCGGGATAGGCCGCCTGGGTGTCGACGAAGCTGATCACCGGCAGGTTGAACCGCTCGGCCATGTCCATCAACCGGACCGCCTTGCGGAAGCCCTCAGGGCGCGCCGAGCCCCAGTTGTGTTTGACCCGGGTGACGGTGTCGCGGCCCTTCTCGTGGCCGATAACCACCACGCCCTGGCCGCGAAAGCGCCCCAGCCCGCCCATGATCGCCTGGTCGTCGGCGAACTTGCGGTCGCCGCGCAGCTCGACGAACTCGTCGATAAGGCCGGCGACGTAGTCGACGAAGTGCGGTCGCTCGGGATGGCGGGCGACCTGGGTCTTCTGCCAGGCGTCCAGCTTACCATAGGCGTCGCGCCGCATCTCGTGCAGGCGCGCGCGCAGCGCCTCGATCTCGGCGTCGAACGCGGCCGGCCCGGCGGATTCCGAGAGCTTCGACAGTTCCTCGATCTTGGCTTCGAGATCAGCGATAGGGCGCTCGAACTCGAGGTAATGCGTCGCCATTCAGGGAATCTTTTCCAGCCGTTCGCGGAACGGCCGGAAATTAGGCGGGAAGGCCTTGCGTCACAAGTCCGTCGAAAATCCACCGCTCCATGTCCTTGCAACCTTAGCCATAAGCATGCGTTTGGGTTTCGGGACAACGCGGGCTGAACAGAAGCGCCCGCGGCTGAGGAAATGGAGCCAAAGATGCATACCACCCTGAAGCTCGGCCTGGCTGGAGCGCTGGCGATCGCCACCGCCATGCCTGCCGTCGCTCAGCCGTACGGCGCGTATCGCCCGACGGAGCAATACCAACGCGACCTGCGCAGCTATGATGCTGACCGCCGCGACTACGAGGCCTCGCGCGCCGAGTATGACCGCCGCCGCGAGGACTATGAACGCGCGCGCGCCGATTATGACCGTCGATACGGCTACGGGTCCTACGCCCGCGCCTATGGTCCGGCGCCGGTGTGGAGCGACGACGGCTATCGGGACGGCGAGCGCGCGTATAACGATCCGCGCTACAACGACCAGCGCTACAATGACCCGTGCCGGCAGCGCTCGAACAACAATGCGGTGGCCGGCGGCCTGATCGGCGCGATCGCCGGCGCCGCGCTGGGCTCGAACGTGGCCGCCCGCAACGCCCGCACCGAGGGCGCGGTCCTGGGCGCCGTGGTCGGCGGCGCGCTGGGCGCCAACATCGGCAAGAGCACCGCCAAGTGCGACGAGACGGGCTACTACTTCAGCTACGACGAGACCATCCCCTACCGCGAAAGCCGTTGGGACCGCGATCGGCGCTATCGCAGCGGCCGCTATGACACCGCCTACTACAATCGCCAGCGCTGTCGTCTGGCGCCGGCCCCGGTCGAGTGGAACAACGGCGCCAGCGAGTACCGCTACGTGCGTGTCTGTCCGGATGGCGCAGGGCGCTATCGCATCACCGGCTAATCCGGAGCAAACCTGATCACGGCCAAGAGCCCTTCTCCTTTGCGGGAGGAGGGCTTTTGTCTGTCAGGGCTTCTTGCCCAGGGGATGCTTGGTGCGCACGACCTCCGCCAAGCGCTCCCCGGCGACGTGGGTGTAGATCTGGGTTGTGGCGATGTCCGCGTGACCCAGCAGGGTCTGCAGCACGCGCAGGTCCGCGCCGCCTTCCAGCAGGTGGGTGGCGAAGGCGTGGCGCAGCACGTGCGGACTGACCCGCGCCGGATCGACGCCAGCGGTGCGGGCCGCCTCGTCCAGCAATTGCGCGAAGCGCCGCGGCGTCAGACGTCTCGCCTTGCCGCGTGACGGAAATAGCCACGGGTTGGCGGCGTCTCCTTTCGGCAGGAACTGGGGTCGCACCGCAAGGTAAGCCTTGATGGCGGTGCGCGCCGTGGCGTTCAGGGGCGCCAGGCGTTCCTTGCCGCCTTTGCCCACGACCATCAGATAGGCCGGATCGCGGGCCAGGGCCGCCAGCGTCAGGGCGGTCAGTTCAGACACCCGCAGGCCCGATGCGTACAGCAGCTCCACCATGCAGCCGAGCCTAAGCCCTTGAGCCCCGTCGATGGATGCAGCGGCGGCGATCAGCGCGTCGACCTCCGCGCGGCTCAGCGTCTTGGGCAACGGGCGGCCCTGCTTGGGAGCATCCACCCGCCGCGAGGGATCGTCGGTGCGCCAACCTTCGCCGAGCGCAAAACGATAGAACTGGCGCAGCGACGCACGCCGCCGCGCCGCCGTGGACGCCGCCAGCCCGCGCGCGCCGAGAAACGAGAAATAGGCTTCGATGTCCGCCGCCTGGGCGCTGGCCAGATCGAGGCCTCGGGCGTGCAGGAAGCCCTGGGCGTCGGCCAGGTCCTTGGCGTAGGCGGTGAGCGTGTTGCGGGCCGCCGCCCGCTCGACGGCCATCATCTCCAGGAACGCTTCGGTCCAGCCCGAGCCGTCGCTCATCGCAGCGCCAGCAGACCCTCGAGGGCGAAGGCGCGGGCGTCGGCCTCCAGGCCCGCGGCGCGGAGCGCGCGCACGATGCGCACGCGATCGCCCAGCGCCGGGCCGGCCGCGCCGGCGTCCGCCGCGGTCCACAACGCCAGCATGGCGCTCTCGCCCAGCAGCTTCTGTTCGCCGGCGAGTTCGAGGGCCAGGGCGCGTGCCGCGGGCGCCTTGGACTCTCCCGCCGTGAAGGCCGCGAGCTCGCCCCGCGAGTCAGGACCCAGAGGCGATCCGAGCGCGGCCAGCAGCAAGGCCGCGGACTGCGCCCTCACTCGCGCCTTGGCCTCGCCCATGCCGCCGCGCTCGACCAGCCGGTCGAGGGTCGGGCCGTCAGCGGCGCCAGTAGCCGCGGCGATCGCCGCGTCGAGGATCGCCAGGTCGACGGGGCCGGTGTTGGGGATCTGGTCCTGGACCATAGCGGCGCGCATGGCCTGGGCGCGCGCGAGGTCGCCGGCGCCCAGCGCCGCCAGGGCCGCGCCGACGTCGCTGACGCCCGGATCCATCGGCCAGAACGCCGCGCCAGGCGTCGCGGTGGAGAGCGCCGAGGCTATCGCGGGCGACGCCTTTGCAGCGGCCAGGTCCAGGCCAAGGCTGCGCGACAGGGCGTAGTCGAGGCCATTGCGAAGGCTGGCCTGGCCGGGGTCGCCGGCCCCGGCGAGCTTGGCGCCCATCAGTCGGCCGTAGACCGCGTCGCGCGCCTGGGTCTGGGCGAGCTCGAAGGTGAGCTGCGCCGCGCCCGCCTGCCCCGCCAGCGCCTGGCAGAAGGCGCGCAGGCGCAGCCAGTAGGCTTCGTCCCGGCCGACGTTCAGCGCGTCGGCGACGGCGCAGGCGCGCGTGTTGTCGCCGCTGAGCAAGGCCGCTTCGGCGGCGGCCTGGGACAGCGCCGGATCGCGTTCGACTCCGGCCGTGCGAGCAAGGATCGCCGAGCCGGCCTGAAGGTCGCCCGCCGCGATCAGGGCGTTGGCGCGCAGGCCCGCCATCGTGCGATCCTGGCCGGCGCCCTGCGGGCCGTTGGCGCCGGTCGCCAGCACCCGCCGAGCGAGCGCCGCCGAGGCTGGCGACAGGGGCTTGGTTGCGATCAACGGCAGCACGGCGCCCAGGGTGCGGGCCGAGGCGCCGCGCCACAGGTCGGCCGGCAGCCCGGTGTCGCGCCCCCCGGTGGAGAACAGGTCGGGCGCGGCCAGCGGCGCGACCTCCACACCCTGCGCATGCGCCGTTCCGGCAAGGATCGAGACCGTCGCGAGACCGGCCAGAAGCGAATTGCGGATCATGGGCGCCAGCATAACCTGATGCGGGAAGTTGGCGCGAGCCCGGCCGCTCGTGTATGGCTGCCCTGTTCATGGACCGCTACTCACCGCTGCGCACTCGCACCATCGCCCTGGTGGGCCTGATGGGCGTTGGCAAGACCAGTGTCGGCCGCCGCTTGGCGACGGTGCTGGAACTGCCATTCCGCGACGCCGACGTCGAGGTTGAGGCCGCGGCCGGCCGCTCCATCCCCGAGATCTTCGCCGACCTGGGCGAACCGGCGTTCCGCGAGGGCGAGCGTCGCGTGATCTCACGGCTGCTGGACGAACCGCCGCACATCCTGGCCACCGGCGGCGGGGCCTTCGTCAGCGACGAGACCCGCGCCCTGATCAAGGCCAATGCGGTGTCGGTGTGGCTCAAGGCGGACCTGGACGTGCTGGCTAGACGCCTGGCGCGCAAGGACAACCGCCCTCTGCTCGCCGGGCGCGATCCGAAAGAGGTGCTGCAGCAGCAGGCGGAGGCTCGTTACCGCTATTACGGCGAGGCCGACGTCACGGTCGAGACCAGCGACGCCGCCCATCAGGTCAGCGTCGACCAGGTGATCGAAGCCGTGTCCGCCTACATCGAAAGCCAGCCGAAATGATCCGCAGCGTCGCCGTGGGACTGGGCGAGCGGTCCTACGAGGTGGTCATCGGGCCTGGCCTGTTGGATCAGGCCGGCGAGCGGATCGCGCCGTTCGCGCGCCGTCGTCGGGTCGCCATCGTCACCGACGAGACGGTCTGGGGCCTGCACGGGGCGCAACTCACCGCCAGTCTGGAGGCCGCCGGCCTCGCCTGTCCGGTCATCGCGCTGCCGCCGGGCGAGCAGACCAAGAGCTTCGAATGGCTGGCCGAACTCAGCGACCGGCTACTGGCGCTGGCGCTGGACCGCGGCGACCTGGTGGTGGCGTTCGGCGGCGGCGTGGTCGGCGACCTCGCGGGGTTCGCGGCCGCCGTCTACAAGCGCGGCATAGACTTCGTGCAGATCCCGACGACCCTGTTGGCCCAGGTGGACTCTTCAGTCGGCGGCAAGACCGCCATCGACACGCCGCGCGGGAAGAACCTGGTCGGCGCTTTCCATCAACCTCGCCTGGTGCTGGCCGATCTGGATGTGCTGGCCACCCTGCCCGAGCGGCAGATGCGCGCCGGTTACGCCGAGGTGGTCAAATACGGTCTGCTGGGCGACTTCGACTTCTTCCAATGGCTGGAAGCCAATGCGCCCGCCGTGTTGGCGCGCGAGCCGCAGGCGCTGGCCCACGCCGTCGCCCGCTCGGTCGAGATGAAGGCCGAGATCGTCGCCGAGGACGAAACCGAACAGGGCCGCCGCGCCCTGCTCAACCTGGGCCACACCTTCGGCCATGCGCTGGAAGCCGAGACCGGCTTCGGCGAGGCGTTGCTGCATGGCGAATCGGTGGCCGCCGGCCAGGCGCTGGCGTTTCGCTTCTCCGCCGCACAGGGGCTCTGCACGACGCAGGACGCCCACCGCGCCGAGGCGGCGATCCGCGCCGCCGGCCTGCCGACGTCCATGGCAGACACGCGCGCCCAGCCCTACGCCGTCGAACGGCTGCTGGAGCACATGGCCCAGGACAAGAAGGCCGAGGGCGGCGCACTGACCTTCATCCTCGCCCGAGGACTGGGCCAGGCGTTCGTCGCCCGTAACGTGGACGTGAACGCCGTCCGTGAATTCCTGAAGGCCGAGGGAGCCGAAACGTGACCGCCATCCTGGCGCTGGCCCCGATCGTCTTCGGGCTCCTCGCGATTTCGGCCCTGTTCTCCGCCGCTGAAACGGCCCTGACCGGGGCCAGCCGTTCGCGGATGCACCAGCTCGATCGCGAGGGCGACCGCCCGGCGCGGCGGGTCAACCGATTGCTCTCCGACCAGGAGACGATGATCGGCGCGGTGCTGTTGGGCAACAACCTGATCAACATCCTGGCCTCGGCCCTGACCACTCAGGTGGTCACCGCGGCGATCCCCGGCGGACTGGGCGTCGCCGCGGCCACCGCGCTGATGACCGTTTTGGTGCTGGTGTTCGCCGAGGTGCTTCCGAAGACCCTGGCGATCCTGCGTTCGGACGATGTGGCCCGCGCGCTGTCCGGCCCGACCCTGGTTGTCGTCAAGCTGTTCGGCCCGATCATCTATGCGATCCAGTGGATCGTGCGGCGGACCCTGCGGCTGTTCGGCGTGCGTCTGACCATGGAGGTCGACGTGCTGGCGGCGCACGAGGAGATCCGCGGCGCGGTCGAATACCACCACTCCGAGGGCCTGGTGGAGAGCCGTGACCGGCACATGCTGGGCGGCGTGCTGGACCTGTCGGAGATGGATGTCGGCCAGGTGATGGTCCACCGCACGGCGATCGCTATGGTCGACGCCGACCTGCCGCCGCGTGAGTTGGTCGCCGCCGTGCTCGACAGCGGCCACACACGCGTGCCGCTTTATCGTGACGACGCGGAGAACATCATCGGCGTGGTGCACGCCAAGGACCTGCTGCAGGCGATCTCGCAGGCCGATGGCCGCATCGAGGCGTTGGACGTGCCGACGATCGTGCGTGCGCCCTGGTTCATTCCCGAGACCACCAACCTCAAGGACCAGCTCAGTGCTTTCCTGCGCCGCCACACCCACTTCGCCCTGGTGGTGGACGAATACGGCGGACTGCAGGGGCTGATCACGCTTGAGGACATCCTCGAGGAGATCGTCGGCGAGATCGAGGACGAGCATGACGTCACCGTGCGTGGCGTGCGCCCACAGCCCGACGGCTGGGTGCTGGTCGATGGAGCGGTGCCGATCCGCGACCTCAACCGGGCGATGAACTGGGACCTGCCTGACGAGGAGGCGGTGACCATCGCCGGCCTGCTGATCCATGAAGCCCAGACGATCCCGCAGATCGGCGAGGCCTTCGATTTCCATGGGCGCCGCTTCGAAGTGCTGGGCCGCAAGGGCAACCAGGTCACCTCGCTGCGGATCTCGCCGCCAGGGTCGGAGGGGGAGGACTGACGCGAAGGGAACCATTTCCGATCGTCGCCGTTCTGGCCGGTTGGCGAAGGCTGTCGGGGCGGCGGTCCAGATGCACATGGTTGGCGCGCGCGAGCGCGGGGACGAGACGGCTCTGGTGACAATCGAGGATCTCAGCGCGCGGTTGGCGATGGCGGAAAACGCTCTTGCCGAGGAAAGCCGTCGCGCCGATTTGCTGAACCGCATCGCCGCCGCAATCGGCGCGGGTTCCGATCTCTCCGAGGTCGTCCAGACCGTTGTGGATGGCGGAGTCGAACTGACCGGCGCGCAGTTCGGGGCGTTCTTCTACAATCTCGTGGACGCGGACGGCGAGAGTTACACCCTCTACACGCTGTCAGGCGCGCCACGCTCGGCCTTCGCCGACTTCCCCATGCCGCGCAACACCGCGGTGTTCGCGCCGACGTTCAGCGGCGCGGGACTTGTGCGATCCGACGACATCACCAAGGACCCTCGCTACGGCCACAACGCGCCGCACCACGGCATGCCGACGGGACACCTACCGGTGCGCAGCTACCTGGCGGCGCCGGTGGTGTCCGGCAGCGGCGAGGTGTTGGGCGGACTGTTCTTCGGCCACGCCCAAACCGGAATGTTCACGCCGCGGCTGGAGCCTCTGTTGCACGGATTGAGCGCCCAGGCCGCGGTGGCGATCGACAATGTGCGCCTCGGGGAGGCCGCGCGGCGTGATCTACAGCAGCGCCGTCGGGTTGAGGCCGCGTTGGCCGAAAGCGAGAGCCGCTTCCGGATGATCGCCAACACTCTGCCGACCTTGTGCTGGGAAGCCGATCTCGAAGGTCGGGTGACATGGCGCAACCAGCGCTGGCACGACTACGTGGGCGTGGAGTCCTATCTGCCGGGCGCGTTTTGGTATGACGTCGATGACGCCCAGGCGCGCGTCGAAGCGCAGGGCCGGTGGCGTGAGGCACAGGCGACCGGCGGGCCTCTGGAGCTGGTGTTGCCGTTGCGCGGTCGCGACGGCGTGGCGCGTCCGTTCCTCACGCGCGTGGAGGCGGCCCGTGATGCGGTGACCGACGAGATCGTCCGTTGGATGGGCGTCAACCTGGACATCGCCGCCGAGACCGCCGCCCACGAACGCTTGCAGTTCGCGCTGCAGGCCGGCCGGCTGGGGTCGTGGGAGCTCGACGTCGAGACGCGCGACTACACGGCCTCGGACCTCTGCAAGGCGAACTATGGGCGAAGGCCTGACGAGACGTTCGGCTTCCATGATCTCGTCGCCGCCGTCCATGACGAAGACCGAGACCGGATGCGCGCAGCCATCGAGCACGCCATCGCCACCGGCGCCGACTACGACATCGAATATCGCGCCATCCATCCGAGCGGCGACGTGCGCTGGGTGCACGCGCGCGGTCGCGTGGCCGAGAAGGCCGACCACGGCGGCGTGCGGCGGATGGCCGGCGTGTCCCTGGACATCACCGAACGCAAGCGGGCCGAGGAACGGCAGCGGCTGCTGCTCAATGAGCTGAACCACCGGGTGAAGAACACCCTGGCCACCGTGCAGTCGATCGCCAGCCAGACGCTGCGCTCGGCGGCCGATACGCGCGCGTTCCGCGACGCTTTCGAATCACGCCTGCTGGCGTTGTCCCAGACCCACAACCTTTTGACCGACGCCAACTGGGAAGCCGCCAGCCTGCATGCGATCCTGGTGATGGAGCTCAGTCCCCACGCAGGCGGACGCCAAGGCGGCGGTGGTCGCTTCGTGCTGGAAAGCGATCGCGACATCCGGCTCAACCCCAAGGCCGCAGTGGCGTTGGGCATGGCCTTGCACGAACTGGCCACCAACGCGGTGAAGTACGGCGCTCTGTCGACGCCGTCCGGCCGGGTGCTGGTCCGCTCGCGAGTGAGCGGCGCTGATCTGGTGCTGGAATGGATTGAACAAGGTGGGCCGACAGTCGTGCGGCCGAGCCGGCGCGGGTTCGGCGGGCGGCTGCTGGAGCAAGGCTTGGCCGGTGAACTCGCCGGGCGAGTCGTTCTTACCTATGATCCCGCGGGATTGTCGTGTCGTATGCAACTGCCAATGCGCGCGCTGGAGCCCACTGAATGAGCAATGTCCCTGATCTGGCGGGTCTTCGCGTCTTGGTCGTCGAGGACGAGATGATGGTCTCGATGCTGATCGAGGACATGCTGGGCGACCTTGGCTGCACCGTGGTCGGACCAGCGTCGCGGCTGGACGAGGCGATCGCGCTCGCCAACGCCTCGGAGCTGGATTGCGCGGTGCTGGATGTGAACCTGGGCGGTCAGCCGATTTTCCCTCTCGCCGACATCCTGCGTGCGCGGGGCGCGCCGTTCGCCTTCGCCACCGGTTATGGCGACGCGGGCCTACGCGACGTCGACAAGGGTTCGCTGGTCCTGCAGAAGCCGTTCCGCGAAACAGACTTGGCTCGGATCCTCGGGGAACTGCGCGCCGCCGCCGGCGTTTGACGCCGGCTCAGGCCTCGCCAGGCGCGAGCGCTCGGATCGCCAGCGCATGCACCGGCCCGGCCAGCTCCTCGGCCAACGCCTGATGCACCATCCGCTGGCGCGCGATGCGGGAAGCGCCAGCGAACGCTTGCGATTCGATGGTGACGTTGAAGTGGCTCTCGCCGCTGTCACGCGCGCCGGAATGGCCGGCGTGGCGTCCAGAGTCGTCTTCGATCTCCAGCCGCGTGGGCTCGAAGGCGTGGTTCAGCTTGTTGCGGATGGCTTCGAATATGGCGCCCATCGTCGGCATCTTCAATTCTTGAAAGGGATTCAGGTCCCCCCATACTTGGCTCATGGCAGGCGCGTTTCAATATAAGCCTAAGTTCGTCGACATCCGGGTCCGTCCTCCCACCGAGGAGGAGGCTGCGGCCGAGGACGTGTGGGCGCTGAAGCCCGGCGAAAGGGCCTGCGATCACCCGGGCTGCCGGGTGGCGGCGACGGCGCGCGCGCCGAAGTCGCGCGACATGCTGAACGAGCACTACTGGTTCTGTCAGCCGCACGCCGCGGAGTACAATCGCAGCTGGAACTTCTTCCAGGGCATGAGCGAGGGCGAAATCCGCGCGCGCCAGGAGAACGAGATGTTCACCGGCGGCCGGCCCACCTGGGACTTCAAGGCCTCCAACCGCTCCCGCGAGGCGGCGGGCGCCTTCGCCGGCAAGTTCGCCAAGGGCCAGGGATATCGCGACCCCTTCGACATGTTCGGCCGCAACGCCGGGCAACCCAACCCGAGCTCGTCTGGTCGCAGTCTCGGCAAGCTGGAACGCAATGCGCTGGCAGATCTCGATCTCGACGACGCGGCCGACGGCCCCAGCATCCGCGCGCGCTACACCGAGCTGGTGAAGCGCTGTCACCCGGACGCCAACGGCGGCGACCGGTCGTCGGAAAACAAGTTGCAGCGTGTGATCAAGGCCTATCAATCGCTGCGCAAAGCCGGGATGGTGTAGTCTCTGCCCCTTGCGGCGGCGACCGCTCGCCGTCTCCGGAATCACCCGTTTCCTTTGACCCCATAACTATGTAATCGACACAGCGCGATGACCGCCTTCGACGAGACTGACGATAAGCTGCTTCTGCTGGCCCCGGACACCAAGGTGTCCGTCCGCGAGGCTTTCGGGCTGGATAGCGACCTGATGGCGCCGGCCTTCAGCACGCGCGATCCGCACGTGCCGGATTTCGATCCCGCCTACAAGTTCGACCCCGAGACGACGCGGGCGATCCTGGCCGGGTTCACCCACGACCGCCGCGTGATGGTCCAGGGCTATCACGGCACCGGCAAGTCGACGCACATCGAGCAGGTGGCGGCGCGGCTGAACTGGCCGCTGGTCCGGGTCAACCTCGACAGCCACGTGTCGCGGATCGACCTGGTCGGCAAGGACGCCATCGTCCTGAAGGACGGCAAGCAGGTCACTGAATTCCGCGAGGGCATGCTGCCCTGGGCGATCCAGCGGCCGATCGCCCTGGTGTTCGACGAGTACGACGCCGGCCGTCCGGATGTGATGTTCGTCATCCAGCGCGTGCTGGAAGCGCAGGGCAAGCTGACCCTGCTGGACCAGAACCGGGTGATTCGCCCGAACCCCTGGTTCCGGCTGTTCTCGACCACCAACACCATCGGCCTGGGCGACACCACCGGGCTCTATCACGGCACCCAGCAGATCAATCAGGGCCAGATGGACCGCTGGTCGATCGTCACCACGCTGAACTATCTGGCGCACGACGTGGAAGCCGAGATCGTCCTGGCCAAGGCCCCGACCTACGACACGCCTGAGGGCCGCCGTACGCTGGCCGCCATGGTCCGTGTCGCCGACATGACCCGCAACGCCTTCATGAACGGCGACATCTCCACGGTGATGAGCCCGCGCACGGTGATCACCTGGGCGCAGAACACTGAGATCTTCGGCGGCGACATCGCATTGGGCTTCCGGATGACCTTCCTGAACAAGTGCGACGAACTGGAACGCGCGACAGTCGCGGAGTTCTTCCAGCGCGCGTTCGGCGCTGACCTGCCCGAGAGCGCGGCGCGCGTCCGCGTCGCCTAGCGCCGTCAGCGAACGCGCAAGAAAAAGCCCCCGCGGCCGCTGGCGCGCGGGGGCTCCTCCGTCGCCGGATCCGGCCCCTATCCGCCGGTGATCTTCCGGCCGGCGAACACGCCGAGCGCCAGGAAGATCAGGAAGCCAACGACAAACACGAAGAACAGCAGCTTGGCGATGCCCGCCGCCGCGCCCGCGATGCCGCCGAAGCCAAGCGCACCCGCAATCAGGGCCACTACGGCGAAAATCAGCGCCCACTTGAGCATGTGTATCTCCCGCTAAGGGGTCGCCTTGACCCATTGGAGAAACGCGGTTCTGACAGCGGCGTTCCGCAGGCCCGCACGCCGTAACACGGTAATCCGAACGCCAGCCGGCGATTTCTTCTTCCGCCGCCCTCGACGCCTGCTTTAATGACGACAGCAATGGCCAAAGATCCCCAAAGCCCGGTCGAACCGTTCAAGCGCGCCTTGGCGCACGCCGCGCGTTCGCTGGCCGAAACCGCCGACCTGGAGATCGTCTATTCCGGCGAGGGTCCATCGCTGGTCGGCAACCGGGCTGTGTTGCCGCATCCGCCCCGCGACCTGACCGCGGCGGACGCCTCGCGCATCCGCGGCCTCGCCGACCAGATGGCGCTCCGCGTCGCCCATCACGACATCGAATCCCACGCTCGCCTGCGGCCCCGATCCCCCGAGGCGACGCCGCTCTATGACGCCATCGAACAGGTGCGCGTGGAGTCCATTGGCGCCAACGCCTTGGGCGGAGTGCGCGCGAACCTGGCCTCCCTGCTCGACCAGACATACGCCCGGCGCAATTTCCATACCCTGGAGGCGCTGAACGATCCGCCGATGGTCGACATCGTCTCGATGATTGTGCGCGAGCGCCTGACCGGCCAGAAACCGCCGCTGGCCATCCGGCCGCTGGTGGACGCCCTGCGCGCCGACATCGAGACCAAGGCCGGCCCTGATCTCGACAAGCTGTCCTCGGTGCTGGACGACCAGCAGGCCTATGCGCGCGTCGCCCGGGCGATCCTGCACGACCTGGAGATTGGCGACGAACTGCAAGACGTCGACACGCAGGATGACCAGGACGCCCAGGACAACGAAGGCGACTCCAACGAGCTCGATCAGGAAGACGAAGGCGACGCCGACACCCAGTCGCCGCAGCAGTCGAGCTACGAGGAAGACGACAGCGGCGATCCCGATCCCGGCGACAGCCAGACCATGCAGGCCGAGCCCAATCCCGACGGCGAGGAGAGCGACGAACCGCCTGAGATGGGCGAAGGCGCCCAGCCGGCCAGGCCGCAACCCGACACCGACGGCAAGATCACCTATCGGGTGTTCACCGCCGCCCACGACGAGAT
Organism: Phenylobacterium sp.; assembly: GCF_030697305.1. Lineage (GTDB taxonomy): Bacteria > Pseudomonadota > Alphaproteobacteria > Caulobacterales > Caulobacteraceae > Phenylobacterium. The sequence continues at coordinate 15,692 of NZ_JAUYQL010000036.1, read as the reverse complement.
CGTGCCGGCTGAGGAGCTGTGCGACGGCGAGGAACTGAGCCGGCTGCGCGGCTATCTCGACCAGCACTTGGCCAACCTGTCGAACGTGGTCTCCCGGCTGGCCAACCGGCTGCAGCGCAAGCTGTTGGCTCAGCAGAACCGCGCCTGGAGCTTCGATCTCGAGGAAGGCATCCTCGATGTCGCGCGCCTCACCCGGGTGATCACCGACCCCACCGCCCCGCTCTCGTTCAAGGACGAGGAGGAGACTGAATTCCGCGACACGGTGGTAACCATCCTGATCGACAACTCAGGCTCGATGCGTGGCCGGCCGATCATGGTGGCGGCGGTTTGCGCCGATATCCTGGCCCGCACTCTTGAGCGCTGCGCCGTGAAGACCGAGATCCTCGGCTTCACCACCCGAGCGTGGAAGGGCGGCGCGGCGCGCGAGGACTCGCTGCGGGCCGGCAAGCCCGCCCAGCCCGGGCGCCTGAACGATCTGCGCCACATCATCTACAAGGCCGCCGACATGCCGTGGCGCCGCGCGCGCCGCAACCTGGGCCTGATGATGCGTGAAGGTCTGCTCAAGGAGAACATCGACGGCGAAGCGCTGATCTGGGCCCACCATCGGCTGATCGGGCGGCCCGAGCAGCGTCGCATCCTGATGGTGATCTCCGACGGCGCGCCGGTCGACGATTCGACCCTGTCGGTGAACTCCGGCCATTACCTGGAACGTCACCTGCGCGAGGTGATCGCCGAGATCGAGGCCAAGAGCCCCGTGCAGTTGATCGCCATCGGCATCGGCCACGACGTCACCCGCTACTATCGTCGCGCGGTGACCATCGTCGACGTCGAGCAACTGGCTGGCGCGATCGTTGAACAGCTGGCGGGGCTATTCGAAGAGGACGTGAAGAAGGCGACCCGCGCCTCCCGCGACCTGTTGCGGCCGCCGCCCCAGGGCGATGGCGCGCCGCCGCCCTCGGCGCGCGAAATCCGCAGGTCCGTCGCCTGATGCGCCTGCGGGCGGCGCTGCGCCTGGGCTGCGCGCTGGCGCTGTCCGCGCTCGCCGCCTGCGCGCCGACCGCCACTGCGCCCCTGCCCCCGACGCCGGTGGCGGCGGGTCCTGCGATCACCATCAAGGCAGAGCCGGCGTTCCTCGATCCCGCCGCGCCGGGCCCGGTAAAGATCGGCCGCTTCACCTTCGTGGGCGGCCTGCAGCTCACCTCCACCGACACCGCGAGGCTGCACGGTCTGTCGGATATCCGCGTCACCGCCGACGGTCACACGACGATCGTCACCGACGAGGGCGACCTGTTGCGGGCGCGCCTGGTGATGGACGCGCAAGGAAAGCCCATCGGCGTCGCCGACGCCCGGCTGACCGGCCTGCTGGGCCTCGACGGCGCGCCGCTGCAGGGCAAGGAGCAGTCGGACTCCGAGGGCCTGGCGATGCTGGCGGATGGATCGCGCCTGATCAGCTTCGAGCTGAACGACCGCATCTGGCGCTATCCAGCCGGCGACGGCCTGCCCGCACGCGCGCCGTCACCCGAAAGGACCTTCCCCCGCAACGCCGGCATGGAGGCCCTGGCCGAGGATCCGGCCAATGGCCCTGACGCCTATCTGGTCGGTGGCGAAGATAGCGGCGAGGTCTGGCGCTGCCGCCTGTCCGGCGCCTGTGCATCGGCCCATGTGATCGAGAAGCCGGGAGAGTTCGGCCTGGTGGCCGCCGCCCCTCTGCCGGCTGGGCGCTGGGCGTTCATGTTGCGCGCCTACGATCCGATCCGTGGTGTGCGGATCATCATCACGATTCGCGATGCGGCTTGGGCCGAGGTGGACCGCCTGGAGCTCGCGCGCCCGCTTAACCTCGACAATTTCGAAGGCCTGGCCGCCGTGCCCGCGGCCGACGGAATCGTGCGCTTGTATCTGATTTCCGACGATAATTTCTCCAACGCCCAGCGGACGTACCTGTTCGCGTTCGACTGGGCGACCAAAAAACCTGACTGAGGGAGCCCCGAGGATGAGCCGCACTGAAGTTTCGATCCCCATGCCCGAAGGAAGCGCCCGGGCCTTTGTCTTCACCCCAGACCAGGGCGAAGGCCCGTGGCCGACCGCGGTGATCTTCATGGATGCGCCGGCGATCCGGCCCTCGCTGTTCGAGATGGGCGAGCGACTGGCCTCGCACGGCTATTACGTGCTGTTGCCGGACATGTTCTGGCGTCTTGGACCGTACGAGCCGATCGACCTGCAGGCGGTGTTCCGTGATGAGGCCGTCCGCCGCGAGGTGTTCGGCAAGATGACCGGCTCCACCAATCCGCAGAAGGCGGTGGCCGACATGGCGGTATGGTTCGACTGGCTGGAAAAGCAGCCCAAGGCCAAGGCCGACAAGATTGGCGTCACCGGCTACTGCATGGGCGGCGGGCTTGCGCTGCGGGCGGCGGGGAATTTCCCGGACCGAGTGGTGGCGGCCGGCGCCTTCCACCCCGGCAACGTAGCCACCGACGCCCCCGACAGCCCGCATCTGCTGGCGCCCAAAACAAAGGCCAAGGTGCTCGTGGGGGGCGCTGATCAGGACGCGGGCTTCGACGAGGCCCAGAAGGACCGGCTGGACAAGGCGTTCCGCGACGCCGGCGTCGAGGCCGAGGTCGGCATCTGGGCGGGCGCGAAGCATGGCTACGTGCCCACCGACATGCCGGTCTACAACAAGGACGCCGCCGAGCGGCACTGGCGCGAATTGATCGCGCTGTTCGATTCGAAGCTGAAGTAGGCAAACGAAAGAGGCCGGCCCTTGCGGGGCCGGCCTCTTGTCGTCGTCCGATCGGTTCGGATTAGGCGGCGGCGGGCTGTTCGGCGAGCTTCGCCTTGAGCTGGCGCTTGATCTTCAGCGCGCGCGGTGACAGCGCCTCATCGCGGGCCTTCAGCAGGAAGACGTCGAGGCCGCCGCGGAAGTCCAGGGTCCGCAGCGCCGCATTGCTGATGCGCAGGCGGAAGCTCTGGCCCAAGGCGTCGGACTGCAGAGTCGCGGGCGACAGCGCCGGCAGGAAGCGGCGCTTGGTCTTGATGTTCGAGTGGCTGACGTTGTGGCCGACCATCGGACCAACGCCAGTGAGTTCGCAACGGCGCGACATGGTGAGAACCTTCGCGAGGACAGGGATAGCGTAGACAAGGCCCACGCGGGAGCCGGCGATATAGAGGAAGCTTTCGCCGCCCGTCAAGGCGAAGCGGCGGCATAGGGCGCGCAACCCGGAACGCGATTGTGGTTCGGCGCGCTACAGCTACAATAGCTGGTAGGGAACAAATGCCGAATCGGACCGAGTCGCTGATTCGGTCCTGATTTGTTTCGCGCGTGTTCTGCACGGCGCAGCTTGCGCGTTAATCTGTCAGCGCAGACGCCCTGAAGCCCGCAACAGGAAACCCAGGATCTCCGCCACCGCGAGATACAGCGGCTCCGGAATCTCCTCCTCCAGCTCGACCCGCGACAGCGCCTCGGCCAAGGCCGGATTGTGCTCCATCGGCACGCCGTGGGCGGCTGCGGTCTCAAGGATGCGTTCGCCGACCAGGCCCCTGCCCTTCGCGATCACGCGCGGCGCGCCCTTGCCCTCGTAGCGCAGGGCGACGGCCAGGGCGCGTTTGGGTTCGAGGCTCATGAAGTTCGATCCACCAACACGCCGGCGGCCGGCGGCGGCGGGCGATGCGGCGCGCCCGAATAGACCGCTACATCCGCTGCGAAGGCGGCATCCTGCAGCGCCAGTCTGAGCAGGCTCGATTGCTCGCGGAGTTGCTCGGCGCAGGCGTCGCGTTCGGCCCACAAGGTGACCGCGGCGCGGCCGTCGACGCCCAGCACCACCTGGGCGTGGACCGGGCCCAGCGGCTCGACATCCAACGAGAAACGGACCCGCCAGGCTGGAGCGACCTGCTCGCCGGCTCCGCCGCCCGCCATGTCGTGAGCGATCTCGAACTGGGCGATGGCGGCGCCCTGGGGCGTGGCGAACGGGATCTCAAGCAACCAACGCGGTCCTAGCGACTCTTCGGGGCGCTCGGCGCCGCGCGCTTCTGGGAGCGAGGCCAGTTGATGCAACTCCTGGCGCGCGATGGCGGCGCGCGTCTCCACCGTCAGCCGTCCTGCGAGGGCTTCGGCAGGCGCGTCGGCCGCAATGCTGGGTTCGGCCGGCGATTGAGCGGCGGTCGGCGATCCACGATAGGGGGGCGGCGGCGCGATGAGCGGACGGGCGCCGTCAGCCGCCGGTTGGACCGCAGCGTGCGCCTGGCGCGGCGCGCCCGCCTCGGGCGGTTCCCACTGCTCAAGCTCATGACCGACGGTGAGCAGAGCGGCCTTGATATCGGTCGGCGGCGGCGCGGGTGATCCCGGCGGCGCAGCCCGTCCACCGGCGGGCGTCGCGGCGAGGTCGGCTTCCAGGAACAGGCCGGAGGTTTGCACCGCGCGGCGGATGTCGCCCGCACCCAGCGCCGGATGCAGGGGCGTGCGCAGCGCTAACAGGTCGGCGATCGCGGTGCGGGCCGCCGTCGGCAGGTCGCTACGGCGCAGCGCCTGGCCGAGATCGGCGAACAGTTGCGACAGGCCGCCTTGACTGGAGGCGGCCGATTCCAGGGCCGCACGCACTGCGGCCACCAGCGGATCGGGACGCACGGCCACGGCGGGCGGCGTGGGCGCTGCGTCACGCAGCATCCCTTCCAGGGCCGCGGAGATGCGGGCCTGCGGGTCGCCTGGGGTCAGCGGTGTGATCGGCGCGAGCGTCACGGCGAATGGCGCCTCGTCATTGCGAAGGGACTCCAACCTAGCGCCGGCTTGGTGAAGCCGACTTTAAGGCGGCGGCCGTCCCATCCGATTGCCAAGCCTGATCATCTTATATATAACTAACTGGTCAGTAATTAGCTGGAACCGCGCGGTGCAGGCAGGCGAACCCAAATTCCGCCGACGCAAGGCCGAGCGTCCGCGAGAGATCGCGGCCGCGGCCCTCGAAGTGTTTGCTGAAAAGGGCTTCGCGGCGGCCAGGCTGGAGGATGTCGCCGCCCGCGCGCGGGTCTCCAAGGGCGCGCTGTACCTCTACTTCGAGACCAAGGAAGACATCTTCCGCGCCGTGGTCGAACAGGCGGTCGCGCCGGACATCGCGCGGATTGCGGCCCTGATGGCGGCCCATCCCGGCCCCTTCCCCGACCTGTTGCACGCGATCGTCGAGCGGCTGGTGCAGGTGGTCGGCGGCGCGCATGTGGGAGGAGTGGCCAAGATGGTCATCGCCGAGGCCCGCAACTTCCCCGAACTCGCCCGCGTCTGGCACGATCAGCTAGTGTCGGTGGCGCTGGGGGCGCTATCGACCGCCATCGCCGCAGCCCAGGCGCGCGGCGAGGTGCGGGCCGGCGATCCGCGCGCCTACGCCCTGCAAGTCATCTCCCCGATGCTGGTGGGCGTGATCTGGCGCGAAACCTTCGTTCCCGTTGGCGCTGCGCCGTTCGATCTGCCCGCCCTCGCCCGTCAGCACGTCGCCACCCTGCTGGATGGACTGAGCCTGGAGGCCGCATGAAGCTCTCTCGCCCCCTGGTCGCCATCCTGTTGCTGGCGGCAGCGGCGATCGTCGCGGTGCTGGTGTTCGCGCCCCGCCTGACCCGCGCCCACACCCTGTCCGGATACGTCGAGGGCGAACCGCTGTACCTGGCCTCGCCGGTGTCCGGGACGGTACAGGAGGTGCGCGTATCGCGGGGCGACGAGGTCGCGGCCGGCCAGCCCCTGTTCGTCGTCGACCCGCGCCAGCTTCGCGCCCAGCGCGATCAGGCCGCCGCCGACCTCGCCGCCGCCCAGTCCCAGGCGCTGGACGCACGCAAGGGACAGCGCCCCGTCGAACTCGCGGTGTTCGAAGCCAATATCGCCGCCGCAGAGGCCGAGGCCCGGGACGCCGCCGCCGTGCTGCGCCGAACCGAACCGCTGGTCCGACGCGGAATCTACGCGCCGGCGAGACTGGACGACGTGCGTGCAACGGCCCAGGCGGCTCAGGCGCGGCTCGCCGCCGCTCGCCGCCAGCGCGACGCCGCGACGCTGGGCGCCCGTGACGATCAGATCCTCGCCGCCGAGTCCCGCGTGACCCAAGCGCAGGCGGCGCTCGCCGGCGCCCAGGCGAGGCTGGACGATCTGGCGCCGCGTGCGCCGTCGGCGGCGCGTGTCGAGGACACCTTCTTCCAGCCCGGCGAGTGGGCGGCGGCGAACGCACCGATCCTGGCCCTGCTGCCCTACGACCGGATCAAGCTGCGATTCTTCGTCCCCGAGGCGTCGCTGGCTGCCTACAAGCGCGGCGCCAGCGTGCGCTTCTCCTGTGACGGTTGCGCCGCGGGCCTGAGCGCCCGGGTCACCTTCGTCAGCCCGCGCCCTGAGTTCACCCCGCCAGTGATCTACAGCCGCGAAGCGCGCGACCGGCTGGTCTACCTGGTGGAGGCCAGGCCCAGTGTGCGACTCAATCCTGGTCAGCCAGTGGACGTGGTCCCGCTGGAGCCGGCGCCGTGACCCTGGCCATCGACGTCAGCGGCCTGAACAAGAGCTTCGGCGCGCGCCGCGTCGTGCAGGACGTCACCATCCAGGTCGAGGAAGGCCGCATCTGCGGGTTCCTCGGTCCCAACGGCTCGGGCAAGACCACCACGCTGCGCATGCTCTGCGGCCTGCTGACGCCCGACAGCGGCGCCGGAACCTGCCTGGGGTTCGACATCCTCAAACAGGCCGACCAGATCAAGCGGCGCACCGGCTACATGACGCAGAAGTTCTCGCTCTACGAGGACCTGACGCTCGCCGAGAACCTGCAGTTCACTGCACGCGTCCATGGCCTGGACCGCCGCGAAGCCCGCGTCGCCGACGCGCTGGAGCGATTGGGCCTGTCCGGGCGCCGGGACCAGCTTGCCGGCACGTTGTCCGGCGGCTGGAAGCAGCGCCTGGCCCTTGCCGCCGCCACCCTGCACGAGCCGCGCCTGCTGCTGCTGGACGAGCCGACCGCCGGCGTCGATCCCAAGGCCCGGCGCAGCTTCTGGGACGAGATCCATGCGCTGTCCGCCCAGGGCCTGACCGTCCTGGTCTCCACCCACTACATGGACGAGGCCGAACGCTGTCACGAGATCGCCTACATCAGCTACGGCAAGCTGATCGCCCGCGGCACGGCTGACGAGGTGATCGCCGAGGCCATGCTCACCACCTTCCACGGCGAAGGCCCGGGCATCGACCGCCTCGCCGCCGAGATCGCCGCCCTGCCCGGCGTAGAGACCGCCGCCCCATTCGGCGCCGCGCTGCATGTCAGCGGGCCGGACCGGGCGGCGCTTGAGCAAGCGCTGGCTCCCTACCGGCGCGCACCGTTCCACTGGAGCGAGACCCCGCCCAACCTGGAGGATGTGTTCATCCACCTGATGGCCGGCGCCGAGGACAACTTCCAATGAGCGGGTTCTCGAGCCTGCGCGTGCTGGCGGTGCTGGCCAAAGAGTTCAAGCAGCTCACCCGCGACCGGCTGACCTACGCGATGATCCTGGCCATGCCGGTCGTCCAGTTGCTGCTGTTCGGCTACGCCATCAATTCGGAGCCGCGCCACCTGCCCACCGCCCTGCTGGTCCAGGAGGACAGCGTGTTCGCCCGCTCGTTGATCTCGGGCCTGCGCAACAGCGCCTTCTTCGATCTCGATCGGCAGGTTCGCAGTCCGGCCGAGCTCGACGACCTGCTGCGCCGGGGCGACACTCAGTTCGCCATCACCATCCCCGGCGATTTCACCCGGCGCGTGGTGAGGGGCGACCACGCCCAGATCCTGGTGGAGGCCGACGCCACCGACCCTTCGGCCACCGGCGGCGCCGTGGCGGCGCTGCAGGCGCTGTCGAACCAGGCGCTGGCGCGAGATCTTCAAGGGTCTGTCGCGCAGCCCTCAAAGGCCGCGCCGCCATTCGAGGTGGTGGTCCACAGCCGCTACAATCCCGAGGCCGTCACCGCCTACAACATCGTGCCGGGCCTGCTGGGCGTGATCCTGTCTATGACCCTGGTGATGATGACGTCGCTCAGCGTCACCCGCGAGACCGAGCGCGGCACCATGGAATCGCTGCTGGCGACGCCGGTGCAGCCGATCGAGGTGATGGTCGGAAAGCTCGCACCCTATGTGCTGGTCGGCTTGATCCAGACCGCGCTGATCCTGCTGCTCGCCGGGACCCTGTTCCATGTTCCGCTGGGCGGCGGCTGGGCAGGATTGAGCCTTGGCGTCGCCCTGTTCATCGTCGGCTCGCTCGCCCTGGGGTTCCTGATTTCCACGGTCGCGCGCTCGCAACTGCAGGCCATGCAGATGAGCATCTTCTACATCCTGCCCTCGATCCTGCTGTCGGGGTTCATGTTCCCGTTCAGAGGCATGCCGGAATGGGCTCAGACGCTGGGCCAGATCATCCCCGTCACCCACTTCCTGCGCGTGGTGCGCGGCGCGCTGCTGAAGGGCCAGTCGCTGGAGGACATGTGGCGCGAACTCGCCGCCCTGGCCGCCTTCGTCTGCGTCGTCTCCGCCCTGGCGATGTTGCGATACCGCCGCACCCTCGATTGACAGGTGGGTTCCGCACCATACCAATATTTGGTATTGATCGACCGGGAGGACGTCCGATGAGCAAAAGCACCTCTTTCAGCCTCGGGGATCATTTTAGCGCCTTCATCGAGGCTGAGGTGGCGACCGGCCGATACGGCTCGGCAAGCGACGTCGTCCGCGCAAGCCTGCGACTACTTGAGGAGCGGCAGCTTCGCCTCGACACACTGCGTGCGGCCTTGATCGAGGGCGAAACGAGCGGAACCGCCATGCCTTTCGACTTCGACGCCTTCATCGCTGACAGGTCGGGCCTCAAGACCTCAACCTGATGAGGACCTACGTCCACACGCCACGCGCCCGGTCCGACGTGGCTGAGATCTGGGACTACACAGAAGCCAGGTGGGGCCGCTCCCACGCCGAGACCTACATCCGAGACCTCCAGCGCGTCATCGAGAGCGCCGCGGAGCATCCGCGTCTTGGCCGGGCAAGCGACGACATCCGGGCTGGCTATTTCAGGCCAACGGCCGGTCCGCACGTGGTGTTCTACCGATTGAATGCTGGGGGCGTCGAAGTGGTCCGCATCCTGCATCAGAGCATGGATTTCGATCGTAACCTCTAAGGCTCCGGCGCCGCTTGCCCTCCAGCGATTCCCACCCCAACTTGGGATTATGAGCGACCGCCCCTCGGGCGCCGCCCCGCCCCGGTTGGTGGCGGTGCTCGGGCCCACGAACACCGGCAAGACGCACCTGGCGGTGGAGCGGATGCTCGGCCATTCCTCCGGGATGATCGGCCTGCCCCTGCGCTTGCTGGCCCGCGAGATCTACGACCGGATCGTCAAGGCGCGAGGCCCCCGCTCGGTGGCGCTGATCACGGGCGAGGAGAAGATCGTCCCGCCGCACGCGCAGTATTTCGTGTGCACGGTCGAAGCGATGCCGCTGTCGCGCGAGGTGGAGTTCCTGGCCGTCGACGAGATCCAGCTGTGCGCAGACCCCGAGCGTGGGCACATCTTCACCCACCGCCTGCTGCACGCCCGCGGCAAGTCGGAGACCATGCTTCTGGGCGCGGCCACGACGGGGCCGCTGGTGCGCCGCCTGTTGCCGCATGCGGAGATCGTCTCGCGCGAGCGGTTCTCCAACCTCACTTACTCCGGGCCCAAGAAGCTCACCCGCCTGCCCCGGCGCACCGCCGTGGTCGCCTTCTCCGCCGACCAGGTCTACGCCATCGCCGAACTGATCCGCCGCCAGCGCGGCGGGGCAGCGGTGGTGATGGGGTCGCTGAGCCCACGCACCCGCAACGCCCAGGTCGCCCTCTACCAGTCGGGCGAGGTGGACTTTCTGGTGGCTACCGACGCGATCGGCATGGGCCTGAACATGGACGTCGACCACGTGGCGTTCGCGGGTCTGCGCAAGTTCGACGGCAAGCGCACCCGCTGGCTGAACCCGCAGGAGATCGGCCAGATCGCCGGGCGCGCCGGGCGCTACCGCACCGACGGCACCTTCGGCGTCACCGGCGAGTGCGAGGACATCGATCCCGACCTGTTCGACGCGGTGGAGAAGCACCAGTTCGAGCCTGTCGCCTCGGCCGAATGGCGCAATGCGAAGCTGGACTTCGGCTCCCTGGCGCTGCTGACGCGCTCGCTGGCTCTCCCGCCCGATCGCAATGGCCTCGCCCTGTCACAGGAGAGCCTGGACGAGGCGACGCTCCGCCGGCTGTCCGCCCTGCCGGAGGTCGCCGATCGCTGCCGCGACCGTTCGGCGCTGCTGAAGCTGTGGGACGTCTGTCAGACGCCGGATTTCCGCAAGACCGGGACCGACGACCACGCGCGGCTGGTGAAGGACTTCTTCGACCACCTGACGACAGGCCCGCGCCATGTCCCTGAGGACTGGATCGCCCGCCAATACGCCCAGCTCGACCACAGCGAGGGCGACATCGACACCCTGGCCTCTCGGTTGGCGAATGTGCGCACGCTGGCCTACGTCGCCAACCGCACCGGCTGGCTGACCGACGCTGTCGGCTGGCAGGGGCGCACGCGCGCGCTCGAGGACCGGCTGTCCGACACCCTGCACGAGCGGCTCATGGCCCGCTTCGTCGACCGCCGCACCAGCGCCCTGATGCGCGGCTTGCGGGTGCGCGAGGACATGCTGGCCGGCGTCGGCGCCGACGGCGCGGTGACCGTTGAAGGCCATTTCGTCGGCCGTCTGCAGGGCGTCGCCTTCGAGCCCGCACAGGGTTCCTCGCTGATCGAGCAGAAGGCGTTGCGCGCCGCAGCGATCGCCGCGGTGGGCCCCGAGATCGCGCGCCGGCTGGGCAAGCTCGCCGCGGAGCCTGACGAAGCGTTCCGGCTGCTGCCGGACGGCGTGGTCACCTGGCATGGGGAAGCCGCCGCGACGCTCGTGGGCGGCGCCCCGTTCACGCCTCGCCTGCGCCTGTTCGGCGAGCTTGGCCCGACCACCGCCCGCGAGCGCGCCCTGCGGCGCATGGAGGCCTTTGTCGCCGCCGAGTCCGGCCGCCGGCTGCCGGCGCTCCGCAGGCTGGAGGCGGCGATGGCGGAAGGCCGCCTCAAGGGCCTGGCTCGCGGTCTCACCTATCGGCTGATCGAAGCCGGCGGCATCCTCGATCGGGCGCCGGTGCGTGAGGAGGCCAAGGCATTGAGCCAGGTCGAGCGCCGCGAGTTGAAAAGCCTGGGCGTCCGCCTGGGCGCGTTCAGCCTGTTCCTGCCCGCGCTGTTGAAGCCCGAGGCCTTGGCGCTGACCCGCGCCTTCGCAGGCCGCGCGGTTCCGGGCTGGAACCCGCCGCTCGCCGGGCCGAGCGCACTGCCCGCCGGCGTGCCGGTGTCTGCGCTCGCCGCGCACGGCCTTCGGGCTGTCGGCGGACACGCCGTCCCGGTCGAGAGCCTCGAGCGGCTGGACGAACTGCTTCGGGCCGCGCCACGGCAAGGACTAGGCGCCCTGCTATCCGATCAGGCGCGTGAGGAACTCGGCTGGACTGAGGCCGAGACCCTGGCGATCCTGCGCTCGCTGGGCTTTTCGCCAATCGCCAAGCCCGTCGCCGGACAGCCGACAGCCTGGCGTCGACGCAACGACGCTCGGCCAGCAGCCCCCGCCAGCGCGCCGACGGCCTCGCCTTTCGCGGCGCTGGCGGCGCTTCGACAGGTTGCTGCGCCCCTCGCCGCGCGCCGGCGACGGCGTAAGCCCAGCCCGAAGGCGCGCGAGGCGTGATCGAGGACGCCAGCGGCTGCCGCGTGGATGTCTGGCTATGGCGCGCACGGTTCTTCAAGACCCGCACGCTGGCCGCCCACTTCGTCGATGAAAGCCGGGTCAGGCTGACGCGCGGCGGCCAGGAAACCCGCCTGGACAAGCCGTCGCGCGCAGTGAAGGTCGGCGACAACCTAGTGTTCGCGGTCGGCGGGAAGCTGACCGCGGTGCGCGTCGAGGCCCTGGGTGAGCGGCGCGGCCCGCCGGCCGAAGCCCGCGGCCTCTATTCGCCGTTGCAGATAACTTGAGGGCGGCGCGCGTCGTCGCGCATTGACAAGCCGGCCCCACGCCGTGAAAAACCCCCGCCTCTCGTAGCGGCCAAGAATTCGGAGCCCAAACCTTCGATGACCTACATCGTCACCGATGCCTGCATCAAATGTAAGTTCATGGATTGCGTGGAGGTGTGCCCGGTCGATTGCTTCTACGAGGGCGAGAACTTCCTCGCGATCAATCCCGACGAGTGCATCGACTGCGGCGTGTGCGAGCCCGAGTGTCCGGTGGACGCGATCAAGCCGGACACCGAGGACGATCCCGACGGCAAGTGGCTGCGCATCAATTCCGACTACGCCCGCGTCTGGCCGAATATCACGGTCAAGGGCGAGCCGCCGGCCGACGCCGAGCAGTACGAGCGTGAAACTGGCAAGCTTGAGAAGTACTTCAGCGAGAAGCCTGGCCGCGGCTCCTGACGCCGGGCGGCAACTCTTTCATTCGGCTTAATTTTATGCTATCGTCATCAACGACGTTACGGCAGGTCGATTTGACTTGCATGCGTCGCTCCTGGAAGTAGCGCCGTCCCCCGGCCGACGAACGCCTGTTAGGGCGAAGGGTGTCTTGGAGATTGCTCCATCTCAGAGGATTGGCGCCGCCGCACGGCAAAAGCGGCCGGCGCTGTTTTGGTCTCTGAGTGTACCCGTCATCGTCGCCGCGCAGGCCCGAACGAATGTTGAGAGGACTAGCAATGAGCAAGAACGGTCTTGATTTCGCGGTTGGCGATCACGTCGTCTATCCGGCCCATGGCGTGGGCCAGGTACAGGGGATCGAAACTCAGGAAGTCGCCGGCATCTCGCTCGAAGTCTACGTCATCACCTTTGATCATGAGAAAATGACCCTGCGCGTCCCCACGGCCAAGGCGCGCACCGCTGGCCTGCGCCCGCTCGCCGAAGGCAATGTCGTGAGCCAGGCGCTGACCACGCTGAAAGGCCGTGCGCGCGTCAAGCGCACCATGTGGAGCCGCCGCGCGCAGGAGTATGAGGCCAAGATCAACTCCGGCGACCTGATCTCCATCGCCGAAGTGGTGCGCGACCTTCACCGCGCCGAGAACCAGCCCGAGCAGTCCTACTCCGAGCGTCAGCTGTATGAGTCGGCGCTGGACCGCATGGCCCGCGAGGTCGCCGCCATCGAGCGGATCGATCGCGACGCGGCGATCGGCATCCTCAACAAGTCGCTGATCAAGGCCGTCGCGGCCTGATCGTCGATCGGAATACCGCCCAGGTTCAAGGACCTGGGCGCATTTCCTAAAATCCTGAACAGACACCGTCGGCGCGCTTAGGCCTGCTCGGTGAACAGGTCGATGATCGGCGCCAGCTTGCCGATGTCGACTGGCTTGTGCAGCAGCGGCGCGCGCTCGAAGCGCACATCGCCCACCGCGCCGTAACCGGTGGCGAAGGCGAAGGGCACCCGCTTGGCCGCCAAGGCCGCGGCGAGCGGGAAGACCAGCTCGCCCCCCAAATTCACATCGAGCAGGGCGCCGTCCGGCGGCGTCTCCTGTTGTTCTAGCCAGATCAGCGCAGGGTTCAGCGAGCCGAACGAGGCTACGACTTCGCAGCCCAGGTCGGTCAGCAGGTCCTGCATCATGAGCGCCACCAGGCTCTCGTCCTCGACCAGAATCACGCGTGGGGACTTCATCAGGCGAGCGCGATCCTCGGCGACAGGGGGACGCGCAGGGTGAACCGCAGGCCTTCGGGCGCGAAATCGACATCGCATTCGCCGTGTAGGTCGCGCGCGAGACCGCCCTCGATCAAACGCATCCCGAAGCCGGCCCGCGTCGGCATGGAGACCGGCGGCCCGCCGGACTCGCGCCATTCCAGCACCACCTCGCGGTGCTCTTGCGCCATGTCGACGCTCCACGTGATCTCAACGCGGCCGTCCTCGGTGGTCAGCGCCCCGTGCTTAGCGGCGTTCACCGCGAGTTCGTGCACCGTCATGTGCACGCTGACGGAGGTCTCCGGCGCCAGTGCGATCGCCGGGCCTTGTAGCGAGATCCGCGCGCCGTCGACCTCGCCGAACGGCGACAGCGCCTGCTCCAGCACATCGTTCAGCCGCGCGCGGCCCCATTCCTGGCGCGTCAGAAGTTCGTGGGCGCGCGACAGCGCGCTCAGCCGGCCATTGAACGCCTCGACGAAGGTCGCCGGCGAGACGGCCTTGCGCAGCGTCTGGTCGGCGATCGACTGCACGGCGGCCAGCGTGTTCTTGCAGCGGTGGTCGAGCTCCCGCAGTAGGAACTTGCGCCGCTCCAGCGTCTCGGTCAGCGAGGCGTACATCTGGGCGTTCTCGAGCGCGCCGGCGGTGGCGCGCGCCATGATCTGCAGCTTGACCACCTCGTCCTGGGTCGGCTGGCGCTCGACGGACCAATAGGCGCCGATGGCCGCGATCGGATCGGCGGGCCGCACCGGCGTCATCACCAGGCTTTTGACGAAGGTCGGGCGGTAGGCGTCATGGGGGATGCGGTCGTCGGCGTAGATGTCCGGGATGATCGCGGTCTGCTTGTTCAGCATCGCCCATCCCGAGATGCAGGCGGTCATCGGAAACCGCAGCCCCTTCCACAATGGCCCGATGGCGTCCTCGTCGAGGTACCAGCATTGGTCCACGTCGCGCAGCACGAACGCCACGCCGTCCGCGCCGGTGATACGCCGCGCCGCCGATCGCACCACCGCAGCCACTTGGTCCACCGTGCGGGCGAGGGACAGCGCCTCGATCGTTTCGACAAGGGTGAACAGGGGATCAACGCCGGCCGGCGCTTCGAAGTCTTCCAGCACTGCGGCGGCTTGGACCATCGCAATCTCCAGCGTCGGCCCGTTACAGGCGACTCGTCAGGTTGAAACCAAGGCGTAACACAGATTCAATCCAAAGTTGTTAAGCCTCGTTGAGCTTGATCAGTCAGCCGGGGAATTCGCTTCGGTCAAGACCGCGTGCGGGATCGCGTCGGGTCCGCGCGCCAGTTCCTGCGCCAGGGTCTCGCGATTGAGGTCGCCTTCCCATCGCGCCACCACCAGCGTGGCGACGCCGTTTCCGACCAGGTTCGTCAGCGCCCGGCACTCCGACATGAAGCGGTCGACGCCGACCAGCAGGGCCAGCGCGGCGATCGGCAGGTCCGGGATCACCGCCAGGGTCGCGGCGAGCGTGATGAAGCCCGCGCCGGTGACGCCGCTGGCGCCCTTCGAGGTCAGCATCGCGACGCCGAGCAGGGTGAGCTCCTGGAAAAGCGTCAGCGGCGTGTTGGTGGCCTGGGCGAGGAACAGGGTCGCCAGGGTCATGTAGATGTTGGTGCCGTCGAGGTTGAAGCTGTAGCCGGTAGGGATCACCAGCCCCACCGTGGTCTTGCCCGCACCCAGCCGCTGCAGCTTCTGCATCATCTGCGGCAACACCGACTCCGACGACGAGGTGCCCAGCACGATCAGCAGTTCCTCGCGGATGTAGGCGATGAACTTGAAGATCGAGAAGCCGCTCACCAAGGCGATCGCGCCCAGCACCAGGACCACGAACAGGATCGACGTCGCATAGAAGGTGGCGATCAGCGCGCCGAGGTTGATCAGCGACTCGACGCCGTACTTGCCGATGGTGAACGCCATGGCCCCGAACGCGCCGATCGGCGCCAGCTTCACCACCAGGCCGATGATCCCGAAGAACACCCGACCGATGTCGTCGAGCACGTTCGCCA
>NZ_JAUYQL010000028.1 GCF_030697305.1 Phenylobacterium sp. | reverse complement strand
CGCCTTCGCGCACGCCGGCGTCGTTGCGCACGATGACGCCGTCATGCTCGCCCTCGGCCGGCGGCAGGTAGCGCGCAAGGCGGCCGATCGACGGCAGGAAACCGCGATAGGGATCCTCCGCATAGATCCGGCTCTCGATCGCCCAGCCCTTGATCTTCAGGTCGGCCTGCGTGAACGCCAGTGGCTCGCCCGCCGCCGAGCGGATCATCTGCTCTACGAGGTCGACGCCGGTGATCAACTCGGTCACCGGATGCTCCACCTGCAGGCGGGTGTTCATCTCCAGGAAGAAGAAGCTCTTATCCTGGCCGGCGACGAATTCGACGGTGCCGGCGCTGTCGTAGCCGACGGCTTGGGCCAGTGCGACCGCCTGGGCGCCCATGGCGTTGCGGGTCGCCGCGTCGAGCAGCGGCGAGGGCGCCTCCTCGATGACCTTCTGGTTGCGCCGCTGGATCGAACACTCGCGCTCGAACAGGTGGACGACGTGGCCGTGCTTGTCGCCCATCACCTGGATCTCGATGTGGCGCGGGCTCTCAATGAACTTCTCGATGAAGATGCGGTCGTCGCCGAAGCTGGACTTGGCTTCGGCGCGCACGGCGGGGAAGCCCTCCTCCACGTCCTGGCGTTTCCAAGCGACGCGGATGCCCTTGCCGCCGCCGCCGGCCGACGCCTTGATCATCACCGGGTAGCCGATCTCCTCGGAAATCCTCACCGCGTGCGCGACGTCGTCGATCTCGCCCACGTGGCCCGGCACCACCGAGACGCCAGCCTCCACGGCGAACTTCTTCGAGGCGATCTTGTCGCCCATGGCGTCGATAGCGTGCGGATTGGGGCCGATAAAGACGATCCCCTCCTCGGCCAGGCGGCGCGCGAAGCCGGCGTTCTCCGACAGGAAGCCAAAACCGGGGTGGATCGCCTGGGCGCCGGTCTCGCGGCAAGCCGCGATGATCTTGTCGGCCACCAGATAGGACTGCGCCGCCGGCGCCGGGCCGATCAGGATCGCCTCGTCGGCCATCTCCACGGCCATCGAATCGGCGTCCGCCTCGGAATAGACGACCACCGTGGCGATACCCAAACGACGGCAGGTCTTGATGATGCGGACCGCGATCTCACCGCGGTTGGCGATGAGGATTTTCGAGAACAGAGAGCTCAAGGCGTGACGCGACCTTCCGCTAGCAGGCGATTGTGATGCAGGATCAGAAAAAGACGACCCATGGGCGCTTTCGATCCGGCGCGGAGGACCTTAAATTGAGCCCCATGAGCACGCCAGCGATCTCACCCCTCGGATTCGATCTCTCTGCACCTGACGCTGCGGAACGCAAGCGCCTGGAAGCGGACCTCACACGCGAAGAGGCCGAGGTGCTTTTGCACCACGGCACCGAGGCCCCGTTCTGCGGCGGCCTGCTAGATAACAAGGAGAACGGCGTCTACTGCTGCCGCGAATGCGGTTTGCCGCTATTCCGCGCCCACACCAAGTTCGAGAGCGGCACCGGCTGGCCCAGCTTCTTCGCGCCGATCGACGAGTCGCACGTGCTCGCTGTGCGCGACGTAAGCTACGGCATGGTACGTATCGAGACCCGCTGTGCGCGATGCGACAGCCACCAGGGCCACGTCTTTCCTGACGGCCCAAGGCCCTCGGGCCTGCGCTACTGCATCAACTCGATATCGCTGTCGTTCGTGATGGACGGAGCGCCCCTGCCCGATCCGCTCGAGCGCGGCGATAACGACGCCATGGCCCGCGCGCCAGCCTAGAGGTCTCGTCGGGCGACGGCTCGCGCCGCCCGACGATTCTCCGATCAGTGGTCGTGCTTGTGGTCCGTCGCCGGGGTTTCGCCGCGCGCCTGGGCGTCCAGCACGCTGTCGCCAAAGCCGCGACCGGGCGTGGTTAGAGGATTACCGCTCTCAAACGGCTTCGAAGACTGGAGCTGGCCGATGCGCAGGTTGTTCTGCACGTGGTCGACGCCTGAGACATGCTCGACGCTGCGCTCCGCGCGATGCTTCGCCTCACGGTCGGCGACGGTCCCGCTCAGCGTCACCTCGCCGTTTTCCACCGCCACGGTGATCTCGCTGGCGTCCAGCCAGGGATCGTCGGTTAACCGGTCGTGGATGTCGTCGCTGATCCGCGCGTCCGACCGGCGATAGCCCTTCGGCCCACGCCCGCGGTGGCTCATCGCCTGGTCGCGATCACCTTCCTGGCCGGCGCCGAACCACGAGGCGACATGGTCGGCCGCACGGTCGAAAAAGCCGCGGTGCCCGCCTTGGTCGGAGCGCTCGTGGCGTCCATCGCGCCGAGGGTCGAGACCCGTAGCGTATCCGCCGTAGTGGCGCTGGCTGCCGTGGCTGTCTGCGCGCAGGTCGTGGCCAAAACCGAACGAGGAGTGGCGGCCCGAACGATCACCCGAGGCAGGCACGCCATAGCCACCCTGGTCGGGGCCGTAATCGGTGCCGCCGCCAGACATGTAGCCGTCGCGGTACACCGGATCGCGCTGCGTCTCGTAGTAGCGGTCGGTCACCCGCTCGTTCGGCCGGCCATAGCGGCTCGCGCCATACCCTGCACTGGACGGGTCGCCGCGGCCGTAGTTGTCGGCGAAAGCGCCGGAGCCGTAGTCGCCATAGTCGGCACCCGTCGGCCAGCTGCGGTCTTCGCGATCCTGGCCGCGGAAATCGCCGGCTTCGTCGCGACGGCCAAAGCCCTCGGCGGCGCGGCGAGCATTGAGCTCGCGCCATTCATGTTCGCGCTCATCGCTCCATCTGTCGGCCATGATGGTCTCCCTTATTCTGCAACCAAATCCTGTGGTCACAACGGGAGGCGGCGTCGGATGTTCCGATTTCAGGGGCGCGGATTTGGCCTCGCTCTTCCCCTAGAGCGGGATGTTGTCGTGCTTCTTCGGCGGGTTGGTCAGCACCTTGCCGCGCAGGTTACGCAAGGCCCGGCCGATCCGGCGGCGGGTCTCGCTCGGCATGATCACGTCGTCGATGTAGCCGCGGCTGGCGGCGACGAATGGGTTGGCGAAGCGGGTCTTGTATTCGCCTTCGCGAGCGGTGATCGCATCGGCGTCGCCGATCTCGGCGCGGAAGATGATCTCTACCGCCCCTTTGGCGCCCATCACTGCGATCTCGGCCGTCGGCCAGGCGTAGTTGACGTCGCCGCGGATGTGCTTGGAACTCATGACGTCGTAGGCCCCGCCATAGGCCTTGCGGGTGATCAGCGTCACCTTTGGGACAGTGGCTTCGGCATAGGCGAACAACAGCTTCGCCCCGTGGCGGATCAGGCCGCCCTGTTCCTGGCGCGTGCCCGGCATGAAGCCCGGCACGTCGACGAACGTCACCAGCGGGATCTCGAAGGCGTCGCAGAAACGCACGAATCGCGCGGCTTTGCGTGAGGCGTCGATGTCGAGAACGCCGGCCAGCACCTGCGGCTGGTTGGCGACGATGCCCACCGGGCAGCCGTCCATGCGCGCGAAGCCACAGATGATGTTCTTGGCGAAATCGGCCGAAATCTCAAAGAAATCAGCCTCGTCGACCACCTTCGTGATCAACTCCTTCATGTCGTAGGGCTTGTTCGGATTGGCCGGGACCAAAGTGTCGAGCGAGGCCTCCACGCGCGACACGTCGTCGAAGCTCTTGCGAACTGGCGGCTTCTCCCGGTTCGACAGCGGCAAGAAGTCGATGAGCCGGCGCACCTGGGTGAGCGCCTCCAGGTCATTCTCGAACGCCCCGTCGGCGACGCCGGATTTGATGGCGTGGACGCGATATCCGCCCAATTCCTCGTGAGTGACCTCCTCGTGCGTCACCGTCTTCACCACATCGGGGCCGGTCACGTACATGTAGCTCGTGTCCTTCACCATGAAGATGAAGTCCATGATCGCCGGCGAATAGACGTCGCCGCCGGCGCAGGGGCCCATGATCACCGCGATCTGCGGGATCACGCCGGAGGCCAGAGTGTTCTCGAGGAAGATATCGGCGTATCCCGCCAGGCCGTCGACGCCTTCCTGGATGCGTGCGCCGCCGGCGTCGAACAGGCCGATCACTGGTGCGCCGACCTTCATCGCCTGGCGCTGCACCTTGACGATCTTCTGGGCGTGGGCGTTCGACAACGAGCCGCCGAACACCGTGAAATCCTTGGAGAAGATGAACACAACCCGGCCGTTGATCGTGCCCCAGCCGGTAACTACGCCGTCGCCGGCGACACGTTGATCGGCCATTCCGAAGTCGGTGCCGCGGTGTTCGACGAACATGTCGAACTCCTCGAAGGAGTCCTCGTCGAGCAGCAGGTCGATACGCTCACGCGCGGTCAGCTTGCCCTTGGAGTGCTGACTGGCGATGCGCCGTTCACCACCGCCCATGCGCGCCTCGGCCCGCCGGCGCTCAAGCTCGTCGAGAATTTCCTTCACGCCCCGGTGCTCCCGAATTTGTTCAACCCGGCCCATGGCCTAGTGGGCGCGCGGCCCCCTTGCAAGCGTCTGCCGAGGTGACCGCGCGGAACGCTGTCCTAGGCCAGCGCGGCCAGCCACCGCTCGAGCATCCGCGCCTCGGTGCGCAAGCGGGCTGTGCGCTCCGCCGCCTCGGCGTCGACACCCCACTGGTCTTCCTGCCAGGCCTCGTCCAGGCGCGAGGCGTCGAACGCCGCCTCAGCCCCCAGCCAGCCGTTCAGAGCCGCAAGGCCCAGCACGGCCGAGCCATAGAGCGCGGTCGAAAACGCCAGCGCCGCCAAATGGAAGTCGTCGAGCGCGAGGGCCAGGGCCTTCACCGCGTCCAGGGTGGCCTGAGGCTGGGCCTGATGCACGATGCCGCCGGCGCGCACGAAGGTCAGCCCAAGTTCGCGTTCGGCGCGGGCCAGGATGGGCTCCCAGGTCTCGACCTGGCGCCTCACCAATCCGGCCGGCGCCTCGGCGAAGTAGCAGACGAGGTCGGAAGCGGCGAAATGCGCCACCGACGCCGCCGTCACGTCGCGCGCCTGGGGCACCGCGTCGATGGCGGTGTTGGCGAGCCTGGTCGCATGCATAGAAACAAGGTCCAGGATCTCGCCCTGTCCGGACCATTCCTCGGCGATCTGTTCGGCCAGAGCGCGGGTGGGCAGGCTCAGCACCACGCCGCCCGGCGTGCGCACCGACCTGTTGTCTAGCTTCACCTGGAAGCCCGCGTCACCAGCCGCGACATCGACCTGCTTGTAGAACCGCTTCGGCTTGTCGCCGGGCTCACGAAAGCCGCGCTTGATCCCCGGTCCCTCGCTCACGAGCGCCTCCGGCCGGATGCGAACGGGTCGGCCTCGGCTTCATGCTCGTCAAAGCCGAACCGCTGGAAGCCGGCGCGCATCTCAGCGCTCAGCGGCGCCTCCAGCGTCAGGATCCCGCGCGACGGATGCGGCAGGGTCAGCCGACGTGCGTGGAGCTGCAGCTTCAGCCCCTCAGACAGCGCCGCAGAGGTCTCGTCGCCGTACTTCGGATCGCCCACGATCGGATGCCCCATGGCCTTCATGTGCGCCCGCAACTGATGTGTCCGCCCCGTGTGCGGCCGCAACGCCATCCAAGCCGCGCGCGGGCCGGCGCGGGCGATGGTGACGAAGTCGGTGCGCGCGGGCTCGCCGCGCGGATCCTTGGGCTCGGCCGGCGTCATCATCTCGCGATCGCCGATGCCCCGTTTGACCAGCGGCAGCTCGATAACCCCGTCGCCCGGCTTCGGAAAGCCCGCGACGATCGCCCAATAGGTCTTCTGCGCCTTGCGGTGCGCGAACGCCCCTGCGAGCTTCGCCGCCGCCGCCGGCGTCTTGCCGAGCACCAGCACGCCAGAGGTGTCGCGGTCCAGCCTGTGGACCAGCCGCGGCCGCTCCAGCCCCTCGCCCCAGGCGCTGAGCAGCCCGTCCACGTGGCGCAGGGTCTTGGTGCCGCCCTGCACGGCCAGGCCCGACGGCTTGTTCAGCGCCAGCACCTCGTCGTCCTCATAGAGCACCAGGGACTTGGCGAACGCCGCCTCGCGCGGGTCGATCACGCGGTCCTGCTGATCGTTCACGGGCGCATCTGGCAGGGGCGGCACGCGCACTACTGCGCCGGCGGCCAGACGCAGGTCGGCTTTGGCCCGCGACCCGTCCACCCGCACCTGGCCAGAGCGGAACAGCTTCTGTAGCTGTCCCTGGCTCAGATGCGGCCAACGCCTTCGGAACCAGCGGTCCAGGCGAACGCCGTCCTCGCCGTCCGGCACGGGGATGGTGCGCACCTCTCTCATGCGAGCAGCCTGCGCACCAGGATCATGCCGGCGAACAGGGCCGCGACCGCCGCGACTGTGGAGCCCAGCGCATAGATCCCCGCCGCCCCATACTGGCGCCGCTCCAGCATAAGGGCGACCTCCAACGAATAGGCGGAGAAGGTGGTGAAGCCGCCCAGCACGCCGACGCCCAGCAGCAGCCGCAGCCGCTCCTGGTCCGCGCCGCCACGCTGGGCCAGATAGCCGACCAGGGCGCCCATGAGCAGCCCGCCGATCACATTCACCGCCAGCGTGCCGTAAGGCCACCCGGACCCGAACCAGCGCAGTGTCTGCACGCCAACGCAGTAGCGCGCGATCGCACCCGCCGCGCCGCCGAAGCCCACCAGAAGCAAATTGCCCATCGCCCTCTTATGCGCCGACGCAGCGAGGCCGCAAGGCCGCTGTCTGACGCGGCGGCCTCAGACCCGCGCGCCCACCGAGCGACGGACTTCGCGGGCGTCGTAGATGTCGGCGCCGGCAGGTTTGGCGCCCTTGCCCATGAGCACTTCCAGCGTCTGGGATAGCGCCGGACCGCCGCCGAGGTTGAAGCTCGTGCCGACGCCGACGCCGAAACTCGAACTGTGCCCGAAGCTGCCGCCGCCGGTGCCGATCGACAGTCGCGGGCTGTTGTCGGGTCCCGCCTGGCGGATGAAGCGGTCCGACACCCGGAACCAGTCGTAGCCGTCGGCCAGCGCCAAGTCGGCGGCGCGCAGCAGCGCGAAGTCGGCCACCTGCTCCGGGGGTGCGCCGGAGCCGCCGCGGAAGGTGATCCGATAGCGGCCAGGCTCGATCCGATACTCCGAGAACCCGACGGCCTGCGGTCCCGCTGCCGGTTGGTACAAAGTCGGCGCGCTGGCGCAAGCGCCGAGCAGCAGGGTGGCGAGGACGAGGGGGACGATGCGCTTCATGGTGATGACTCCTCGCCGAAAGCCGTTGCGCTTCCAAAGGCTTGCACCTCAAACGACCGTCGCGACGCTGACGTTCCGTTCGACGCTTGTGACCTGCTGCAGCCCGAGCGCGCCGAGCAGTTCCGCCATGTCCTGCGGAAGCGGCGCCTCGACGCGCTTCTCGCCGCCGTCGGGATGCGGAAACACCAGCGCGGCCGCGTGCAGCATCAGCCTTGGAACGGCGTGCCCGCCCAGCACCAGCGCGCCGCCGTAGCGCGCGTCGCCGGCGATCGGGCGGCCGATCGACGCCAGGTGCACGCGCAGTTGGTGCATGCGTCCGGTGCGCGGCTTCAACTCCATGAGCGCCGCGGTCTCGTTTGCGGCCAGGGTGCGGTAGCCGGTGCTGGCGGCCTCCGCGTCGGCGTGGTCGGCGTCGCAGACGCGCATGTAGGCCTCGCGCCCCTGCATGTCGCGACGCAACGGCGCCTCTATGCGTCCCTGCGGCGGCTGTGGCGCGCCAGGCGCGACGATCGCCAGATAGGTCTTGGCGAGCCGCCTGCCCATCATCGCCTTGCCGAGGAACGCGGCCGCAGGCTTGGTCTTGGCGGTGAGGATCACGCCCGAGGTATCGCGGTCCAGGCGGTGGATCAGCCGGGGCCGGGATTTGCCGGGCCTGGCGAAGGCCCACAACATCTCGTCGAGCGTATGCACCTGGGCGCGCCCGCCCTGGCTGGAGAGGCCCGACGGCTTGTTCAGCGCCAACACGCTGGCGTCCTCATAGATCAGAAGGCTGCGGACCAGCGCCGTCTCCTCGGCTGTGAGGGTCAGCGGGATCTCATGCGCCTTGGCCTTAGGCGGGGTTCGCGGCCTCATCCGCCGCGCGCCTTGCGCAAGGCCGCCCAGCGCTCGAGTCGGTCCTTGATCCGCGCCTCGTTCCCCTCACCCTTGGGCTGGTAGAAGCTGCGGCGTCCCATCTCGTCGGGGAAGTAGTTCTGGCCTGAGAAGTTGTCCTCGGCATCGTGGTCGTAGGCGTAGCCCTTGCCGTAATCGAGATCCTTCATCAGCCGCGTCGGCGCGTTGAGGACGTGCTTGGGCGGCGCCAGTGAGCCAGTTTCCCGCGCCGCCTTCTGAGCCGCCTTGAAGGCGGTGTAGACGGCGTTGGACTTGGGCGCGGCGGCCAGGTGGATCACCACCTGGGCGAGCGCGATCTCGCCTTCCGGGCTGCCCAGGAAGTCGTAGGTCTCCTTGGCGGCGTTGGCGAGCACCAGGGACATGGGGTCGGCCTCGCCGATGTCCTCGGCCGCGGCGCGCACAAGCCTTCTGGCGATGAACAGCGGGTCCTCGCCACCCTGAAGCATGCGCGCCAGCCAGTAGAGCGCCGCGTCGGGATCGGAGCCGCGGATCGACTTATGCAGCGCCGAGATGACGTTGTAGTGCTCCTCGCGGTCCTTGTCATACGCGGGGCTGCGCTTCTGCAGCACCTGACTCATCTGCGCCACGCTCAGCGGCTTGGGCGGCGCGATGTTGAACAGCGTCTCGGCCAAGGTCAGCAGATAGCGGCCGTCGCCGTCGGCGAGATCAATCAGCGCGTTGCGGGCATCTGGATCCACTGGCATGGCCTTGCCTTCGAACGCCTCGGCCTTGGCCAGCAGGGTCTCCAGCGCCGCCTCATCCAGTCGCTTCAGCACATAAACCTGAGAGCGCGACAGCAGCGCTCCGTTCAGCTCGAAAGACGGGTTCTCGGTGGTCGCGCCGACGAGGGTGACGATCCCCTCCTCCACAAACGGCAGGAAGCCGTCCTGCTGGGCGCGGTTGAAGCGGTGGATCTCGTCGACGAACAGCAGGGTCGACTGGCCGGCGGCGCGGCGCATGCGGGCCGCCTCGAACGCCTTCTTCAGGTCGGCGACGCCCGTGAACACCGCGGAGAGCTGCTGGAACTCGTAACCCGCCGCCTTCGCCAGGAGGCGCGCGATGGTGGTCTTCCCGGTGCCGGGCGGGCCCCAAAGGATCATCGACGACAGCCGCCCGGCCGCCGCCATGCGTCCGATCGGCCCCTCGGGACCCAGCAAGTGGTCCTGGCCCACCACCTCGCCCAGGCTCTGCGGGCGCAGGCGGTCGGCCAGCGGCGACGGCGCGTGCGGGGTCAGGCCCGCGGCTTCGAACAGGTCGGCCATGGGCTGAACCTTAGCACAGGCGTCAGGTGCGGAAGGTGGCGCTGATCGCCTGGCCGCTGCGTTCGATGGTCACCTGCCACACCCGCGTCTGGGCGGTGGCTGCGGCCGCAAGCTGCGCCACGCTCTCGATGCGCTTGCCGTTGACCTCACGGATCAGGTCGCCGGGGCGCAAGCCGACGTTCACGGCGAGACCGCCCTGCACGCTCAGCACCAGCACGCCCGGGCCCAGGAACGGATCGACCCCCAGCGCCTCGGCGACGGCAGGCGACAGGTTGACGACGGTCGCGCCCTCGAAGGGGTTTCGGCCACTCAGCGTCCGTTCATCGCGCGCCGGTGTCGCCGGCGGCGCTTCGGCCCGCAGGCTCAGCGGCACGTCGGCCCCGCCCCGCCGCACCGTCAGGCGCACGCCGTCGCCTGGCCGATGGGCGCCGAGCGCGAAGTTCAGGCCGCCCGGATCGTACACCGGCTTGCCGTCGATCTGGCTGATCACGTCGCCCTGGCGCACGCCAGCGCGCGCCGCCGGACCGCCCGGCCAGACCTGCGCCACCAGCACGCCTTGCGGTAGGGCGAGGCCCAGGCTGCGGGCGATCTCGGCGGTGACCGCCTGGGTCCGCGCGCCCAGCCATGGCCGCACCACGGCCTGTCCGCCGCCGACCGCCGTCTCCACGACACGGCGCACCATGGTCGCCGGCACCGCAAAGCCGACGCCGCTGGACGTTCCCGACCGCGACAGGATGAAGCTGTTCACCCCGATCAGGTCGCCGTCCATGTCGACGAGCGCCCCGCCGGAGTTGCCCGGGTTGATCGCCGCGTCGGTCTGAATGTAGCTCGAGGCTGCGTCACCGCTGGGATCAGCCGAGCGGTTCAGCGCCGAGATGATGCCGTTGGTCACCGTCTGGCCGACGCCGAACGGATCGCCGATCGCCAGCACCAGATCACCCACCTGGGCGTCGCCGGTGTCGTCGATGGCCAGCACCGGCAACGCGCCGCCGGCGTCGATCTTCAGGATCGCCAGATCGGTGCGCGGATCCGCCAGCAGAATGCGCGCCGGGAACTCGCGCCGGTCGGCGAGCGCCACGGTGATCTCCTGGCCGCCTTCGACCACGTGGTTGTTGGTGACGATCACGCCGTCGGCGCGGACGATCACGCCGGAGCCCAGCGAGCCCTCCACCCGTTCACGCGGCGCGCCGCGGCCAAACATCTCCCAGAAGGGATCGGCCTGCTGGCGCACCAGCCGCTTGGACGAGATGTTGACGACGGCGGGCGCAGCCTTGGCGACGACCGGAGCGAACGACTGCTTCATGCCGAGCGCGCTGGTGGGCACGGCGCGCGCAGGCGCGGCAAGTGGCGGCGCAGGCTGGGCCGTGCTGCGGGCGGTCGGGTCGGAACAGGCGGCCAGCAGGACGAAGGCCGGGACCATGTGTCGAAAGCGCATGCGCAGTTTCCTACCAGGGACGGTGCGGCTTGTCAGGCAAGCGGAGCGGCCGCTGGCGGCTTCGTCGCGGCCGCCAGCAACAGCGCCGTCACCATCAACCCTGCAGCTACGTAGAACGGCGCGCCGACCGGCGCCCACGCTCGCCAGCCGCCGATCGCGCGGGCGAACACCTCGGTGAACAGGATCGGCCCGAGAAGGTTGCCGATCGACATCACGCCCATGTTGGCCCCCTGCAGCCGCCCCTGCTCCTGGGCAGAGACGCTGCGGCTCATCAGCCCCTGCATGCTCGGCCCCACCAGCCCCATGAACGCGAACAGCGGAATGCCCAGGAGGAAGAGCATGGTTGTGGGCGCCGCGGCGTAGGCCGTGAATCCCAAGGCGGCCATCAACAACCCTGCGGCTAGCGCCACCCGCTCGCCGAACCGCGCTACGAAACGGCGTACGACCAGGCCCTGAACCGTGATGCTGCCCAAACCCACAAGCGCCAGGCTCAGGCCTACCATCTGCGCCGACCAGCCGTAGCGATAGTCGACGTAGGGTACGAAGGTGCTCTGCAGCACCTGGTGGGCCAGGCTGTAGAGAAGCATGATCGCGGCTAGCAGCAGCAGGCCCCGCCGCTCGCGGTAAAGCACGAACGAGCCGATCGGATTGGCCATCCTGAAGCTGAACTTGGCCCGCGCGCTGCGCGGCAGCGACTCCGGCAGCACGAAGACGCCATAGAGGGCGTTGGCGAGCGACAGGCCGGCCGCGACCCAGAACGGCAGCCTGGGATCGAGACCGCCCAGCAGTCCGCCGATCGCCGGCCCCAGGATGAAGCCCAGCCCGAAGGCGACGCTGAGCAGGCCGAAGCGTGCGGCGCGCTGATCAGGCGGGGTGATGTCGGCGATGTAGGCGTTGGCCGTGCCGAAGGTCGCTGCGGTGACCCCCGACAGCACTCGCCCCAGGAACAGCCACGCCAGCGTCGGCGCCAGCGCCATCACCACGTAGTCCAGGCCCAGCCCCAGCATCGATAGCAGCAACACCGGGCGTCGACCGAAGCGGTCGGACAGCGCGCCCAGCACGGGTGAGGCGAAGAATTGCATCAGCGCCCACACCGCGCCGAACCAGCCGATGTAGCGGGCCGCCTGTCCTGCGTTTCCGCCGGTGAGTTCGAGGATCAGCCGTGGCAGCACCGGGATGACGACGCCCAGCGCCATCACGTCCAGCAGCACCGCGGCAAAAATGAAGCCCAAAGCCGCGGGGCGGCCATGGACCGGCCGCTCAGATGCGGAGTCAGACGTATCGGTCATCGCGTTCCTCGCGCGGGCCGCGCGGAGTCTAGATCCAACCTGTGATCTTCAGTCCGGTGGCGGCTTCCGCCTCCTCGCGCGTTACGGTCCGCACGGTCTGGGCGATGCTCCAGATATGGCCTTCCGGGTCGCGGCACGAATAGGTCTCGTCGCCGTAGAACTGATAGGTCGGCTCAGTGAGGATCTCTGCGCCCGAGGCCTTGGCCCGGGCGAAATGGGCTTGGATGTCGGTCTCGATGTGCACGTGCACCGTCTGGGTGCACTTGCCGTTCGTCGAGCGCGGGCTTTGGTGCGCCTCGCTCCATTCTCCGCCCAGCATCACCGCGCCGGACCCGAAACCCATCTCTGCGTGGACAACCGCGCCGGAGGCGTCCTCCAGCAGCATCGATAATTGGAAGTCGAAGGCGCGCTGCAGCCAGGCGATCGCCGCCCTCGGGTCCTGGTAGAAGAGCGCCGAGATGAGATCGGGGCGGGCCATGACGGGCGTCCTTTTTTCGATCGCCGGCGTCGCGGTCCGGCTCACTCGATCCTGCGAACAGTTCCGCCGCTTGGCAACGCCGAGCAGCGCAAGAAAAAGCCCCGGAACCTGAAGCTCCGGGGCTTTGAAATCTCTATGGGCGAGCGCCGCGCCTATTCGTCGGCGAAGCCGGCGTTCTGCAGCGGACCGGAGTCCTTACCCTTTTCGGCCGGGTCGCGATCGACGAACTCGATCACCGCCATCGCCGCGTTGTCGCCGTAGCGGTAGCCGGCCTTCAGCACGCGGATGTAGCCGCCGCGGCGGTCCTTGTAGCGAGGACCCAGGGTGGCGAACAGCTTGCCGACCTGCTCGACGTCGCGAACTTGAGCGATCGCCTGACGGCGCGCATGCAGATCGCCGCGCTTGGCCAGGGTCACCAGCTTCTCGACGACAGGACGCAGTTCCTTGGCCTTGGGCAAGGTGGTCACGATCTGCTCGTGCTTGATCAGGCTCGCCGCCATGTTGGCGAAGAGGGCTGTACGGTGGGCGCTGGTGCGGCCCAATTTGCGTCGCGCGTAACCGTGGCGCATGGCGGTCTCACTTTCCTGTCGGCCGGGGCGTCTCTCGACGCGCCGGAAAATCTATGCGGCGTCCCTTACCAGGCGCGCCGCAGGCTTATCACATCTGGTCTTCGAACTTCTTAGCCAGCTCTTCGATATTTTCCGGCGGCCAGTTGGGCACGTCCATGCCCAGATGGAGCGCCATGCCGGCCAGCACTTCCTTGATCTCGTTCAGCGATTTGCGACCGAAGTTCGGGGTGCGGAGCATCTCCGCCTCGGTCTTCTGGATCAGGTCGCCGATGTAGACGATGTTGTCGTTCTTCAGGCAGTTGGCCGAACGCACCGACAGCTCCAGCTCGTCGACCTTCTTGAGCAGCGCCGGGTTGAACGGCAGCTCGGGCTTGGCCTCGCCTTCGACCTTCTTCATCGGCTCTTCGAAGGTGATGAAGATCTGTAGCTGGTCCTGAAGGATGCGGGCCGCAAACGCCACGGCGTCCACTGGCGAGACCGCGCCATTGGTCTCCACTTCCATGATCAGCTTGTCGTAGTCGAGGCTCTGGCCCTGGCGGGTCGGCTCGACGCGATAGGCGACGCGCTTGACCGGCGAGTAGAGAGCATCGACGGCGATCAGGCCGATCGGGGCGTCTTCCGGACGGTTCAGTTCGGCGGGGACATAGCCCTTGCCGGTCTGCACGGTGAATTCCATGCGCACCTGCGCACCCTCGTCGAGGGTGCAGAGGATGTGGTCGCCGTTGAGAATCTCGATGTCGGCGGGCGCTTCGATCTGGCTGGCGGTCACCGGCCCCGGGCCGTTGGCCCGCAGGGTCATGCGCTTGGGGCCCTCGGCGTGCATGCGCACAGCGAGTTGCTTGATGTTCAGCACGATGTCGACGACGTCTTCACGCACGCCTTCCAGCGACGAGAATTCGTGGACCACGCCGTCGATCTGCACCGCGGTCACCGCCGCACCTTGCAGCGACGACAGGAGAACCCGGCGCAGGCTGTTGCCCAACGTCACGCCAAAGCCGCGCTCGAGCGGCTCGGCCACCAGACGCGCCTTACGGTTGGCGTCGGCGCCGCTCTCGATCAGCGGCTTCTCGGGACGGATGAGCTCGTTCCAATTTCGTTCGATCACGGAATAGATGTCCCTCGAAACGCAGTTTCGCCAGCCGCGGGAGCGGCCGGCGCTTAAGAGGCGCGGGTACTGATGTACTCAGACTCGCCGGCGCTTGGGCGGCCGGCAGCCGTTGTGCGGAATAGGCGTCACATCGCGGATGGTGGTGATCGTCATCCCCACCGACTGCAGCGCGCGCAGCGCGGATTCACGACCTGAGCCCGGGCCCGAGACACTGACTTCCAGTGTCCGCACGCCGTGCTCGGCGGCTTTGCGGCCGGCGTCCTCGGCCGCCATCTGGGCGGCGTAAGGGGTCGACTTGCGGGAACCCTTGAACCCCATCATGCCGGCGGAGGACCAGGAGATGGTGTTTCCCTGGGCGTCGGTGATGGTGATCATGGTGTTGTTGAACGAGGCGTTCACGTGCGCCACGCCCGAGGTGATGTTCTTGCGCTCACGCCGCTTGACGCGCGCCGGTTCCTTGGCCATCGGCTGGGGACTCTCTTACTTCTTCTTGCCGGCGATCGGCTTGGCCGGACCCTTGCGGGTGCGGGCGTTGGTGTGGGTGCGCTGTCCGCGGACAGGCAGGCCGCGGCGATGACGCAAGCCGCGATAGCAGGCCAGGTCCATCAGGCGCTTGATGTTGACCGCGGTCTCGCGACGCAGGTCACCCTCGACGGTGTAGTCGCGGTCGATCGCTTCGCGGATCTGCAGGACTTCGGCGTCGGTGAGCTGATTGACGCGGCGCGCTTCCTCGATGCCGACCTTGTCGACGATCTCGCGCGCCTTCGCCTGGCCGATGCCATGGATGTACTGTAGCGCGATGATCACGCGCTTGTTCGTGGGAATGTTGACGCCTGCGATGCGGGCCACTTGGTAAACTCCTGGTCACGCAGAGATGCGCGAACGCCGCCCCGACTTACACCCGAAGGCATAGAGGCCGGCACGTCCTTCGCGCCCTTTCGCGGAAGCGACCCGTTATAGGGATCGTTGCATTTCCGTCAATGGTCGACGGCGCGAAAAATAGGTTCAGCCCTTGTGGTCTTCAAGGGCGTTATCGATGGCTTCGGCGACCACTTCGATGGAGCCCATTCCGTCGACTTCCACAAGCTTCCCCTGCCCCGTGTAATACGGCAGCAGCGGCGCGGTCTGACTGTTGTAGGCCGCGAGCCTGACCTTGAAGCTCTCGGGATTGTCGTCGGCACGGCCCGATTCAGCGAATCGCCCCGCCACTCGCTGCACCAACGCCGTGTCGTCCACCTTCAAACGGACCACGAGGTCGATCTTGGCGCCGCGTCCGGCCAGCATGGCGTCCAGCGCCTCAGCCTGGGCCACGGTGCGAGGGAATCCGTCGAAGATCGCGCCGCCAGCGGACTCGGCCTTGGGCAGACGCTCTTCGATCAGAGCGATGACGATCTCATCGGAGACCAGCTCGCCGCGTTGCATGACGCCCTCGACCCGCTTGCCGAGCGCGCTCTGCGAGGCCACGGCCTCGCGCAGCATGTCGCCGGTGGAAAGCTGGACCATGCCGCGGCCATCCACGAGGCGCTTGGCCTGGGTGCCTTTGCCGGCGGCCGGCGGCCCGAACAGAATCAGGTTCATGGGTTGAGCCCCCTCCTCCCCATCAGCCGGCCGCTCGCGCGTCCGGCGCGACCGCTTAGCGCCGAGCGCCTCGCAGCTTCGATTTCTTGATCAGCCCTTCGTACTGGTGGGCCAAGAGATGTGACTGGATCTGGGTCACCGTGTCCATGGTGACGCTGACCACGATCAGCAGCGACGTGCCGCCCAGATAGAACGGCGCGTGGTAGAAGCCGATCAGCGCCTCAGGCAACAGACAGACCAGGGTCACGTAGGCCGCGCCGATAACGGTCAACCGGCTGAGTACGAAATCCAGATACTCAGCGGTGCGTTTCCCTGGTCGGATGCCAGGCAGGAAGCCGCCGTACTTGCGGAGGTTCTCCGCGGTGTCCTCGGGATTGAACACGACCGAGGTGTAGAAGAAGCAGAAGAACACGATCAGTGCGCCGTACAGGACCATGAACAGCGGCTGGCCATGCTGCAGGTGCCCAACAGCGCCAGGCAGCCACTGCGCCCAGGCCGGAAGGTCGGCGGTCGCCAGGAAGCCCATCACCGTGGCAGGCAGCAGCAGCAGCGACGACGCGAAGATCGGCGGGATGACGCCGGCGGTGTTCAGCTTCAATGGCAGGAACGAGGTGTCGCCGCCAAACATCCGGTTACCCTGCTGGCGCTTGGGATATTGCACCAGCAGCCGACGCTGCGAGCGCTCCATGAACACGATGGCGAACACGACGGCGATCGCGATCGCGCAGATCAGCACCAGGCCCATGGTCGACAGTGCGCCCGTGCGGGTCATCGAGAACATCTGCCAGACGCTACGCGGCAGCACCGCGACGATGCCGGCGAAGATGATCAGGGAGATGCCGTTGCCGATGCCGCGGCTGGTGATCTGCTCGCCCATCCACATCAGGAACATCGCGCCGCCCGTGAGGCTGACGACCGTGGAGATCACGAAGAACATGCCCGGCGTGTGCACCAGGCCCGGACTCGCCGACAGGCCCATGGCGATGCCGAACGACTGGAAGATGGCCAGAACCACGGTCAGGTAGCGGGTGTACTGGTTGAGCGTCTTGCGCCCCGCCTCCCCGCCTTCCTTGCGCAGCTTTTCCCAGGGTGGATAGATCGTGCCGAGCAGTTGCACGATGATCGAGGCCGAGATGTACGGTCCGACGTTCAACGAGAAGATGGCCATGCGCGAGACCGCGCCGCCCGAGAACATGTTGAACATGCCCAGGATGCCGCTGGCCTGGCCCGAGAAGGCGGCTGCGAAAGCCTGAGGATCGATGCCCGGAATGGGGATGAAGGTCCCCAGCCGATAGACGATCATCGCGATCAGGGTGAACCAGATACGCTTGTGAAGCTCCGTGGCCTTGCTGAAGGCCTGGAGATTCATATTGGCTGCGAGCTGTTCGGCGGCCGAAGCCATTCACCAATCCCCTAAACCGTGGTCCCGATCACATAGGACGCCCGGGCCCGCAACGCGAGCCGGCGTCTTCAAGCGTGATCAGGCCTCGGGGCTCGCCTGCGGGCGCGTCAAGGTCAGCTTGCCGCCGGCCTTCTCCACCGCGGCCTGGGCCGAGGCGGTGGCATGATAGACGGTGATCTCGATCTTGCTGGTGAGTTCACCCTTGCCGAGCAGCTTGACGCCGTCCAGCTCGCGACGCAGCACGCCGGCCGCGACCAGCGCCTTGCCGTCGATCGGGTTCTTGATGTCGAGCTTGCCGGCGGCGACGGCCTGCTCGATGCGCCACAGGTTGACCTCGGCGAATTCCTTGGCGTTCGGCTTGTTGAAGCCGCGCTTGGGCATGCGCATGTGCAGCGGCATCTGGCCGCCTTCGAAGCCGGCGATGGCGACGCCGGAGCGCGCCTTCTGGCCCTTCACGCCGCGACCGGCGGTCTTGCCCTTGCCCGAGCCTGGGCCACGACCGACGCGCATGCGCGCCTTGACGGAGCCTTCACGGGGCGAAAGTTCGTTGAGTTTGGTCATGAGCGCCTCTCCTTGGAGATCGATCGCCGGGATCCTTCCCGACTCGGCTTGAATGGGGTCGAGCGCCCGCTCCAGGCGGACACTCGGGTGGAGCGGTGGCCTAGTCGACCACTTCCAGCAGGTGGCGGACCTTGGCGATCATGCCACGCACCGAGGGCGTGTCTTCCAGCGTGGAGACACGGCCAATAC
The DNA here is from genome assembly GCF_030697305.1 of Phenylobacterium sp. GTDB lineage: Bacteria > Pseudomonadota > Alphaproteobacteria > Caulobacterales > Caulobacteraceae > Phenylobacterium. Next base: position 4,992 of record NZ_JAUYQL010000028.1, on the reverse strand, counting down.
GGTTCAGGCCCAGACCCTGCAGGGTCTGGCGCTGATCCTTGGTCCGGCGGATCGGGCTGCCGGTCTGACGAACTTTGATCTGAGCCATGTGGCTTATCCTTCAGCGTCCGAGGCGGCGACGGCCGAGGCGCCGTCGGCGCGGCGGCCGATCACGTCGCTGACCTTCTTGCCGCGCTTGCCGGCGATCTGACGCGGCGAAGATTGAACCTTCAGCGCTTCGAACGTGGCACGCACCATGTTGTAGGGATTGGACGAACCGACCGACTTGCCCACCACGTCCTGGACGCCAAGGGTTTCCAGCACAGCGCGCATCGGGCCGCCGGCGATGACGCCGGTGCCGGGAGGCGCCGAGCGAACCATCACCTTGCCTGCGCCCCAGCGGCCTGCGCCGTCGTGGTGCAGGGTGCGGCTTTCGCGCAGCGGCACGCGGATCATCGACTTCTTGGCTTCTTCGGTGGCCTTGCGGATGGCTTCCGGCACTTCGCGCGCCTTGCCGTGTCCAAAGCCCACGCGGCCCTTCTGGTCGCCGACGACCATGAGAGCGGCGAAGCTGAAGCGGCGGCCGCCCTTCACAGTGGCGGCGACGCGGTTGATGTGGACGAGCTTCTCGACGATGTCGCTGTCGCGCTCTTCTTCGCGACCACGTCCGCCGCCGCGCTCTTCATTCCTGCGAGCCATCAGCTTTTCCTTAGAAATTCAGGCCGGCTTCGCGCGCGGCGTCCGCCAGGGCTTTGACCCGGCCGTGATAGATGTAGCCGCCGCGGTCGAACACCACGTCCTTGACGCCCTTTTCGATGGCCCGCTGGGCCACCAGCGCGCCAACGCGGGCCGCAGCGTCCTTGTCCGCGCCCTTGTCGTCGCCTTCCAGCGAAGAGGCGGCCGCGAGCGTCACGCCGCGTTCGTCGTCGATGATCTGGGCGTAGATGTTCTTGGACGAGCGGAACACCGACAGCCGCGGCCGGCCGTTCGCCAGCTTGCGAAGGCGGAGGCGGGTGCGCTGCTTGCGCCGTTGGGAATTGTCGCGAGGAGTCGCCATGACCTACTTCTTCTTGCCTTCTTTGCGACGGACCTGCTCGCCGGCGTAACGCACGCCCTTGCCCTTATAGGGCTCCGGCGGACGGATGCGGCGGATGCGTGCGGCGGTCTCGCCAACCTGTTGCTTGTCGATCCCGCTGATCTTGATTTCGGTCTGCTTGGGAACGGCGAAGCTGATGCCGGGCGGCGGCGGAATGTCCACGTCGTGGCTGAAGCCCAGCTGCATCGACAGAGCCTGGCCCTTCATGGCGGCGCGATAGCCGACGCCGACCAGCTCGAGCGTCTGCTCGAAGCCGGTGGTGACGCCGGTGACCATGTTGTTCACCAGGCTGCGCGACAGGCCCCACATCGAGCGGGCGCGCGCGGTGTCGGAGCGAACCGACAGCTTCAGCTCGCCGCCCTCTTGGACGATCTCGACTTCCTCGGCCAGCGTCCAGGCGAGTTGGCCCTTGGGCCCCTTCACTGTGACCGTCTGGCCCTCGAGGGTGACCGTGACCCCAGCGGGGACGGCGATCACATTCTTTCCGATGCGCGACATATCAATAGACCCGGCAGAGCACTTCGCCGCCGACATTGGCGTCGCGTGCGGCGTTGTCCGACATGACGCCACGGGGCGTCGACAGGATCGAGATCCCGAGGCCGTTCTTGATCGGCTTCAGGTCCTTGATCGAGGAGTAGACGCGACGGCCGGGCTTGGAGACCCGGGCGATCTCGGCGATCACCGGCTGGCCGTCGAAGTACTTCAGCTCGATCTCGAATTCCGGGAACGCGCCGGGCTTTTCCACCAGGTGGTAGCCGCGGATGTAACCTTCCTCGGCGAGCACGTCGAGGACGCGCGCACGCATCTTCGAAGCGGGCGTGCTCACCTTGGCGCGGCCACGGGTGGCGGCGTTCTTGATGCGGGCGATCAGGTCGCCGATGGGGTCGTTCACCATTGGGGGACCCTCCTTACCAGCTCGACTTGACCAGGCCGGGGATATGCCCGGCCGAGCCCAGATCGCGCAGTGAGATACGGCTCATCTTCAGCTTGCGGTAGTAGGCCCGCGGACGGCCGGTGATCTCGCAGCGGTTGCGGATCCGCACCGCCGAGGAGTTACGCGGCAGCTCCGCCAGCTTCAGGCGCGCATCGAAGCGTTCCTCCAGCGGCAGGCTCTCGTCCACGGCGATCGCCTTCAGCGTTTCGCGCTTATCGGCGAACTGCTTAACGAGCCGCTTCACGCGGTTATTGCGGTTGACGGCGCTCTTCTTGGCCATTTGCTTTCCCTCTCCCGCCGCTTACGCGTTGAACGGGAACTGGAATTCCTTGAGAAGCGCGCGCGCTTCGTCGTCGGTCTTCGCAGTCGTGCAGACGATGATGTCCATGCCCCAGATCTGATCGATCTGGTCGTAATTGATCTCGGGGAACACCAGGTGCTCCTTCAGGCCCATGGCGTAGTTGCCACGGCCGTCGAACGAGGTCGGCTTCAAGCCCCGGAAGTCCTTCACCCGCGGCAGCGCGATGGTGATCAGACGGTCCAGGAACTCGTACATGCGATCCTTGCGAAGGGTCACCTTCGCGCCGATCACCATGTCCTCCCGCAGCTTGAAAGCGGCGACCGAGAGCCGGGCGCGCGTCGGCTGGGGCTTTTGCCCCGCGATCAGCGCCAGGTCGTGCATGGCCGAGGCGGCCTTCTTGCTGTCAGCAACCGCCTCGCCGATCCCCATGTTCAGGACGATCTTGTCCAGCTTGGGGACTTGCATCTCGTTGGTGTAGCCGAACTGTTCCTTCATCGTGGCGCGAATCTGCTCACGATAAATGGACTTCATCCGCGGCTCGTAAGCTTCCTCAGCCATTGATCACCTCGCCGGTCGTCTTGGCGAAACGCACCTTCTTGCCGGACTCTTCGCGGAAACCGACGCGGGTCGGCTTTCCCTTGGAGTCGACAATGGCGACGTTCGACACGTGAAGCGGCGCTTCCTTGTTCTTGATCCCGCCCTGGGGATCGGCCTGAGTGGGGCGCGTGTGGCGCTGAACGATGTTCAGCCCCTCGACCACGAGCCGCTCTTCCTTGGGCGCAACGCGCAGCACCGTGCCGGTGCGGCCCTTGTCGCGTCCCGCGAGGACCACGACGCGGTCCCCCTTCTTGATCTTTGCAGCCATCACAGCACCTCGGGGGCGAGCGAAATGATCTTCATGTGGTTCTTGGCGCGCAGTTCGCGGGGAACCGGGCCGAAGATCCGCGTGCCGATCGGCTCGCTTTGCTTGTTGACGATCACCGCGGCGTTCTTGTCGAAGCGGATGACCGAACCGTCCTTGCGCTTGATCGCCGAAGAGGTGCGCACCACGATCGCCTGCAGCACGTCGCCCTTCTTGACGCGGCCGCGGGGGATGGCCTCCTTGACGGAGACCACGATCTTGTCGCCGACGCCGGCGTAACGCCGCTTGGCGCCGCCGAGCACCTTGATGCACATGACCCGGCGCGCACCGGAGTTGTCCGCGACGTCCAGGTTAGTTTGCATCTGAATCATGGCTCAGATCCCTTACGCTTGCGCGGAAGCGGCGCCCTTAGGCAGCACTTCCCAGGTTTTGAGCTTCGACTTAGGAGCACACTCGATGATCCGCGCGATTTCGCCGGCCTTGTAGGCGTTGGCTTCATCGTGGGCGTGATAACGCTTCGACCGGCGCACGGTCTTCTTCAGCACGGGGTGCAGGAAGGTCCGCTCGACCTTCACCACCACGGTCTTGTCGCCCTTGTCGGAGACGACCACGCCTTCCAGAACTCTCTTCGGCATTTCGTCGGGTCCTCTAGGCCGTGGCCTGCTTGGCCCGCAGCGTCGTCTTGATGCGCGCGATGTCCTTGCGCACTTCATCCACGCGGTGGGTCTTTTCGACTTGGCCGGTCGCCCGTTGGAAGCGCAGGTTGAACTGCTCCTTCTTCAGGTTCAGCAGAGTCTCGGCCAGCTGGTCGGGCGTCATGCCCCGGATTTCGTCGATCTTCATTACGCATGCTCCACGAGAGCATCGATCCGCGTCACGATGCGGGTCTTCACCGGCAACTTGGCCGCGCCCAGGCGCAGCGCCTCGCGGGCCACGTCGTCGGCGACGCCGTCGATCTCGAACATGATGCGGCCAGGCGCGACGCGGGCGGCCCAGTACTCGACCGAACCCTTGCCCTTGCCCATCCGCACTTCGGCCGGCTTGTCGCTGACCGGCACGTCCGGGAAGATGCGGATCCACACCCTGCCCTGGCGCTTCATCTGGCGGGTGATCGCGCGGCGGGCCGCCTCGATCTGACGCGCAGTGATGCGTTCCGGCTCGATGGACTTCAGGCCATAGGAGCCGAAGTTCAGCGTGAAGCCGCCCTTGGCGTTGCCGTGGATACGGCCCTTGAACTGCTTACGGTACTTGGTTTTCTTCGGAGACAGCATGACTTGAGCCCTTAAGCCGCCTGATCGCGCCGGTCGCGGCGCGGGCCGCGATCAGGACGATCGCCGGAGCGGTCACGACCGCCGCCTTCGCCGGCGGGGCCGGATTCACTGGCCAGCCGCTTGTCGAGCGCCATCGGGTCGTGGTCGAGGACCTCGCCCTTGAACACCCAAACCTTCACGCCGATGATCCCGTAGGTCGTCTTGGCTTCGGTGAAGCCGTAGTCGACGTCGGCGCGCAGGGTGTGCAGCGGCACGCGGCCTTCACGATACCACTCCATCCGCGCGATTTCCGCGCCGCCCAGACGCCCGGAGACGTTGATCCGGACGCCCTTGGCGCCCAGGCGCATGGCGCTCTGCATCGAACGCTTCATCGCCCGGCGGAAGGCCACGCGGCGTTCCAGCTGTTGGGCGATATTCTCGGCGATCAGCTGAGCGTCGGTCTCGGGCTTGCGGATCTCGACGATGTTCAGGTGAACCTCGCCCTCGGTCAGAGCCGACAGGTCCTTGCGGAGCTTGTCGATGTCCGCGCCCTTCTTGCCGATGATCACG
>NZ_JAUYQL010000039.1 GCF_030697305.1 Phenylobacterium sp. | reverse complement strand
GTTGCGGCGGCTGGTGGAGGTCGCGCGACGGGCCGACGAGGGCCCTGGGCGCAGGCGGGCGGCGCGCGATGCGCTCTACCGCTTCATGTCGTCGATGGGCGGCGACGAGCCAGGCTTCGAAGAGGCGACGCGGGCGCTCTTCGCCGGCGACGCCGCGGCGTTCGAGCGTCACGTCGCAGATTGGTCGACGGACCTGCGCGGTCACGTCATGCGGCTCGGCGAGGCGGTGTTCTAAAGCGCGGCGCTCACGGCCAGCAGGAACCCCACTTCGAACACCTGCTCAATGGCGCCCAGGACGTCGCCTGTGCAGCCGCCGATCAGTCGCCGAGCGATCCAGGCCAGCATCAACGCCAGAGCCGCCCCTCCGAGCACGCCGAGGACGAAGGCCGGAGGCGCGATCAGCAGCGGCCACGCCGCCAGGGCCAAGGCGAGCGCCGCCTCGCCGCGCGTGACGCCGATCGGGGCCGGTTTCCATTTGGCCGCGTCGCGGTCGCCCACATACGGAAGGGAGGTCATCGCGAGGACGGCCGCCCCGCGCGCGCAGCCGTGATAGACGAACAGCGCCAGAGCCCCGCTCGCCGGCGGCAATACCGCCAGTGCGGCGACCTTGAGCGACAGGGCGAGGCCCAGCGCCAGTGCGCCGTACACGCCAATCCGGCTGTCCTTCATGATCTCCAAACGGCGGGTCGGATCTCCACCGCCTCCGAGCCCATCCGCAGCGTCCGCCAGCCCGTCCTCGTGGAAGGCGCCGGTGACCAGGACGCCCGCGGCGATCGCCAGCAGCGCCGGGATAACGCCCTGCCGGACCTGCGACGCCGCCCAGAACACCACCGCGCAGATCAGGCCGATTAGCTGGCCGACGAGCGGAAAGTAGCGGGCGGCGCGCGACACCCAATCAGGTTGGAACCCCGCAAGCCTCGGGGTCGGCAGGCGCGTGAGGAACTGCACGGCGCAGATCAACAGGTCGCGCTCGCGCGCCATCAGATCCACCCCGCCAACACGTCCTCCAGGCTCGCGACTTCGCTGAGCAGGCCCGCGGCGGCGCGCACAAGCGGCGCGGCCAGCAAGGCGCCGGTGCCCTCCCCCAGGCGCATCGATAGGTCCAACAGCGGTTCGGCTTCGAGCCGTTCGAGCATCACCGCGTGGCCGCGCTCCGCCGAGCGGTGGGCGAAGACGCAATAGTCCCGGGCGGCAGGCTCCAGGCGAATGGCCGCCAGGGCCGCGGCGCCGGCGATGAAGCCGTCGACCAGCACAGGCCGACGCGACGCGGCCGCCCCCAGGATCGCGCCCGCCATCATGGTGATCTCGCAGCCTCCGAACTGCGCGAGCGCCTCGCGCGGATCGGCGGACGCCGGCGCGCGCGCCGCCGCCAGCCTCAGCAGAGCCGCCTTGCGGGAAAGCCCGGCGGCGTCCTGTCCCGCCCCCGCCCCGATGCAGTCGGCGAGCGGCGCCGGGCACAGGCGATGCAGCAGCAGGGCGGCCGCGGCGCTGTTGCCTATGCCCATCTCGCCGATCGCCAGCAGGTCGTAACCATCCGCCGCGGCTTCGCCGGCGATGCGAGCGCCGCTGACCAGGGCCTCATCGACTTCGGCGGCGGTCAAGGCCGGCTCGCGGGAGGCGTCGCGCGTGCCCTTGCGGACCTTGGCCTCGATCAGCAGCGGATTCGGCGCCAGGTCGGCGGCGACCCCGGCGTCGACCACCCGCACCTGAGCGCCGACCGCGCGGGCGAAGGCGTTGGCCGTGGCGCCGCCCGCCAGCAGCAGGCGCACCATGGTCTCAGTCACCTGCGGCGGGTAACTCGACGCGCCGGCGGCTGCGAACCCGTGGTCGCCGGCGAACACCAGCAACAGGGTGCGATCGGCGCGCGGGCGAGTGTGGCCGGCGATCAAGCCGAGTTGGATGGCCAGGGCCTCGATGCGGCCCAACGATCCCGGCGGCTTGGCGCGCCCGTCCACCAGCGCGCGTAGCTCAGGCTCGAGCGCCCGGTCGACCCACGCGACGTGTGGAAGAGCGCTCATTGCGCCCGCAGCCCGGCGAGGGCGGTCAGGCCCAAGATATCCAGATGGCGTTCCAGCAGACTCGCGACTGCGTTCAGCGCCGCATCGATGCGCGCCGCCTGATCGACCGCCTCGCTGACCGCGCCAAGCTGGCCGAGCAGCGCCGCACGCGCCTCGCCCCTGTCGAACAGGCCGTGGACATATCCGCCGGCCACCTGCCCGTCCGCCGACACCGCCCCGCAATCACCACCGTCTTCGCGGATCAGGAATGGACGCGCCAGCGCCGGTCCGCTCGTGCGGCCGACGTGGATCTCATAACCCTCGAACGGCGCGCCGCCGCCCACCAACCGCCCAACCGCCGGGCGCACCACCTTGTCGGCTTCGAGCACGGTCTCTACGTCCAGCAGGCCCAGTCCCGCCGCCTCCCCCGGTGCGCCTTCCACGCCTGCGGGATCGCGCACCACGCGGCCCAGCATCTGATAACCGCCACAGACGCCCAGCACCCGCCCGCGGCGGCGCACATGGGCGGCGATGTCCACATCCCAGCCCTGGGCCCGGAGGAATGCGAGGTCGGCCAGCGTCGCCTTGGTGCCTGGAATGATCACCAGATCGGCGTCGCCGGGCAGAGCGGTCCCGGGCGGCACGAAGGCGAAATCCACCGCAGCTTCGGCGCGCAGGGCGTCGAAGTCGTCGAAGTTGGCGATCCGCGGCAGCATCGGGACGACGATCCGCACCTTTCCCGTCGTTCGCGACCGGGCGGCGTCGAGCACCACGGCGTCCTCGGCAGGCAAGCTGCGCGCGGCGGCCAGCCACGGGACCATGCCGTAGTCGCGCCAGTCGGTGCGCCGCGCGATCTCGGCTCGACCGTCGTCGAACAGCGCCGGGTCGCCGCGAAACTTGTTGATCAGGAAACCGCGCACCATCGCCGCATCGCCGGCCTCCAGCACCGCATGCGCGCCGACCAGGGCGGCGATCACGTGGCCGCGGTCGATGTCGCCGACCAGCACCACGGGCACCCCGGCGGCGCGGGCGAACCCCATGTTGGCGATGTCGCCGGCCCGCAGGTTTATCTCCGCCGGGCTACCCGCCCCCTCGACCACCACCAAGTCGCTTTCGGCGGCGAGCGTTCGATAGCTCTCCAGCACGGTCTCCAGCAGTTCGCCCTTGCGCGCCTGGTAGCGGCCGGCGCGCAGGGTCCCGACGGAGCGGCCGCGCACCACCACCTGGGCGCCCGTGTCGCTCTGCGGCTTCAGCAGCACCGGGTTCATATGCACGGACGGGGCGACCCGGCAGGCCAGCGCCTGCAACGCTTGCGCCCGCCCGATTTCGCCACCGTCGGCGGTGACGGCGGCGTTGTTTGACATGTTCTGCGGCTTGAACGGACGCACCGTCAGGCCACGGTCGGTGAACAGGCGGCACAGGCCGGCCGTCAGCACCGACTTGCCGACGTCGGAGCCGCAGCCCTGGATCATCAGCGCGGCCATGCCACCCCTCCGAACGCCAGCGCCGCGACGAGGATCGCGCAGGCGCGCAGATAGAGCCCGAGGCCTCGCGCGAGGTCCAGCGGCGCGGGCGCCGGGCCCTCGCCCAACGTCGGGCGCAGATGCGGAGTACCGTCGTAAGACGCCGTCCCGCCCAGGCGGACGCCCAGGGCGCCGGCCATCGCCGCCTCGGGCCAGCCGGCGTTGGGCGAAGCGTGCTTGCCGGCGTCGCGGAGCATGATCCGCCAGCCCCGCCCGGCGCCCAGGGCGATCGCCCCACCGGCCAGGCGCGCAGGGACCAGGTTCATCAGGTCGTCGGTGCGCGCCGCCGCCCAGCCGAAGTGGGTGAACGGCGCCTCGCGGTGGCCGATCAGGCTGTCGGCGGTGTTCACCGCCTTGTAGGCGAACAGGCCCGGCAGCCCGGCGACCAGGAACCAGAACAGCGGCGCGGCCACCGCATCGTTGAAGCTCTCGGCCAGGCTCTCCAGCGCTGCGCCAGCGAGGCCGCCGGCGTCCAGCCGCTCGACATCGCGCCCGACGATGCGCGCCGTCGCCACGCGCGCCGCCTCCAGGTCGCCGGCGCCCAGCGGCCGATGGACGGCGGCGACGTGGACGTAGAGGTTGCGCCCCGCCAGCCCCAGCGAGCCAGCGGCGATGAGCGCCAGCGGCGCGAACGCCCACGGCGCGGACAGCCGCTCGACCGCCAGACCTAGACCTGCCGCCAGCCCAACGACCAGTAAGAGGGTGACAATCCCAGCGGCACGGCGCGCCAAAGGCGACCCCCGATTGAGCGTGCGCTCCGCCGCGCCGATCAGCCCGCCCGCCCAGGTGACGGGGTGAGGCGCGCGACGATGCACGGCCTGCGGATAGCCGGTGACGCCTTCAAGAAGTCCGGCGCCCAGGACAATCCAGGGATCAGCGGCCACGGCCGACGATCTCGATCAGCGGGCCGGCTTCGCCCTGCGTGAACCGAGCCTCGACACCGTAGGCCTGGGCGAGCACGGCGGGGGCTAGGGCCTCGTGCGGCGGGCCGTCGGCGAGCAGCCCGCCGTCAGCCAGGACCAGGATCCGATCGGCCATCCGCGCGGCCATCGAAAGGTCATGCAGCGTCACCACCACCCCGCGGCCCGAGCCTGCGGCGAGGTCGCGGAACAGGGCCGCGACATCGAGCTGGTGACCGGGATCCAGCCCGGCCAGCGGTTCGTCGGCCAGCAGCCACTCCGGTTCGCCGGCCAGGGCGCGCGCGATCAGCACCCTGCCCCGTTCGCCGCCGGACAGCGTGGTGACGTCACGCTCCGCGAGTTCGGCGACCCCGGCCGCATCCATCGCCCGCGCCACCGCCGCCTCGTCCTCCGACGTGAGCCCACGCGATCCGTTGTAGGGAATGCGGCCTAGTCCGACGACCGTGCGCGCGCTCACGGGCCAGGCGACCTCGGGCGTCTGCGGCAGCAACCCGATGCGGCGGGCGCGCACGCGTGGCGCCAGGGCGCGTACCCCAGCGCCGTCCAGTTCGACGGACCCCACATCGGGTCGACGCAGTCCGGCCAGGCAGGCCAGCAGCGTCGACTTGCCGGCGCCGTTAGGTCCCAGGACGGCGGTCACCTGCCCCGGCGCGAAGTCGGCGTCGACTCCGTTCAGCACGTCGCGCGCGCCCAACCGCACGCGCAGGCCCTTCGCCGACAGGACGCTCACGACATCCTCCGGCGCATGGCCAAAAGAAGCCCCAGGAAGAATGGCCCGCCCAATGCGGCCATGGCGACACCCAGCTTCACCTCTGCGGCGGAGGGCGTCAGGCGCACCAGGATATCGGCGGCGAGCACGATCACCGCCCCCGCCAAGGCGCTGGGGACCAGCAGCTTGCCCGGCTGCGCGCCGACCAGCGGGCGCATCAGATGCGGCGTCACCAGGCCTACGAAGCTGACGACCCCGGTGGCGGCGACGCTGGCTCCGGCCGCCAGGCCAACGCCCAGCGCCAACGCCCAGCGCATGCGGCCCATGTCGACGCCCAGCGATCGCGCGCCGGTCTCCCCGAGAGTGAGCGCGTCCAGCGCCCGTCCCGTGGTCAGCAGCAGGGCGCAGCCGGCGGCGATCAGCGGCGCGGCCATCGTCAACTCGTCGAAGCTGCGATCGGCCAGGGAGCCCATCAGCCAGTTGACGATCTCGTTCACCGCCCAAGGGCTGGGCGCGAGGTTCAGCGCCAGGGCGACGCCGGCGCTGGCCACGGTGTTGAGGATCACCCCCGCCAGCACGAAAGTCACCGCGCTCGAAGTCGATCCCGCAAGCGCCAGCAACAGCAGGACGCCGGCCATGGCGCCGGTCACCGCCGCCGCCGGCAGCATCCAGTAGGTCGCCGCCGCGACGCCGAAATATAGCGTGCCCACAGCCCCCAGCGCGGCCATCGCCGAGACCCCCAGCACGCCTGGATCGGCCAGCGGATTGCGGGTGTAGCCCTGCATCGCCGCCCCGCTCATCCCCAATGCGGCGCCGACGAGGATCGCCAACAAGGTGCGCGGCGTGCGCAGCTCGAAGACGATCGGCCAACGCGGATCCGACATGTCGGTGAAGGCCGAAAGCGGCGCCCAGACCCGTCCGGCCATCAGGCTGAGCAAGGCCAGACCCAGGGTCAGCAGGGTGAGCGTGAGAAGCACCACAGCGCGCGGCGGAGGCTTCATCGGCGCGCCGCCATGGCGTCCTGGCGGATGCGCGCCAGCAGGCCGGCGGTCTCGATCAGGACCGGGCCGCCGCAATTCATCAGCCGCCGCGGGAAGTTGGCGCGATACATCCTGTGCGCCACACGGGCCAGGGCCGGATGAGCGAGGACGCGATCCGCCCAGGTCGGCGCTCCGGCCCTGGACTGGCCGGCCAGCAGCACGTCAGGCGGGTCGGCGATCAGCAATTCCAGCGGCACGTCGCTGGTCCGCTTCAAGCCGTAACGCGTCGCGGCGTTGTCGAACCCCGTGCGACGCATCATCTCGTCCATCAAGGTGCCCGGCGCGGAAGAGAAGCCGTTCGACTGGTAGACCAGAGCGCTCAACCGCCGTTCCCCGGGCGGCGGCGCGGCGGCGGCCACGGCGGCGCGGATGCGCGCGACCAAGGCGGCGCCGCGACTGGAACGCCCGCACAGCGCGGCGATGGCGTTCACCTGATCGAGGCTGTCGGTCACCGTCTCGGGGACGGCGAACAGCTCGGCCCGAATCCCCAGCCGGCGCAGGGCGTTGCGGGTGGCCGGCGAGGAATGGCGTCCGGTCAGCACCAAGTCGGGCGCCAACGCCACCACCTCCTCGGCGCTCTCGTAAGTGATCGGGAAAGACTGCGCGATGTGGGCGATGTTGGAGCCGTCGGGATCGCGCGCGTAGTGGCTGATGGCCGCCACCTGAGCGCGGTCGGCGACATAGACCAAGATGACGTCCAGGCAGGGGTTGAGCGACACGATCCGTTGCGGCGCTGGCGCCGAGGCGCTCGACGGCCCCGGCATCGCGCCCGCCGCCAATCCTGCGGCCACCGCGCGCCTGGTCGGAGACGGCGTCAAAAGTCGACGCCCCGTTGCGCCTTGATCCCCTTGTCGAAGGGATGCTTGACCAGCCGCATCTCGGTGACCGTGTCGGCGATCTCCAGCAACTCCGGCTTGGCGTTGCGCCCGGTGACGCAGACGTGCTTCCCGGCCGGCCTGGCCTTGAGCCCGGCGACGACCTCATCGATCGGCAGATAGTCGTAGCGCAGGGCGATGTTCAGTTCGTCCAGCAGCACGAAATCCAGGCCCGGATCGGCGATCATCTCCAGCGAAGTCTCCCAGGCGCGCCTGGCGGCGGCGATGTCGCGGGCGCGATCCTGGGTGTCCCAGGTGAACCCCTCGCCCATCACCTCGTAGCGCACCTGGTCGGGGAAACGGGCGAAGAACTGTCGCTCTCCGGTGATCCACTTGCCCTTCACATACTGGACGATCCCCACCTGGCGGCCCCAGCCCAACGCGCGGGCGACCATGCCGAACCCCGCGGTGGACTTGCCCTTGCCGTCACCGGTGTGGACCAGTAGCAGGCCGGTCTCGCTATCGGTCTTGGTGGCCATCAGCGCCTCGCGCTGCGCCTTCAGCGCGCGCATCGCCTGGGCGTGCTCGGCGTTGCGGGCGTCCTCGTCGCTCATGGTCGGAACTCCTCGAAAGCCTGGGTGAGCCTCGGCCAGGCATGGACCGGCGGCAGACCGAACCTCAGCCATTGCGGCTGGTCGCGAAAGGGGCGGACCAGCAGGCCGCGTTCGGCGAGATGGCGGAACCAGGCGCCGGCGTGCGGCGACCGCGTCAGCCTGAACAGGGTCGTGCCGCCGACGATCTCGAAACCCGCGGCGGCCAGCGCGCCGTCCAACCGCTGCGCCTGGCGCTTCAGCCACCGACGCGCCCGCTGCGCCCAGGCGCCGTCGGCATAGGCCGCGCCGGCGGCGATCGCCTCCGCGCTCACCGGCCAGTCGCCCAGCAAGCTGCGCAATCGCGCGATCAGCGTCGGCTCGCCCAAGGCGAAACCCAGCCGCACGCCCGCGAGCCCGTAGAACTTGCCGAACGAGCGCAGCACCACCAGCCCCCCGCCGGCCCAGGGCGCGACGCTGAGCTGCGGGTGCATGTCGCAGAACGACTCGTCGACGATCAGCCAGCCGCCCCGCCCCGCCTGGCGCTTCGCGATCTCCAGGAGGGCGGCCGGCGGCGTCATGGCGCCATCCGGATTGTTGGGATTCACCAAGACGATCACCTCGCCGTCCACAGCGGCCAGGACGTTCGTCGCGATCTCGCGCACCTGCGCGCCGGAAGCCGACCACGCCTCGGCATGGCCGCCATA
>NZ_JAUYQL010000016.1 GCF_030697305.1 Phenylobacterium sp. | reverse complement strand
CGCCGAAGAAGCAGACGCTGTTCTTCTCCGCCACCATGCCGCCGGAAATCACCCGGCTGACCAAGCAGTTCCTCAACGATCCAGTCCGTATCGAGGCCTCGCGCCCGGCGCAGACGGCCGAGACCATCAAGCAGCACATCGCCCGCGTGCCGAGCTCTGACCCCAAGGCCAAGCGCACCGCCCTGCGCGCCCTGGTCGGTCGCGCCGACGTCAAGAACGGCATCGTCTTCTGTAACCGCAAATCCGAAGTCGATGTGGTCGCCAAATCGCTGAAAACACATGGCTTTGACGCGGCTCCGATTCACGGCGACCTCGACCAGCAGACGCGCATGCGCACGCTGGAATCGTTCCGCAAGGGCGAGCTACGTCTGTTGGTGGCTTCGGACGTCGCGGCCCGCGGGCTGGATATCCCGGCTGTCAGCCACGTGTTCAACTACGACGTGCCGCATCATGCCGACGACTACGTCCATCGCATCGGCCGTACGGGCCGCGCCGGTCTCACCGGCGACACCTACATGATCGTCACCCCCGCCGACGGCCGCCAGCTCGACAAGGTGCTGAAGCTGATCGGCATGGCGCCGGACGAAGTCGTGCTCGACGTCGACTGGTCGCAGATCAAGGAAGAAGGCCGTCCGGCCCGCGCCGGCCGCTCCGGCGGCTCGGAACGCCCGTCGCGCGAGCGCGGTGGCCGAAGCCGCCGGCCCGAGCAAGCGGATGCGGCTCCGGTTGAGGATGCGCAGCCTGCGGTCAGCGCCGAACCGGTTGCTGAATCCGCGCCGGCCGAAACCTCCGAAGCGCCGCGCCGCCCGCGCGGACGCCGTTCGGCAGGACGGGACGCCGGGCCACGCGAAGTCGCCACCGCCGAACCCCAGTTGCGCGAAGCTTCGGCCCGTGAGGCTCCGGTTCGTGAAGCCTCACCTCGCGAAACGCCGGTACGTGAATCGGCTGAACGCGAGGCCCGCGCGCCACGCCGCCAGGAACGTGATCGCGAACGCCCTCGGCGTGACCGCGACGACGATGATCGCAGCGGCGTGGTCGGTTTCGGCGCCGATACGCCAGCCTTCCTGATGCGCCCGCCGACGCGTCCCGCAAGCGAAGACTGATCGTCGCGGAGCGCGGCCGATAGCGGCGGCTTAACGCCTCGTTTGACTCTCGCCTGTAGTCTCACTAGCGCGAAACGCCGTGCGCCCCGGGGGGTGGGCATGGCCGAGTTGAGGATGCGCTATGTCCGGCGATGTCGAGACCATGTTGCGGGGGCCTGGCGCCTTTGAGGTGGCCCGCAGGGCGCTCGAAGAGATGGAGCGCCACCGGGTTTGGCCCACCGCGCTGAACTTCGAACTTTGGACCCACGTTGTGGCCGCGCCCGACGGCGCCCTGGCCCGTGAAATCGCCCGGCTGATCGACAGCGGCGAGGCCTTCACCGACACGGTCAGCGATGAGCTGGCCGCGACTTACCTGCCGAAGGCGCGCCTGAACGACCACATCCGCGACGCCGGCGACGCCCTGTCCAAGGAATTGGCCTCGGTTTCCAAGGCGATCCAGACGGCGCGAAAGTCCAGCGAGGTCTATGGCGAGACCCTGGCCAGCGCCAGCCGCGTGCTGGACGACGAACAGGACCCCGCCGAACTGCGCCAGACGATCGCCACCCTCACCGCGGCGACCCGCCGGGTGCACAAGGAGAACCGGGCGCTCGAAGAGCGGCTCGAGGATTCCACCAACGAGGTCAACCGCCTTCGCGAGCACCTGGAGCAGGTGCGCCGCGACGCCACGACCGACGGCCTGACCAATCTGGCCAACCGCAAGGCGTTCGACGACGAGCTCGACCGTGCTTGCGACGAAGCAGACGAAAGCGGTTGGCCGCTGACGCTTGCGGTCATCGACATCGACCACTTCAAATCTTTCAACGACACCTGGGGCCACCAGACAGGCGATCAGGTCCTGCGCTTCGTCGCCAGCGTCATCGGCAAGATGGGCTCGGCCCCGCGGGTCGTCGCGCGTTACGGCGGTGAGGAATTCGCGCTGCTGTTTCCCAACGAGACCGCCGCGTCCGCTTTCGCAGTGCTGGAGACCATCCGCCGCGAGGTGTCGTCGCGCATGCTGAAGCGCCGGTCGACCAATGAGGATCTGGGTACGGTCTCGGTCTCGGCCGGCCTCGCCGAGCGTCGCCCTGGGGAACAGCCCCCTGCCCTCATGGAAAGGGCCGACGAGGCGCTCTACGCCTCCAAGCATCGAGGGCGCAACCGCACGACCAGCGCCGAGGACATGGCCAACGCGGCCTGAGTTTCTTACTTCGGCTGAGTCCCTTACCTCGGTCGCGGCGCTGCTTTAGGCTCCCGCGCAAGTCGCCTCTGAGCGGCGGGTGCGAGGGACGCGACGGTGAGCCAGAAGAAAGTGAAGACCAGCGTCGAGGCCGGTGTCGCCAGGATCGTGCTCGACGACCCGGCCACGATGAACGCTGCCGATGGCGAAGTGTTCGACGGTCTGTACGCCGCATTCAAGCGCTTCGCCGACCCCGCATCCGGCGCCCGCTGCATCGTCCTCACGGGAACTGGGCGGGGCTTTTGCTCCGGAGCCAACCTCACCTCGCTCGGCGGTTCTGGGCAAGCGAGCGACGTGGAGTCCGACTTCGGCATGGCGCTCGAGACGGTGGTCAATCCACTGGTCGTCGCCATCCGTGATCACCCGCTGCCGATCCTGACGCTGGTCAATGGCGCGGCCGCCGGCGTCGGCTGCTCCTTCGCGCTAATGGGCGACATCGTGGTCGCCGCCGAGAGCGCCTACTTCCTGCAGGCGTTCCGACGCATCGGCCTCGTTCCGGACGGCGGGTCGACCTATCTGCTCGGCCAACTGGTCGGCAAGGCGCGGGCCATGGAGATGGCTTTGCTGGGCGAGAAGATCCCCGCACGGACGGCGCTGGAATGGGGATTGATCAACCGCTGCGTCCCTGACGCCGAGCTCGAGGCGACCGGAGCCGCGCTCGCCCGCCAACTTGCCGACGGCCCGGCTTCGCTCGGACACATCCGCCGCCTCGTCTGGGGCGGTCTCGAGTCTTCATTCGAAGAACAGCTTCACGCCGAACGGGTGACCCAACGCCTGGCGGGGCGGACCGCGGATGCGAGTGAAGGCATCGCCGCGTTCCTCGAGAAACGCCCGGCACGCTTCATCGGCTCCTGAAGCGCTCCCTCAGCAGACGGCAAGAGAACGACCTCACATGCGCAGCCTTTTGTTCGCCGTCGCCTATTGGTGGCTGTCGCTGTTCTACGCGATCCTCGCCGCGGTGCTGTCGGCCCTGCCCGGCCGCGCGCCGATGGCCTGGGCGATCCGCCTTTATACGCGGCGCATGCTCTGGGCGATGCGCGTTTTCGCCGGCATTAAGGTCGAGCTGCGCGGCCAGGAGCGATTGCCGAAAGGCGCCTTCATCATCGCCGCCAAGCACCACTCCTGGGGCGATGGCTTCGTGATGTTCGCCAACGTCGACAACCTTGCGTTCGTCACCGGCGATCATCTGGAGAGGGTGCCGCTGCTGCGCGGGATCCTGCGCAAGCTCGGGGCGATCGTGGTCGACAACTGCGGCGGGCCCGAAGCACGCCGTGCGCTCGCCGCCAGCGCCGCGGCCGCTCACGCCGAGGGCCGCCGAATCCTGATCTACCCGGAAGGCGCGCTGTCAAAGCCTGGCGAACGGTTCCGATATCGGACCGGCGTCTTCTACATGTCGCGGGACTTCAACCTGCCGGTCGTGCCGGTAGCGACCAACCTGGGGCTGTTCTGGCGGCAGACGGATTTCAAGAAGACGCCAGGGACAGCCACCATCGAATTCCTCGACCCGATCGCGCCAGGCCTGGACCGCACGCCGTTCCTCAAGCGCCTCGAGGAGGCGGTGGAGGGCCGATCGCAGGAGCTGATAGCCATGGCGACGGGAGAGCCTGTGCGGCCGTCCTTACTGGTGGCCAACCCCAACGATGCGCGCCGCAAGCCCGAGCCGGCCGAGGCCTAGAGCTTCGCAGGCTCGATCGTGACGCTTTCGCCGCATCCGCAGGCGTCGGTTTCGTTCGGGTTGTGGAACACGAACTTCGAAGCCAGTCGCGTCGACTCGTAGTCGATCTCAGAGCCCACCAGGAACAGCACCGCCTTGGGTTCGATCAGGATGGTGACGCCCTTGTCCTCGACCACTTCGTCCATGGGGTTGGCGGATTGGGCGTATTCCAGGACGTATTCCTGGCCGGCGCAGCCGCCATTCTTCACGCCGACACGCAGCCCGGCATAGGGCTGCTCGGCCTTGTCCATGATCTCGCGCACGCGCTCTGCCGCGCGCTCGGTCAGGGTGACCAGCTTGGGGCGAGGACGCCGGCCGCGGCCGGAGGGAACGATGTCGAGGTTTTCCATGGTCACAACATATTCAGGGCGAGCTTGGCCTCGTCCGACATCAGGTCGGGCGTCCACGGCGGGTCGAACACCAGGTCGACCTTGCATGACCTTATGCCAGGAACCTTTAGCACGGCGTCACGAACCCATTCGGGCATCTCGCCGGCCACCGGGCAACCTGGCGCCGTCAGCGTCATATCGATCGCCACGTCGAGGTCGTCGGAAATGTCGACCTTGTAGATCAGGCCCATCTCGTAGATGTCGACCGGGATCTCCGGGTCATAGACCGTCTTCAGCTTGCCGATCATCAGATCGGTAAGGCGGTCGAGTTGCTCCTGGCTGAGCTGCGGCGAGGTCGGTTCGATGTTGGCTGTGTCGGTCATGATCAGGCGAAAAAAGCTTGGGTCCGGGTGAGAGCATCGACGAAGGCCTCGGCCTCGTCGTGGGTATTATATAGGGCGAATGATGCGCGTGCGCTCGAAGTGACGCCGAAACGTCGCATCAAAGGTTCTGCACAATGGGTGCCGGCGCGCACCGCCACCCCGTAGCGGTCTAGAATCTGCGCGACATCGTGGGCGTGAGCGCCTTCCACGGTGAACGACAGGATCGCACCCTTCCCCGGCGCTTCTCCGAGCACTCTCAGCCAGTTGGCCCCGGCGAGTCGCTCGGTCACATGGGCGTAGAGAGCGGCCTCGTGCGCGGCGGCGGCGGCGCGATCGACACCGTTCAGCCACTCGATTGCGGCTCCCAGACCGATCGCTTCGAGGATCGGCGGCGTGCCGGCCTCGAACCTGTGCGGCGGGTCGGCATAGGTGATCGCCTCCAGGCTGACAGAGCCGATCATCTCGCCTCCGCCCTGATAGGGCGGCAGTTCGGCAAGGCGCGCGGCCTTCCCGTAGAGGATGCCGATACCGGTCGGGCCATAGAGCTTGTGGCCAGAGAACACGTAGAAGTCGGCATCCAGCGCTTTCACGTCCACGGGCTGGTGGACGATCGCCTGGCAGCCGTCGACCAGGGTCACAGCCCCCGCCTCGTGCGCCAGGCGCACGATCTCTGCGACTGGATTCACCGTGCCGAGCACGTTGGACATGTGGGTCAAGGCCACGACCTTGACCTTGGGCGTCAGCAGCGCCCGAAACTGCTCCAGATCCAGCCGTCCGTCGTCGGTGACCGGAACGAAGCGCAGGATGATCCCCTTGCGCTCTCGCAGGAAATGCCAGGGGACGATGTTGGCGTGGTGCTCCATCTCCGTGAGCACGATTTCATCGCCCGCCTGCAGCGACGCGCCCAGCCCGGCGGCCACCAGGTTGATCGCCTCTGTGGCGCCTTTGGTGAACACCACCTCACCGATGTCCGCGCCGATCAAGGCGGCGACGGACTTGCGCGCCTGCTCATAGGCCTCCGTCGTCTCGTTGGCGAGCGTGTGCAGGCCTCGGTGGACGTTGGAGTATGAGGTCTCCATCGCCTGGACCATGGCGTCGATCACAGCGCGCGGTTTTTGAGCCGAGGCCGCGCTGTCGAGATAGACTAGCGGCTTGCCATTCACCTGCCGCGACAGGATCGGGAACTGACTGCGGATCTGGGCGACGTCGAAAGCCATCCTCAGATCTTCACTCGGGCTGCGGCCCAGGCGGCGCAGATCGCGCGCGCACCCTCGTGTTCGATCCGCTCCACGACCTGGCTGACGAAAGCTTCCGCCAGCATGGCGCGCGCCTCGTCATAGGGTACGCCGCGCTGCTGCGCGTAGAACAGCGCGTCCTCATCCAGCGCGCCAACCGTGTTGCCGTGCGCGCACGAGACGTCGTCGGCGTAGATTTCCAGTTCGGGCTTGGCGTCCACCTCGGCCCGGTCCGACAGGATCAGGGCGTGATGGCCCATGCGGGCTTCGGTCTGATCAGCGCCTCTGGCGACCACGATGCGGCCCTGGAACACGGCCCGCGCCTGATCGCGCACGACACCCTTGGTGAGCTGCTCCGTGGTCCCGCCCGGCCCCTGGTGGTGCACGCTGGTGGTCAGGTCGGCGTGCCCGCGGCCTCCTATCAGATAGACCCCGTCGAGGTGGACATCCGCCTTGTCGCCGGGGTGGGTCAGGCGGGTCTCCAGCCGCTGGCGCTTTGCGCCGTCGGTCAGCACCGTCTGAGAGAACCGCGCGCCTGCCGCCAGCACCACCTCAGCCTGGCTGACGTTGACCGCGTCGGCGTCGTCGGCGGCGATCACCAGCCGCTCCACCCGCGCGCCGTCATCGACGCGGATGTCGAGCCCCGAGGCGGCGACATAGCCCTCCGCCATGCCTTCATGGCTTTCCAGCAGGGTCAGGTCGGCGCCCATGTGGACGTTGATGGTCAGCCGCGCCTCGTGGCGGCTCTGCGGGCTGGCTGAAACGAAGCGCAGACGCACTGTGCGCTTCTCACCCGACCGCACGGTCAGGGTCGAGGCGGCGTCATCGCGCAGGCGGCCATTGACCACCAGGATCTCCGAATCGCCCAGAGCGCCGAACGGTCCTGGCGCGACCGCCGCGTCGGTTTCCGGCGACGGCGTCGGGAGCGTGCGCAGCAGACCGCGCAGGTCGGTCCAGCGCCAATCCTCGTCCCGCCGACTGGGAAGCAGGGTGACGTCGCCAGATCGTATGGCGGCGGCCAGGGTCATGCGGCGGCCTTGGCGTACTTGTCGTAGCCATCGCGTTCGAGGTCGAGCGCCAGCTCCGGCCCGCCGGACGCAGCGATCCGGCCGTCAGCCAGTACGTGAACGCGATCTGGCCGGATATAGTCGAGCAGTCGCTGATAGTGGGTGATCACCAGCATCCCACGCTCAGGTGAACGCAAGGCGTTGACCCCATCGGCCACGATCTTCAAGGCGTCGATGTCGAGGCCGGAGTCGGTCTCGTCGAGGATCAGGAAGCGCGGCTGCAGCATGGCCATCTGCAGAATTTCCATCCGCTTCTTCTCGCCGCCGGAGAACCCGACGTTGAGGGCGCGCTTCAGCATCTCGTAGTCGATCTTCAAGGACGCCGCCGCAGCGCGGGCCAGTTTCAGGAATTCCGGCGCGGAGACCTCGGGCTCGCCGCGGGCGCGTCGCTGGGCGTTCATCGCCGTGCGCACGAAGGTCAGCGCCGCCACGCCGGGAATCTCCAGCGGATACTGGAACGACAGGAACACCCCGCGCGCGGCCCGCTCGTCGGGCGCCAACGCCAGCAGATCCTCTCCGTCCAGGTGCGCACTGCCGGCCGTGACCGTGTAGCCCTGACGGCCGGTCAGCACATAGGACAGCGTCGACTTGCCGGCCCCGTTCGGCCCCATGATCGCGTGGACCTCCCCCTTGGGGATTTCCAGCGTCAGCCCCTTCAGGATTTCCTTGCCATCCACTTGGGCGTGCAGGTTGCGGATCGACAGCATCAGTAGACTTTCTTCTCTCCCTTCCCCCTGGAGGGGGGAAGGGATGGGGATGGGGGTGGCGCCATCTCGGCGATGATGCGCCGGGCGACATGCTGGCGGTGCGCGCCCGTCATCCGACGGAGCCTTCCAGGGAGATCGCGACCAGCTTCTGGGCCTCGACGGCGAACTCCATGGGGAGCTCCTGGAGGACTTCCTTGACGAAGCCGTTGACCAGAAGTTGCACGGCCTCCTCCTGGGGAAGGCCGCGTTGCATGGCGTAGAATAGCTGGTCGTCGGAGAGCCGGGTGGTCGTGGCTTCGTGCTCGAATACGCAATGGCCGTTGCGCGCCTCAACGTAAGGCGTGGTGTGGGCCGCGCAGTCCTTGCCGATCAGCAGGCTGTCGCACTGG
>NZ_JAUYQL010000124.1 GCF_030697305.1 Phenylobacterium sp. | reverse complement strand
GCCGCGAGCACGGCATAGCGGACCCGCACCGGGCGGCGTCGCTGCGTTCGGGCGCTAGTCATGCTTTGATGTCGGCCGTCTATGGTCCAAGGAGCAGGCGCGCAGGTTAGAAGGCGCGCGTTTCCCGACCGTTATCGAACCCGAGGCCGACCATGCTGCTTGCGACCGACGTCTGGGTGGGCGCGCTGATCCGCCGCGCCGAGATCGGCGGCGCCTTCGCGGTGGTGGCGCGCAAGGGCGACATGCGCGCCGGCACTGTCCTGGTGAAGGCTCTGGACCGGGCGAACGGCCAGGCCAGTCTCTACGCGGAGGCGACGCGCGGCGACGGCGAACGCGTGTGGATGCAGCCCGTGCGTTCCCACGACGAGGCCGAGCTCGACCGCTACATCGAGCGCACCGCGCGCATCGATCCTGACGTTTGGGTGGTGGAGATCGACGATCGCCAGGGTCGCCATTTCCTCACCGAGGACGTCGAGAAGGATTGAGCTGAACAGGGTTGATCCCAGTTTAACCGCGTTCGTCCACGGCCGGGAAAGCCCGATGCGCACATGGTGGCCGGGTGCTGACCACCGGTTCCGACTTTTCCCTGTTCCTGCTCAACGACCTCGTGGTCGACGTCCGCAAGGCGCCGACGCCCGGCAAGCTGGGCGGGCGGCGCCTGAGCGCGCTCAGCTTCGAGGCGGTGATCCGTCTGGGCCAGGAGTTCTACGCCGAACACCCGCTGCTGCATCGGACCCAGCCGCAGATGGCCGAACGGCTGGCGGCCCTCCTGGCGGCCAAGGGCAAGGGCTTCAACGCCGCCCTGTTCATCGCCCCCAGCCTGGAGTGCTTGCCGGCTGAGGTGGTGGTGCGCTTCACCGCCGTGCCGGCGCGGGTGATGGGCGTGCTGCACCAGCGACAGGGCGCCGGCCGCCTCGATGTCGTCGCCGCTGACCGCCAGGTCTGGAAACGCTTCGCGGCTTAGGGATGGCTCAGGCCGCGCCCGTGACGCAGGCGACTAGTCGACGCGCCGCCGCCAGCCCGTCAGGCGGCGCGTTGGGAGCCCGCGCTGCGCGGGCTTCGGCGCGGGGTCGTGGAAACCGCAGCCTGCGCCTGAGGAGCGGGCGTTTCGGACAGCCAGGCGCTTAGCGAGAGCGCGATCCGCATGGCTTCGTCGCGGTCCGCTAGCACGCCCAGGAACCCGCTTCCGTGTTTGATCGCCCAGCTGCGGCCGAACGCCACGACTTCAATCTGTTGCATCTCGCGCCCGCGAATCCCCGCCCCTCCCGATAGGGGCCAGCCGGCGGGATAAAGACCCTTTGTGTCAGTCGTTTCAACGCGGCCGATGGACTCGGGCGTGATGGCCGCCCCGCGCGGTCGCGTTGCGCGCATCGCGGAGCCGCGACGTGGAGAACCACTTTTTAGGCTTAGGCCAGTACGAGGTGATCAGTTCTGGAGTGGCGTGATGCTGACTGTGCTGACCTGTATTCGCGACGACCACGATCTTCGTCTCGTCGCACTCGCCGCTGTGGTGTGTATTCTCGCAGCTACAACCGCTCTTCGGTTCCACAAGCGAAACAGAGTGGCGACCGGTTCGGCGCAGGTCTGGCTTTCTCTGGGCACGGCGCTCGTTGCAGGCGGCGGCGTCTGGGCGACGCACTTTGTCGCCATGCTCGCCTACAGCACCGATGTTCCAGTGGGCTACGATTTGGTGACCACCGCCTTGTCGCTGGCGGTGGCCGTCGTTGGCATGGGATGCGGCTTCGCGATCGCCAGGCTTCATAATGAGCGCTACCTCGTGCCGGGCGGCCTGGTCATCGGCCTCAGCATCGTGGCCATGCACTTCACCGGCATCGCGGCCATCCAGTCGTCGTTCGGAATCGCATGGCGCTGGCCCTATGTGGTCGCCTCCATCGTCCTGGCGTGCGCCGGCGCCACCACCGCTCTCGTCGCCCTTCGGCGTCTGTCCGGCGTCGCGAGCTGGATCTTGCCGCCCGTATTGCTTGTGGTGGGCATCGTGGGGCTGCATTTCACCGCCATGGCGGCGATCGAACTGATCCCGGACCTGAGTCGGCCGGCCGTCGAGATGGTGGCCAACCGCATGGGCCTGGCGACCATGACCGGGGCCGTGGCGCTGCTGATCATCGCCGCCGCGGGCGCCTTGATCCTCATGGAATCGCACGGGCGCAAGGCCGGCCTGATGAACCTGGAGGCGGCCTTCCAGGGCATGTCGGCCGGCATGGCGATGTTCGACCCAGCTGGCCGCCTGGTCCTTTGGAACGAAGCCTATGCGCGTCTGCTGTCGAACTTCGGCATCGTGCCTGCCGTTGGGCTCGGTCGCTACGATCTCGTTCGCCAGGCCGGATCGGCGGGCCGCACCCATCCTGACCCATCCGATCTCCACGTCTGGGCCAAGGACGCCGAGGCCGAGCGATATGCAGGCGAGGCGCAGGAGTGGGTCACCCCGGCGCACGGCCGGATAAAGGCCGAGCTTTGCGCGCTGCCGAGCGGCGGCACCGTGACCATCCTCACCGACGTCAGCGAGGCGCACGCCTACGCCGAGGCCATGGCCGACGCCCGCGACCGCGCCGAGGCTGCGAGCCGCGCGAAGTCCGAATTCATCGCCAACATGAGCCACGAGATCCGCACGCCCCTGAACGGCATCCTGGGCATGGCGCAGGTGATGCAGCGGGAAGAGATGTCGCCGTCCCAACAGGAGCGGCTGCAGGTGGTCAAGGAGTCCGGCGCTGCCCTGCTGTCGATCCTGAACGGCGTCCTCGACCTGGCGAAGGTGCAGGCGGGAAAGCTGCTCCTCGAACTGGACGCGGTCGACGCCGCGGGATTGGCGCGCACGGTGGGCGCCGCGTTCCAAGGCGAGGCGGCCGTCAAAGGGCTGTCGCTCGAGGTGGAAGTCGCGCCGGACGCCGAGGGTATGTGGCGTGCGGATCCCGTTCGGGTGCGGCAGGTGCTGTCGAACCTGACCGGCAACGCGTTGAAATTCACCCATGAAGGCGGGGTGCGGCTGATCGTCGGGCGCTGCGCCGAGGGTCTGACCTTTGAGGTGCGCGACACCGGGATCGGCGTCAGCGACGATCAGGCCCAGATGCTGTTCGGCAGGTTCGAGCAGGCCGACACTTCCACCACCCGACGATATGGCGGCACTGGCCTCGGCCTGGCGATCTGCAAGGAGCTCGCCGACCTCATGGGCGGGACGCTCGCCGTCGACAGCACAGAAGGCGAGGGTTCCCGCTTCAGCTTTACCGTGCCCGCCGAATATCTGGGCCCCGCCGTGGTGACGGAGATGGAAGGGCGGAGCGAACTCCAGGAGGATAGGCGGCTGCGGATCCTCGCTGCGGAAGACAATCCCACCAACCAGCTAGTCCTTCGCTCGTTGCTGGCGGCGGTCGATTGCGATCTGGAGATCGTCGGCGACGGTCGCCAGGCGGTGGCGGCCGCCAAGACCGGCCATTTCGACCTGATCCTGATGGATATCCAGATGCCGGAGATCAACGGCGTCGAGGCGACGCGGGCGATCCGCGCGCATGAGGCGACTATCGGGCGTCGTACGCCGATCATCGCCCTCTCGGCCAACGTCATGAATCATCAGGTGAAAGAGTATGCCGAGGCTGGGATCGACCATTCGGTGGCGAAGCCGATTGAGCTCGCCAAGCTGTTCGCCGCGATCGAGCTGGTGCTGGCGGATCCGTCACAAGCGCGTCGCTCCACGGCGGCCTGACTTCGAAAGCGACCAAGGGGATTTGACCCACGCCTTTGCCTCTGGGCCCGGGCTGGGCTAACCCGGCGGCCATGAGCACCTCTCCTGCCGCCGAGGCCGCGCGCCGGCGCACCTTCGCGATCATCTCCCACCCCGACGCCGGCAAGACCACGCTGACCGAAAACCTGCTGCTGGCCGGCGGGGCGATCCGCGCCGCAGGCCAGGTGCGCGCGCGCGGCGAGAACCGCCGCACCCGCTCCGACTGGATGAAGATCGAACGCGAGCGCGGCATCTCGGTGTCGGCCAGCGTGATGACGTTCGACCACGCGGGCCTGATGTTCAACCTGCTGGACACGCCAGGCCACGAGGACTTCTCGGAGGATACCTACCGGACGCTGACGGCCGCGGACGCCGCGGTGATGGTGCTGGATGCGGCCAAGGGCATCGAGCCGCAAACCCTGAAGCTTTTCGAGGTCTGCCGCCTGCGCGACATTCCGATCGTCACCTTCATCAACAAGATGGACCGCGAGGCCCAAGACCCCTTCGCCCTGCTCGACGAGATCGCCGGCAAGCTGGCGCTCGACCCTGCGCCGCTCTACTGGCCGGCCGGATCGGGCGGTCGGTTCAAGGGCATGATGGACCTGCGCCGCAAGCGCTTCCTGCCGTTCGCCAAGAAGACGGAAAAGGACGAAGGTCATCCAGCCGCCGTCGCCGCCAACTCCAACGCCATCGTCACCTATCTCGACCCCGACGAACAGGCCGAGTTGGAGGAAGGCGCCATGCTGGTGCAGGAGGCTTCCAAGCCCTTTGATCCCCAGGCCTTCCTGGAAGGCCATATGACCCCGGTGTTCTTTGGCTCGGCGCTGCGCAAGTTCGGGGTCGAGGAGCTGCTGGAGGGCCTGGGCGCCTACGCGCCGCCGCCCAAGGCGGTGGCCGCGACCAAGGGCGGCGCCGACACTCACGTGGCGCCCGGCGATTCCGAAGTCACCGGCTTCGTGTTCAAGGTCCAGGCGAACATGGACCCCAACCACCGCGACCGTATCGCCTTCCTGCGGCTCTGCTCCGGCGACTTCACCCGCGGCATGAAGCTGAAGGTGCAGAACACCGGCCGTCAGTTGTCGGTGAACGCGCCGATCATGTTCTTCGCCTCCGACCGCGAGCTGGCGGAGGAAGCTTTCGCCGGCGACGTCATCGGCATCCCCAACCACGGCGTGCTGCGGGTCGGCGACAGCCTGTCAGAGAGTGGGACGCTGAGGTTTGCGGGTCTGCCGAACTTCGCGCCCGAGATCCTGCAGCGCGTTCGGGTCAAGGATCCGCTGAAGGCCAAGCATCTGAAAAAGGCTCTTGAGGGACTGGCGGAGGAGGGGGTGACTCAACTGTTCCGCCCTCAGCTTGGCGCGGACTTTATCGTCGGCGCCGTGGGGCCGCTGCAGTTCGAGGTGATGGCCGACCGGTTGGCCAACGAATACGCCCTGGACGTGGTCTTCGAGCCCAGCCCCTACGCCGAGGCCCGCTGGCTGACCGGAGCCAAGGCCGACATCGACGCCTTCATCGACACCCACAAGACCGCGATGGCCGACGATATCGACGACCAGCCCGTCTACCTGGCCAAGACCGCGTGGGACATCAACTACGCCGCCGAACGCCACCCCAAGCTCGCCTTCGAACGGACCAAGGAGCGCGGCTGAGGCGCGATGGACGCCACCGCCATCCTCTACGGCCTGCCCAGGCCCGACGTCGCCGCTGCGCCGCGCGGCGCCGTGCAGACGTCGCCGCTGATGCCGGGCTCCAGCGCGCTGGAGACCATCGCCGATGCTGCCGTTGGCGAGGCGGTGGTGCTCGCTCCGCCGGGTACGCTGGAGCGCGACGCCGTCCTGGCCCACGCCCTGCGCGCGCTACGCCCCGGCGGTCGGCTCACCGCGCTCGCGGCAAAGGACAAGGGGGGCGCGCGTCTGCGCAAGGTCCTGGAGGCGTTCGGCTGCAAGGTGGACGAGACTTCGCGCCGCCATCACCGGATCTGCGCCTGCGCGCGACCGGACGCGCCGACGGGCCTGGACGCCGCCATCGCCGCCGGCGCGGTCCGCCGGGATCCCAACCTCGGCCTCTGGACCCAGCCCGGCGTGTTCAGTTGGGATCGGATCGATCCCGGCACAGCCTTGCTGCTCAAGCACCTGCCCGCGATGCAGGGGCGCGGCGCCGACCTCGGCTGCGGGATCGGCCTGCTGGGCGGCAAAGTCTTGGAGGCCACGACTGTCTCCAGCCTGGCCCTGGTCGACCTCGACCGCCGTGCAGTCGACGCGGCGCGACGCAACGTCGTCGACCCGCGCGCCGTCTTCGCCTGGGCTGACGTGCGCCAGCCCGGCGCCCTGCCGTCGGACCTGGATTTCGTGGTGATGAACCCGCCGTTCCACGCCGCGGGCGCTGAGGATCAGTCCCTGGGTGCGGGCTTCATCGCCGTCGCCGCCGGCGCGCTGAAACGGGGCGGCCGCTGCTGGCTGGTGGCCAACCGGCATCTGCCCTACGAAGCCCCGCTGCGCGCCGCCTTCGCCGCGGTCTCGCTGCTGGCCGAGGGCGACGGCTACAAGGTCTACGAGGCCCGCCGATGACCACCGCTCGCCTCGACCGCCTGCTCGCCAACATGGGTTACGGCTCGCGCCGCGAGGTCCAGAAGCTGGCGGCGCAGGGTCTAGTGCTGTTGGACGGCGCGCGCATCACCGACGCCGCCAAGCACGTGCCCGTAGGCCCCGACCTCGCTTGGCGGATGACCGTCGCCGGCATCCCCTTGGATCCGCCTGCGCCACTCGCCCTGATGATGCACAAGCCGCTCGGCGTGGTTTGTTCGCACAAGGAGGACGGCGAGCGGGTCTACGACCTGCTGCCCGTGCGCTGGCGCACCCGCGATCCGGCGCTGTCGTCGATCGGCCGGCTGGACAAAGACACCTCCGGCCTGCTGCTGATCACCGACGACGGCCGCCTGCTGCACCGGGTGATCTCGCCCAAGTCCCACGTACCCAAGCGCTACCTGGCGACGCTCGAGCGCCCCATGGATGGCGGCGAGGCGGCGATCTTCGCCGCCGGCGAGCTGATGCTGGAGGGCGAGGGCAAGCCGCTCGCACCCGCGCTGCTGGAGCCGTTGTCGGCGACCAGGGCCTATCTGACCATCACAGAGGGCCGCTATCACCAGGTCCGGCGGATGTTCGCCGCCCTGGGCAATCACGTCGCCGCCTTGCATCGCGACCGCATCGGTGCGCTGGAGCTTCCGGGCGATCTGGCGCCTGGCGAGCACCGCATCCTCACGTCAGCCGAGTCCGAATCGATCTTCGCGGCCAAGTGACCAAGCAACGCTGAAGGCTTGCGCCGGCGTTTCGCATTAACCACATGCAAGCTTTGGGCCAACTCCAGATCAATTTTAAGTAATAGGTTAACGACTTGTTAAAGCGCTCGGCTCCGGCTTTGCTGATCAACGACTGAACCCGTTCGCGGCGTCCCGGCGTGGGACGCCTTCAGGGTCAGTCGGAGTCGCGTGCATGTTCGAATTCGCCCGGGAGCTTAGGCGCATGTTCAGCGCCGATGCGCTGAAGCCGTTCTCGGACGGGCTGACCGGCGGCGACCAGGCGCTGATGGAGCTGCTCGACCTGCGGCTGCTGGTTCGCGAGGGCAAGGCCGCCGACGTGGCCGCCGGCCGCATCAGCGCCCGCGACAAGGCCCAGCGCCGGCTGGAGGCCGCCATCGTCTGGCGCGAGGTCGCCCGCCGCACAGGCGACGCCGCGTCCCTGCGCAAGGCCGCCGCCACCGCCGAGATCGCTGCGAACGCCTTCGACCGCAACCGCCGGCCCGATGGCTGGGCGCGCGCCCGCT
>NZ_JAUYQL010000103.1 GCF_030697305.1 Phenylobacterium sp. | reverse complement strand
GCGCTGGACGGGCGGCCGTTCACCGTGGCGGTGAAGCCCGCGGCCGAGGGCTTCACGATCCGCCACCGTGGCGCGCAGGCGCGGGTGTTGGTGCTCACGCCGCGCTCCGCCGAACTGCACGACAAGCTGCCGCCCAAGCAGGCCGCCGACACCTCCAAGATGGTGCTGTCGCCGATGCCGGGCCTGGTGGTGACCCTGGATGTCGTCGTCGGCCAGGAGGTCAAGGTCGGCGAGCAGGTGGCGATCATCGAGGCGATGAAGATGCAGAACATCATCCGCGCCGAACGCGACGGCACGGTGAAGACCGTCGGGCCGCAGGCCGGCGACAGCGTCGCCGCCGACGAGGTGCTGGTGGAGTTCGCATAGAGGCAGGCCATGGGCGCTGGGGTCGATTGGACGGCGGTGTTCTTCCAGGCGGGCGGCAGGCTCGCTCGAGGGCCGTTCCTGATCGCCTCTGCGCTGCTGCTGATCGCCGGCGGGCTGTACGAGGCGGTCGCCGGGTCGGCGCTGCATTGGTTGACCGGCTGGGTGGTCTATCCGGCGCTGATCTATTGCGGAGCCCGTGTACTGGCCAAACGCCTGCACGACCGCGGGCGTAGCGGCTGGTGGTCGGCGCTGGTGCTGTTCGCGCTGGCCGGCCTGTGGCCGCAGTCGCCCGGCGGACTTGGCGTGGCGTTCGCCCTGGTGCTCGCCTGGGCCGTGGTCGAGCTCGGCGCCATGCCGGGCGAGGAAGGGACCAACCGCTTCGGGGCCAACCCCTTGCGACCCGCGCCAGTGGCGGTGGTGTAGCCCATGGAGCGCAAGACACCCCTAAAGCCGGCCAAGGCCGCCAAGTCCGACGCCGCCAAGCCCGTCCTGCTCTCCGGCGGAAACCCGCAGATCGCCAAGGGTTACGGCGACGCCCCGGTGCAGGCCTACATCGCCGCCATGCCGGACTGGAAGCGCGACCTGGGCGCGCGCCTCGATGCGCTGATCACCGCCGCGATCCCCGACGTCAGCAAGGCCGTGAAGTGGAACTCGCCGTTCTACGGGCGCGAGGGCGAGGGTTGGTTCCTCAGCTTCCATTGCTTCACCCGCTACGTGAAGGTGGCGTTCTTCCGCGGCGCATCGCTTGATCCCCTCCCGCCGGGCGAGTCGAAGCAGAAGGACGTCCGCTACCTCGACATCCACGAACACGACGCTCTGGACGAGGCGCAGCTCACCGCCTGGGTGAAGCAGGCCAGCGCCTTGCCCGGCGAGCGAATGTAAGCGGCCAATCGCCCATCACCACGGAGGCGCCGATGACAAGCGCGACGGAAACCGAAGCCGCAGAGAACGCCACACAGCTGATCGACGCCCGGATCAAGGCGCTGGGCGACTGGCGCGGCGAGACGCTCGCTCGCGTGCGGGCGTTGATCCACGAGGCCGATCCCGAGGTGGTCGAGGAATGGAAGTGGCGGGGCGTCCCGGTGTGGTCGCACGCGGGCATCCTCTGTACGGGGGAGAGCTACAAGGCGATTATCAAGCTGACGTTCGCCAAGGGCGCGTCGCTGGCCGATCCCTCGGGGCTGTTCAATTCGAGCCTGGAGGGCAACACCCGCCGCGCCATCGACATCCACGAGGGCGAAGCGATCAAAGGGCCGGCGTTGAAGGCGCTGATCGTCGCCGCCGTGGCGCTGAACACGGCCAAACGTGCGCCGGCCGCGAAGAAGCCGAAGAAGAGCGACTGACGCCGCCCACAAGCCTTCAGCGTGCCTGTCATCTCCCAGCCTTTGATCGACAATGCATCTCTTTGCTTCGCCGTAGGATTTTCATGGAGCGGCTAGAAGCCCTTCTGAAGCGGTTCGGGCGTCGCCCGAATTCGCGGTGGTGGATGGGTGCGCGACCTGACGTGCGACAGGGCGTTGTCGCGCGAACGATCGCGTCGAAACTTGGATATCCAACTAGCGCAGAGGGCTGGAGCCGTGAGCACGGCCTCATGCAAATCGAAAGGACAATGGCGATCCGGGTCCTCGCTTTTGTCGCCACGACCAATCTGGCTTACGGCCGCTATGGGCCGCCTCGTGAAAGCTACCGACGTCTCACCGCGGCGGCGCTCAACGACCTTGGTCCAGAGGCGATATTTCTCTCCAACTCCACGAATTGGGGACGCGGCGGCGGCGTGGTCTTCGCCCGCCTGACCGATGCGACGCTCGAGGCGGGACTCATTGGATACGACGACAAAAGCGCTTTCATCTATTGGGTCGAGGATGAAGACTGAGTGCGGGCGGGCCTACTAGCGCGCGCGCCGCATCGACGCGCCGACCCGCCGCACAATTAGGTCGACAGCCAGGACTGCGATCAGCGAAGCGCCAACCAGCGGGTAGAGGATCGCCAGGGGCACGACCACCGCGGCCAGCGCGACATAGGCCTTGCGCTCCACCGGCCGCGGCGGAGCGGCGAGGCGGCCTTTGGGCCGGCGCTTCCACCACATCACCAGCGCCGAGACGCCGAGCAGCCATACGGCGATGCAGCCGGCCAGCATGATCAGCTTGTTGACCAGGCCGAACTGGTTGCCCTGGTGGACGGCGATGCCCCACTCGATCGTCTTGGCGGCGGGGCCGAACTGGCCGTAGCCGATGTCGGCGATGACGCGCCCGTCGCCGCCGTCGAGATACAAGGTGCGGGTGCGCTCGACCTTGTCCGGCATATAGGCGGCCGACCAGGCCTCGCCAGGATCGGCGGGGATCGAGAGCACATAGGGCCGCGGCAAGCCCGCAGCGTCTATCCGCGCGAGCGCGTCGTCCAGCGACAGTGACGCGGCCATGTGGTGGCCAGCGTGCATATGCGTCTCCTGCAGCGCCCAGGGCACCGCGCCCGAAGGCGCCGGAGCCGCCGCTTTGTGTGCGCCATGGCCGCCGCCGCCGGGAGGCGCTGGCTGGCCCCACCCGGCCTCGGTGGTCAGCTTGCGGACGTTGCCGCCCCAGACCGTCGACCATGGCATGCCGGTCGCTGCGAGGAAGACGATGATCGCGCCGGCGAAGACGCCGGTCACCGCATGAAGGTCGCGCCAGAACACCCGGCGCTTCGGCGCGCCGCGGATGCTGACCACGCCGCCCTTCTGGCCGCGAGGCCACCACAGGACGACGCCCGTGCAGACCATGACGATGGCCCAGCCGGCGACGATCTCCACCAGCCGATTGGCCACCGGCCCGGCGATGTCCAGGCTGTGGAGGCGTTGCACGACGCGCATGATCCCACCGTCGGCGGTGGAGCCCAGCACGCGCGCGTCATGCGGGTCGACGTAGACCGCACGCTTGGCGCCCGATGGCTGCTCCACCACCAGTTTGACCGAGCGGGTCGGCTCAGCCGGCGGGACGATCTGGACGACCCGCCCGGGAAC
This sequence comes from Phenylobacterium sp., assembly GCF_030697305.1. Classification (GTDB taxonomy): domain Bacteria; phylum Pseudomonadota; class Alphaproteobacteria; order Caulobacterales; family Caulobacteraceae; genus Phenylobacterium. Next base: position 21,381 of record NZ_JAUYQL010000103.1, on the reverse strand, counting down.
CGCCGCTGTCGCCGCCTTCGACCAGGCCTGGGGCGTGGTCGAAGTGGCGGCCGCTTCGACGCTCAACAGCGGCCGATAGATCACGCCGTCGATCTCGTCCTTGAACAGGTAGACGCCGCCGGTCAGCGCCATGAGCATCAGCACCGGCATGATCAGCAGCCCGGCGTAGAAGTGCCAGCGCCAGAACGCCCGATAGAACGGGGCGACCACGGCGTCCGCCGGGCTGGTCTGTGGATCGGTCATTGCGCGCCGCCTCCGAACGCGTAGCTGACGCGCACGCTGGCAAGAGTGCGGTGGTTCAGGACAAGGCGGCGCAGCGTCGACACGGCTTCACCGTAGCCGCCGTCAAAGGCGTTGTCTGCACCGGCGGACTACGGCGCCCAGCCTGCCGGCGCCATCTCGAAACCCGAGAACTCGAAGCCGGGGACGACGACGCAGGCGACCAGGGCCCAGCCTGCGGTTGACGCGCGGGCGGACTGCCACGCGTGCGGCGGGACGAGGTGCTGAGGGATGTGGCCGGCGAGCGGATCGGCGCCGAGGATCACTGCGTCCGACTGGCCGGATTGGTCTGACACCCTAAGTTCCAGCGGCGTTCCGGCCTGGAACAGCCAGAGCTCGGAAGCGTCGACGCGGTGCCAATGGGAGCCTTGGCCCGCCTCGAGCAGGAACAGGATGGCGGTGGCTTGGGAACGCCCGCCAGACTCGAGCGCGGGCGCCCGCCAAGTTTCGCGATACCAGCCGCCCTCGGGGTGGGGCGCGAGCTCTAGGGCGGCGATCATCGCGGCGGCGTCAGCGGCGCTGGTCATGGAGTGGTGTCCTGCGCGCCCGCTGATCCGTCAGGCCGGCGGCTGTGCGTCGAGGGTGCTTCCGAAGATGTCTTCGAAGCTGGTCCGCAGCGCGGCGTCGAACGGCCCCATGTCGCCGGGCGCCCCCAGCGCGGCGAGGCTGGTGACGCCGTGATCGGTGACGCCGCACGGGACGATGCCGGCGAAATGCTCAAGGTCGGGGGCGATGTTGATCGACACCCCGTGGAACGACACCCAGCGCCGCAGCTTTACGCCCAGCGCCGCGATCTTGGCCTCGCCGCCGCCCGGCTGGTCGACCCAGACGCCGACGCGGCCGGCCCGCACCTCGCCCTGCACGCCGGCCCGGGCGAGGGCGGCGATCACCCAGGCCTCCAGGGCGGCCACGAAGGCGCGCACGTCGCGTGTCCGCCGGCTGAGGTCGAGCATCACATAGGCCACCCGCTGTCCGGGGCCGTGATAGGTGTATTGGCCGCCGCGCCCGCTCTGGAACACCTCGAAACGGTCCGGCTGCAAAAGGTCGGCGGCCTTGGCCGAGACGCCCGCGGTGTAGAGCGGCGGATGCTCCAGCAGCCAGACGAGTTCGCCTGCACGGCCCTCGCCGATCGCTGCGACGCGGGCCTCCATCGCGGCGACCGCGTCTGGGTAGGCGACGGGTGCGGCCGACGTCGCCCACTGGACGGGCGCCGCGTCGTCGCGGCGGAAGATTGACGCGGCGGCCGGGCTATTTAACGGGCGGTCAAGCATGTCGGCCCAATCTGGCCCTTAAGGCGGGGCGTGCAATGCCCGGCGGCGCGTTTCCATCGGAGCGAATATACAAGTGAGCCAGGTCAAAGCGGTGAATGTCGAGATCGCCGTGGTGCTCGGGCGCTCCACCTTGCCCATGCAGCAACTGCTGCGCATGGGTCGTGGCGCGGTGATTCCACTGGACGCCGGCGTCAGCGACGAAGTCTGGATCCTGGCGAACAACCATCCGGTGGCGCGTGGCGAGATCCATATCAACGACGACCGCATCTCCATCGAGGTGACGCGCGCCGCCGACGTGTTCGATTATAACGCCGGCGGCGTCTGAGCGTCCTTTCCAGGCACCCTTCACAAAGCAGCAGGGGTTTGCTACCCCCGCGCCTCACCACGCGCGGTCGTGGCGGAATTGGTAGACGCGCAGCGTTGAGGTCGCTGTGGGGCAACCCGTGGAAGTTCGAGTCTTCTCGACCGCACCAGTGAATCGGGGTCAGCAGAACTATCAGAGGTCTTTAAGCTAGCAGGGGGTCCGCATGAGCCGAGAAACGGCCGACCCGACCGCCTCCGAGCTTGATTCCGCCGTTGAGGCGGAAGACCTCGAAGACCTGGCCCTTGACGAGGACTACGCCCTCAACAGCGCCTATGTGTTGATGGTGCGTGACGCCATCGACCGCGGGGACGCCGAGCGTCTGCGCGAACTGCTGGACGCCTTGCACCCGGCCGACGTGGCCGATCTGATGGGCACCGTCTCGGCCGATGATCGCCAGGAGATCCTGCTGCACCTCGATCCCGAGGCGCTGCCCGAGCTGCTGTCCGAACTCGACACCGACATCCGCGAGGATCTGCTCGAACACGTGCCCTCGGCGACGCTCGCCAAGGCTCTGGGCGAGATGGACAGCGACGACGCCGCCGACGTGGTCGACGACTTGGAGGCCGACAAGCGCGCCCAGGTGCTCGCCGCCATGCCGGAGATCGAGCGCGCGGGCATCGAGACCTCGCTCGCCTACGAGGACGAGACCGCCGGCCGCCTGATGCAGCGTGAGGTGGTGGCCGCGCCGCAGTTCTGGACCGTGGGCCAGACGGTGGCCCACGTGCGCCACGACAGCGACGAGCTGCCGGAACTGTTCTTCGACGTCTATGTGGTCGACCCCGCCTACCGGCCCGTGGGTGCGGTGTCGGTGAGCCAGCTTCTGCGCGCCGAGGCGCAGACGCCGCTGGCCCAGATCATGGAGGCGGTCACCGAGATCCCCGTCGGCATGGACCAGGAGGAGGTCGCCTACATCTTCGACAAGTACCACCTGATCTCGGCGCCGGTGGTCGAGCCGGGCGGCCGGCTGGTCGGACAGATCACTGTCGACGACATCGTCGGCGTCATCCAAGAGGAGACCGCCGAGGATATCCTGGCGCTGGCCGGGGTGTCTGACGCCGGCCGCGACGCAGGCGTCTGGGGCATCGTGCGCGCGCGGCTGCCGTGGCTGATCCTCAACCTGGCGACGGAAGCCGTCGCAGTGAGCGTCATCGGCGCGTTCCAGGACGAGATCGCCAAGCTTGTGACGCTGGCCATCCTGATGCCGATCGTCGCGTCGCTAGGCGGCAACGCCGGCACCCAGACCCTGGCGGTTGCGGTGCGTGCGCTGGCCAGCCGCGAACTGAACGCCGCCAACGGCGCGCGCATCGTCATGCGCGAGATGACCGTGGGCCTGATCAACGGCGGCGCGCTGGCGCTGGTGATGGCGATTGCGGTGGGCGTGTGGTTCCACGATCCGCACCTGAGTCTCACTGTGGCCCTGGCCCTGGTGATCAACGTGTTCGTGGCCTCCGTGGCGGGCATCCTCGCGCCGCTGGCCCTGGACCGCCTGGGCCGCGACCCGGCCGTGTCGTCATCGGTGTTCGTGACCTTCGTCACCGACTTCATGGGCTTCTTGGCCTTCCTGGGCCTAGCGGCGATGATCCTGCTCTAGAACCGTTCGCCGGCCTCGATCTTGCGGAAGGTGGGGCGGACGCCTGCGCGTCTGTGTCAATCCGGGCCGACGTATGAACCCCCGCCTGCAGCTTTCCCGAACCGCGATCGACCTGATCAAGCGGTTCGAGGGCTATCGCCGCACCGCCGCCCGGCTGCCCGATGGCGGCTGGACGATCGGCTATGGCCATACGCGTTCGGCGCGGGCCGGCGCCCAGGTGAGCGAGGCCGACGCCGAGGCGCTGCTGATCTACGACCTCATCGACGTCGCCCATGCTCTGAACGAGCACGTTTACACGCCGCTCACCCAGAACCAGTTCGACGCGCTGGCGAGCTTCGCGTTCAACATCGGAGTGCCGGCGTTGCGCACCTCGGGCGTGATGATGCGCCTGAATGAGGGGGCGCTGCTGCAGGCGGCCTCGGCCATGGAGCTGTGGCGCCGTGCGGAATTCGAGGGCGAGCGGATTGTCGTCGACTCCCTGGTGCGCCGGCGCGCGGCTGAAAAGGCGCTATTCCTGACGCCGGAAGGCGACGCCTGGGCGCCGGCGCCGAGCCCCGTCCTGCGACCGATGCTCGACGCCGAGACCGGCGCGGGATTGCTGCGCGAAGCCCCCGCGACGCTGGAGGCGCCGCTGGACGGCGACAGCGTCAGCCCGGTGCGGACTTCGCCGCCGCCGCCACAACCCGTGCACGCGCCATTGTCGTTGCACCGCCCGGCGGCCTTCCTCGACGAGGAAGCCCCGGCCGAGGAACCGGCGCCCACCGCCGGCTGGATGACCGCCCCGCTGAGCATCGGCGACGGCGCGCCGCGCTTCCCCCTGCACTCGGCCCCGATCCCACGCGCGGCGATCGGCCCGATGGTCATCCTGGCTTTGCTGGGCGCGGTGTTGTTCGCCGGCGGCCTCTACTGGACTTTCGACATCGCGCCGGCGGCGCATCTCAGCCGGGCAGGGGCGCTGACCGTCGGCTGGATCGCCGGCCTGGCGGGCGTCGGCTTCTTCAGCCTCGCGGCCTATCGACTGCTGCAGCGCCTCGTCCGCGACGACGACGCGTCGTAACACCACTCGATCTCTGTAAGCTCCGCTACGACCGTGCTAGGGGTCGCGGATGATCCCAAACGACAAGGCGGGGCTGGATTTCAGCCTGGGCGAGGCGGCAGACGCGATCCGCGAGGCGGCCGAGCGGTTCTCACGCGAGCGCATCGCGCCGCTGGCCGCCGAGATCGATGCGACCAACACCTTCCCGCGCCAGCTATGGCCGCAAATGGGCGCGCTGGGCCTGCACGGGATCACCGTCGAGGATGAATTCGGCGGCTTGGGCCTCGGCTACCTCGAGCATGTGGTGGCCATGGAGGAGGTGTCGCGGAGCTCGGCGTCGGTGGGCCTGTCGTACGGCGCGCACTCCAACCTTTGCGTCAACCAGATCCGCCGTTGGGGTTCTGACGACCAGAAGCAGCGCCACCTGCCCAAGCTGATCAGCGGCGAGCATGTTGGCTCGCTGGCGATGAGCGAGGCCGGCTCGGGCTCAGACGTCGTCTCGATGCGCCTGCGCGCCGATCGACGCGGCGACCGCTGGGTGCTCAACGGGACCAAGTTCTGGATCACCAACGCGCCGCACGCCGACGTGCTGGTGGTCTACGCCAAAACGGAGCCTGACGCGGCCGCCCGCGGGGTGACCGCCTTCCTGGTGGAGAAGGGCTTCGCCGGCTTTTCGGTCGGCCAGAAGCTGGACAAGATGGGCATGCGCGGCTCCGACACCGCCGAGCTTGTGTTCGAGGACTGCGAGATCCCAGAAGAGAACGTGCTGGGGCCGGTGAACGGCGGCGTCGGCGTGCTGATGAGCGGGCTGGACTATGAGCGCACGGTCCTCGCCGGCGGGCCGTTGGGGATCATGCAGGCGTGCCTGGACGTGGTGCTGCCCTATGTCCGCGAGCGCAAGCAGTTCGGAACGCCGATCGGCGCTTTCCAGCTCATGCAGGGCAAGGTGGCGGACATGTATGTCGCATTGAACAGCGCCCGCGCCTACGTCTATGCCGTAGCCAGGGCGTGCGACGCGGGTCGCACCACTCGTTTCGACGCGGCGGGAGCGATCCTGATGGCCTCAGAAAGCGCGGTGAGGGTTTCGCTGGAGGCCGTTCAGGCCCTGGGCGGCGCCGGCTACACCAAGGATTTCCCGGTCGAGCGGCTGGTGCGCGACGCCAAGCTCTATGACATCGGCGCGGGCACCAACGAGATCCGGCGTTTCCTCATCGGGCGGGAGCTGATCGGCGCATGAGGCTTATCTGGGGGGCGATGGCCGCGGCGTCGGCCTTGCTGGGCGGCTGCGCGAGCGTCGGCCTGCCGGAGCAGCCGGCCTGTCCGGCGGGGCAGGAGCCGATGCGCATGGCGCAGATGTTCTTCGGCCGCAACATCGGCGACCAGCCCGGCGTCAGCGACGAGGCCTTCGCCAAGTTCGTCGACGAAGAGCTGACGCCGCGGTTTCCCGACGGCCTGACCATCCTCGAAGGCGGTGGTCAGTGGCGCGGATCTGAGAACAAGCTGATCCGCGAGGCCGCGAAGATCGTCCTGATCGTGCTGCCCTCGCGCGGCGACGTGAGCGCAAAGGTCGAAGCCGCCCGTGGCGCCTACAAGACCAAGTTCAAACAGGACTCGGTGCTGCTGCTGACACAGGAAACCTGCGTCTCGTTCTGAGCGGCCTGCCAGACGTGCGAAGGGCCGCCGATTTCCCGGCGGCCCCTCAGCTGGGCGGGCGTCCGACGCTCGATAATCTGAGCCTCTCCATGATCGGACGGCCCGGCCCCAGCGACCGCGCATGAGACGACGTTAGCGGGGGCCAGACGCCGTCCCTTTCGCGGATTGTTGTCGCGTCACCGCAGCAGCGGCGTCGGTGAGCGCTTCGATGAAGGTCGTGGCGGCGAGCGCCACGATGGAATCACTGAGATCGCAGGCAGTGGCGGCCGGCGGCGAGGACACCGCCACGACCGATGTCGCCGGCTGGACCAGGTTGGCCGCCGCTGGCGAGGCGGCGAGCAGCACGACGGCGCTCAAAGCCAGCATCGAGGCGGGGTTTCGCATGGCTGATCAGCCTTCCTGGCGTCGGCGCGCTCTGCGCCTTCGTCAGTCAAACGACCGCCACATCCGGCTCCATCCCGTGGTTTTCAAAAAAATCTAGCGAGGCCAGCGGGGCCGCTAGCGGCGGCCCGAAGTGTCCACGGCGACCGGCTCGGTGCGCAGGTCGAAGGCCACCAGGCCGCGACCGAAGACCGGGTCGATCCCAGGCGCGCCGAGGTCCTCGGCCTGGCGGCCCAGCAGGTCCAGCGCCCGCGTCCGCGCGGCGGGATCGGGAACGGTCATCAACTTGGCCAGGCTGCCGGCCACCAGTGGCGAGGCGAAGGAGGAGCCACGCACCGACAGAAAGCCGCCCAGAGGGGCGGCGGCGGCCATGTCAGCGCCAGGGGCGGTGAAATCCACGTGGTCCGAGCGGCTGGATTCCACCAGCCGCCGCTTTCGTCGGTCTACCGGCGCGACGGCGACAACGCCCGGATAGGCGGCCGGATAATAGGCGCGGCTCGCCGGCCCGTCGTTGCCGATCGGCGAGACCAGCACATAGCCGCGCCGCACCATCGCCTGGACAGCCAACGCCAACGGCGTGTTGGCGGGTCCGACCAGGCTGATGTTGATCACCGGGGCGCCGCATTGGGCGAGCCACGCCAGGGCGCGCACCAGGATGGCGGCCGAACCGCCGGTCGGGCTCTCGCCAAACGCGTCGGCGACATAGAGCGTCGCGCCGGGTGCGGCGCCGCGGAACGGCTCCTGCAGGCCGGCCAGCAGGGACGCCACCGCCGTGCCGTGCGGGGTGACCATGACGCCGCCGCGCACGAAGCTGCGCTGATCGATCTTGGAACGCGCGAGGCTGCGGTGGCGCACGTCGACGCCGCCGTCGATCATGCCGATCTTGGTCGGTGAGGTCCTGGCAGGCGCGGTCGCCGTGCGGGCGGGCGTCCGCGCGCTGGTCGCGCCGGCGGCCTGCTCGGCGACCACCATCCCGCTCTCAAGATAGACCGGGTTCACGTCGTACTGACCGATCGGGTCCAGCGCGCGCATGTGGTCGACCGCATCGTCAACGGGCATGCCGAGCGGCGCGCCCAGCACCGTCAGCTCCAGGTCGATCTCCGGCAGCTTGTCGACGCGCTTGACGCGGAAGCCCGCCGCTCGGGTCTTGCGCAGCGCGTCTGCGCTCGCGCCCACCGCCAGCACCTCGCCGCGCACGACCGCCTCGCCGCGACGATCGATCTCGATATCACGGGCGTAGCGGCGGAACAGGTCCTGGGCGCGCAGCCCGCGGTGGTCGAGGGCAGGGCCAGACGGCGCCTCGAGAATCACCCCCGGGGGCGACAACGTCGGCTGGGCATGGCCCGCCGGCGCCAGCACGCAGAGCGCCAGCACCCAGGCCAGAGTCAGGCCAAACGAGCGCGCACCGCGAACCGTGCGCAGCGCGCCGGTCTGGACGTCTCGGCCTTTGGCCATATTCTAAGCGCCCCTTCCAGGCTTGGGCGGACCGCCGCCCGAAGCTTGACGGTCCTCGATGGATGAAACGCGCCGCACCGTTCGTTTCATCCTTAAGCTCAAGGCGAGTGTTTGACCGACTTCCAGCGCGAGATCATCGCATTGTTGCCGCGTCTGCGCCGATTGGCGAGGGCCTTGGCGGCGAATGTCAGCGATGCGGACGATCTCGTTCAATTGACGGTGGAACGCGCCCTTGAGCGCGCCGGCCAATGGCGGCCGGGCAGCAGGCTCGACAGTTGGATGTTCCGAATCATGAAGAACGCCTGGATCGACGAGACACGCGGCAGGGTGCGCCAGTCACGCATCTTCGCGCCTGAGGAAGAGCGTGAACACGTCGGCACGGACGGGTCCGGGGCGATGCATGCGCGGCTGGAGCTGCGCGACGTCGAGGCGGCCATGGGCCGGCTGCCGGACGACCAGCGGGTGGCTGTGGCGCTGGTCCTGGTCGAGGGCATGTCCTATCGCGAGGCCGCCGAAGTCCTTCAGGTGCCGGAAGGCACCCTGACCAGTCGACTGGTCCGCGGCCGCGCCGCGTTGATGTCCCAATTGCAGGAGACGCCCCAATGACGACGGACGCCCGTGTCATCGCCTATGTGGATGGCGAACTGGATCTGGCCGGACGCCGCGCGCTGGAGGCGGAGATCGCCAGCGACGCGGCTCTGGCGCTGAACGTCGAGCGCCATCAGAGCTTGCGCGATGCGGGCCGGCGCGCCTTCGCAGACGTGCTGGACGAACCCGTGCCGGCGCACCTGATCGCTGCGGCGTCGAAGCCGCCTGTGCGGCGCAGCTACGCGACGCCGCGGTGGGCGGCGATGGCGGCGTCCCTGGTGCTGGGCGTGGTCGGCGGCGGACTCCTGACCCACTACGCCGCGCCCTCGCAGGGCGGGCTAGTCGCCAGTGGCGCCGACGGGGCGCTGGTGGTGCGCGGGCCGCTCGCCAAGGCGCTGTCGGAACAGGCGGCCGCCCAGTCCGACGGACGGCCGATCAGCGTGGGATTGAGCTTCCGAACCGCCGACGGCCGCTATTGCCGCACCTTCGCCGCGCCGGCCCAGCACCTCGCTGGTCTTGGCTGTCGCGAGGGCGCGCACTGGGCGGCGCCGGTGGCGGTAGCCTACGAGCCGGCGACGACGCAGTTCAGAATGGCGTCTTCAGAAACGCCGCCAGCGGTCCTGGCGGCTGTCGATGCGATGATCCAGGGCGAGCCGTTCGGTCCGGACGAGGAGTCTGCCGCCATCGCCCACGGCTGGCGCGACTAGGACGGCGCCATCAGCGCCTCTGGACATCGGCCAGGATGCGCTTGATCTCGTCCAACAGCGCATAGGGCGCCACGCCCGGGATATTGTGACCGACGCCCGGAACTATGACCTCGGTCAGGTGTGGCGCTGCGGCGATCCGCTTGCGATCGGCGGCGCTGACCAGGCTGGGCATCCTGTCGAAGGCCCGTGGCGGCTCTAGCGGCGTTTCGCCGAGGATCACCACGCCGGGCGCGGAGTCAGCCAACAGGCCCGTGTAGTCGCGGTTCACGACATCGGTCTGCGAATAGCCGAACAGCCCCTCGACCCAGCGCGCGACGTCGGCGTCGGCAAGCGCCCACTCCCGGAACTGCGCGATCAATGGCCAGGCCTCGGCCGTCGAGAGCGGCGGCTCGACCAGAATCAGTCGGTCGGCAGTGCGCATCGCCAGGGCCGTCAGGGCGCCGGTCGACAAGCCGAACACGACATTGATACGGCGTCCGAAGTCCCTGACGATCTCATCGAACGCCTCGGCGAACACCTGAATCGTGCAGGTGTCGAAGAACGGCGAGTGCATGCCGGGCAGATGGGCCAGGACCACGTCCACGTCGGGTGTCTGGCGATGCAGCAGGGTCATCGAATCGGCGTCGGGAAAGGCCCCGCGCACGACGAACAGCAGCGGTCGGATTGAGTCGAACTGGTCGAATTCTCCCCAGATCGGCACCGGACCATGACGCGTGACGAAGGTCCTGACCACCGTCTCAGTCCGCCGGCTTGACGAACACGGCCTGACCTGTGGGCAGTGGGAACAGCGCCAGGTCCCGACGCTGGAACCAGTCGGTCTCGGCCTTGGCCTGGGCGGAGGAGGTGGCCCAGCCGAAGTCGTCGAAGACGATGATCCCGCCAGGCGAAAGTCGATCATACAGGACGTCGAGCGCCGCGACCTCGGCGGAGGAGTTGTTGAGGTCGATGTGGATCAGGCTGATCTGGTCGGGACAGGTCTCCTTGAACACCTCCGGCACCCGACCCTTGATGACGGTGATGTTGGGCGACGAGGCGAACCGATCGCGCACTTCCTCGAAAGTGAAGGCTTCGCCGTAGGCGGCGGCGGTCAGGTGTTCGCGGCCGCGGTCCAGTTGATCCTGCGGAATGCCTTCGAAGGTGTCGTACAGCCACCACCGCTTGTCCCAGGCGGCGAAGTCGAGATAGCGCGACAGGAACTGGGTGGTGTGGCCCTTGTAGACGCCGAGTTCGACATAGTCTCCGGGCACGTGCTTCGCCTGCTGGGCCGCCCACAGCATGGTCTGCAGGTTCCAGTGCCAGTTGACGACGCCGGCCGGCGCGATCGCCAGATCCTCTTCGGCCAGCGCCATGAACTTCGCGTCGGCGACGAAGGCCGGATTCTTCAACCAGGTGGCGATCCCCTCACCGATGTAGACGCTCGCATTGGGGATGGCCTCCAGCGCCTTCATCGCCTCCAGCATCGGCAGCACCCGGTTGTGCGGGCGCAGCGTCAGCCCATATCGGGCGTGGACATGAGGCGCATACGGCGCGATGCGCATCAGGTTCTTGTAGAAGCCCCGCGCGATGGCCAGGTCGCCAGCTTTCAGCGCCGCGTCGCCCAGCGTCATCAGTTGAGCCGGCGTCAGGCCCTGGAGGGTGATGTTGGTCATAGGCGGCCCTGCGCTGATCAGCCGAACGGGCTGCGGGAATGGAGTGCTAATGCACCCCGCAAGCCGAGACCAGATGCGGGCGCCGCCTAGGCCTTCGGCGCGCGCGATCTCGCGTTCAGCGCAAAACGCCCCGGCGGGCCATGCGCCGGGCGAACCAGAGGAAGAAGAGCGCTCCGGCGGTGATGACGAGATTCATTATCACGCCCTGCGCGCCCGCCAGTTCCGCCCCGTTGCTGAGGCCGTAGGTGTAGACGAGGCTGACCAGCAGCCCAGCCAGCGACGCCGCGAACGCCGCTAGCGCCCACCGCGACCTTAGAAGCAGCAGCACCGATCCGGCCACCGCGCCCCAGACGCCGAGCGCCCAGACGGCGGTCACCCAGGCGGGCATGGCGTGGAAATAGGCGATATGGGCGGGCGTCAAGCCGACCGTCCTAAAGTAAGCGTCGCCGGCCGTGTGGGACATCCAGTAGTCGTAGGCGCCGTAGCCATTCCAAAACAGGGAGATGGCGGCGATCAGCCAGTAACCCCACGACGTGCGCGCAGCGGACGGTTCGCCCATGCCTGAGCCTCCTGTGGGCTCAAGCTTAGGTGAGAGGTTAAGCGGCGACAACGCGCGATATATCCGAAGCCACCGAGGCTGCGACGACGAACGCCTGCTGGATCGCTAGTGAGACGTCTGGGCCTCGCTCTCTAGCGCCGCGGCCTGCTTCAGTCGCCAGGCCCGGGCCTCACCGGTATAGCGGTCGCGGTCGGGTCGGAAGCTGACGGTCCGCGCCATCAACTCCGCTTCTTCGGCCTTCAGTCGGAACTCGGCGGACTTCAGGGCGCTGGACATGCGGCTACAACCCTGCGCAGCAGCCGGTGTTCCGCCCGCCGTGCAATTGATGTGGGGGAGCGGCGCGGAGCCTTGAAGCAGACGCGGCAAATCGCAGCGTTCGACCGCGCGGACTGCTGACGCCGCGAATGGGTTGGGTAAATCTCCGTAGACTGGCCTGCGGGCCCGCGTTTCGGGAGGCAAGCATGAACAGGCGAGCGATCCTGATCGGCGCCGGCGCAACCCTCGTGGCCGGCGCCGGCGTGGCGGCTGGCAGCCTTGCGCGGATGGGCGCCCCGAAGGGCTACGCGAGCGCCATGAGCGCCTTGCGTGCGCCTCTGCGTAGCGAGCCGGGTCTGAGGGACGTCGTCCGCTACGCGACCCTGGCGCCGAGCGGCCACAACACGCAGCCCTGGCGTTTTCGTCTTGAAGACAAGGCGATCCGGATCTTGCCGGACCTGGCGCGGCGCACGCCGGTGGTCGATCCGGATGATCACCATCTCTACGTCAGCCTGGGTTGCGCCGCCCAGAACCTCGCGCTGGCGGCTCAGGCGCACGGCCTGACGGGCGAAACGCGCTTTGAGCCGAAGGGCGCGGGCGAGGTCGTGTTCGAATTCAAGTCCGGCGGCGCGGCGCGTCCGCCGCTGTTGGAAGCGATCTCACATCGACAATCGACACGATCAGAGTTCGATGCTCGCCCGGTCGCTGCCTCGGACCTGGCCCTGCTGGAAAGGGCCGCGCAAATGGAGGGCGTCGACGCCGCCCTGATCATCGACCGCAGGCGACTCGATCGGATCCGCGACCTGGTGATCTCGGGCAACAGCGCCCAGATGGCCGATCCCGCGTTCGTCGACGAACTGAAGAATTGGATGCGGTTCAACCCGCGCGCGGCGCTGGCGCATGGAGACGGCCTGTACAGTGCGGCTAGCGGCAACCCCATCCTGCCCACCTGGCTAGGCGGGCCGATGTTCGATCTGGCGTTCAAGGCCAGCAGCGAGAACCAGAAGTACGCCCGGCACATGGACACCGCCTCGGGCGTCGCCGTGTTCGTCGCCGCCCGGGCCGACCCGGAGCACTGGGTGCGCGTGGGGTGGGCCTGCCAGCGCTTCGCCCTGCAGGCCACGGCGCTGGGAATGAAGGTCGCCTTCATCAATCAGCCGGTCGAGGTGGCCGCCCTGCGCGACGACCTCGCCGCGCTCGTCGGCGCGCCAGGGCGACGGCCCGACATCGTCATCCGGTTCGGCTATGGCCCCAGCTTGCCGATGTCGCCGAGACGACCGGTCGCCTCAGTGCTGGACGGCTGATGGCGCCGACGATGCGCCAGAAATGCGAAAGCCCGCCCCGTTGTCGGGGGCGGGCTTTCCATTGTCGGACCGCAAGCGCGGCCGCGACCCTTCGCCGTACCGGTGGCTTAGGCGCGAACCTCGTTGACGGAGGTCCAGGTCACGGTTTCCGAGCTACGGTTAAAACAATGAGACACTGGATCACCTCCTTTCGCTAAGTGGATAGGACCCTCAATATGGCTCCGATTTTGCGGAGTCGCAAACGTGGCCTTGACGCCTAGGTCGCGATCGCCGCAGGCGCCTGGATTTTGGGCCGGCGGCGGAGTTCCGTGACCGGCGCGTGGAGCAGGTCGAGCGCCGCTATCGTCGCCGCGTAGCCGGCCTGTTCCGCCGGCTCGAACGCCGACCAGTCGCGAATCTCGACATCGCCCAGGTCGGGCGTCACCAAGAGATCGGTGGCCTCGCGCGACGCCGCCAGGTCGCGGCCGGTGGAGACCGTGGCCGCCCGCATCAGCAGCGAGACGATCGGTGGGCCGCGGCGCCATTGGCCGGACGCCAGCCAGCGCCAGACTGATTCAGGTCGCGCGACATCGGCGGCGGTGATGCTGCGCCCGCGGGTGACGTCGACGCCGATCACCGGCCCATTGTGGGCGGCGCGCATCAGGTCGGCCGGGAAGTTCTTCAGGACCGCGCCGTCGACCAGGACGTCGGTCCCGTCGGTGGCCGGCGGCAGGATGCCGGGCAGGGCCACGGTTGCGCGCAGGGCGTCGCGCAACAGGCCGCGCCGATGCATGTGATAGGCGCCCGTGGTCAGGTTCGACGAGACGCAGAAGAACGGGATCCACAGGTCGGCGATGCGGGTGTCGCCGAAGTGCCAGGCCAGCCGCTCGCGCACCTTGCGGCCCTGGGTCATGGCCAGCAGCGGCAACGCGATGTCGTCCACTGGACTGGTGTCGACGAACGCCTCACGGATGCGGCGGGTGAGTTCTTCGTTGCTCCAGCCCATGGCGACGCCGGCGCCGACGATGGCGCCCATCGAGGCGCCACAGACGAAATCGATCGGCACGCCGCGTTCGCGCAGGGCGCGGATCGCGCCCACGTGGGCGTAGGCGCGGGCTCCACCGCCTGAAAGCACAAGACCCACCGAGCGGCCAGTGATCACGCGGGCCAGACGGCGCACGTCGCCCGCCACGCCGCGGCGCAGGTGGAAGATGCGCGCCGGCTGCACCGCGTCCTGCCAGGCCTCAGAGCCGCTGGCGTGGTCTGCGTCGCGCGGGTGCAGCAGGATCAGATCGACTAGCTGCTGGGCCTGGAGCGGACGAGCCTGGGTGCTGGTCGCGGCCACGGACTGCGGCGGAGGTTGGCCGCCGCGCGCCACACGAAACAGTCGGTCGACCTGGCGCGCCACCACCTGTCGCCATCCCAGATCCGCGTTCTCGGCGACGTAGAGCACGAAGTCATGGCTGCGCTCGGCGTCGGAGAACCACTCCGGCGCGACGTTGACCGCCTCGATGCCGACCACCAGGGACGAATAGCCCAGCGCGGAAATCTCCTGGGCCACTCGATCGGCGAGCGGGCGCACGTTCACGCCTTCGGCTACAGCGAGGAAGCCGAACACCGACGGATCGCCCACCGCTTCGCGCTGGCCGGCCTGGCGGCTGCGGCGGATCATCAGCCGGGCGAGCTCGGTCATCACGGTGGGGTCGGCTTCGCAGGCGTCGAAGAACGCCTCGCGCGGGAGGCCCAGGATCTCGGAGTCGCGCAGGGCCACGACGCGGGCGGAGTGCGCGCCGCCGGCGATCAACGCCATCTCGCCAACCGGCTCGCCCGGGCGGATGACGCCAAGGAACTGGATGTCGCCGTCCTCGTCGGAGCGGAACACGCCGAGCCGGCCGGCGCGCAGGTAGTAAAGCTGGTCGGCCGGCTCGCCCGCCTCGAACAGCAGCGCGCCGCCGGCCAGGCAGAACCATGTCGCCTCGCGATCGACGAAGGCCTCGGCGAACAGCCGTGAAAGCGACGAATCGTTCGGGGTGTCAACGCGATCGGTCACGGGGCGGACGCTAGCGCGACGCGGCGGCCACGGCTATGTCTTGCCTCATGCCAAGGCTGACCTCGACCCTCGACACCGGTGGCGAAGCTTTCGCGGCGAACGCCCGGGCGAACCGCGCGCTGGTCGACGCGTTGCGCGCGCGCACGGCGGAGGCTGCGCTGGGCGGGTCCGAAGAGCAGCGTCGCCGGCACGCCGCCCGCGGCAAGTTGCTGCCGCGCGAGCGGGTGGCCCGGTTGCTGGACGCGGGATCGCCGTTCCTCGAGGTCGGCGCATTGGCGGCGGGCGGCCTATACGACGATGAAGCGCCGGGCGCCGGCCTGATCACCGGGGTGGGGCGGATCAGCGGCCGCGAGGCGATGGTGGTCGTGAACGACGCCACGGTTAAGGGCGGGGCCTATTTCCCGCTCACCGTGAAGAAGCACCTTCGCGCCCAAGAGATCGCCCAGCAGAACCGGTTGCCTTGCGTCTACCTGGTGGATTCCGGCGGCGCGAACCTGCCGCACCAGGCCGAGGTGTTCCCCGATCGCGACCACTTCGGCCGCATCTTCTACAACCAGGCGCGGATGAGCGCGGAGGGCGTCGCCCAGATCGCCTGCGTCATGGGATCGTGCACGGCGGGCGGAGCCTACGTGCCCGCGATGTCGGACGAGAGCGTCATCGTGCGCGGGCAAGGGACGATCTTCCTGGCCGGCCCGCCACTGGTGAAGGCGGCCACGGGCGAGGTGATTTCGGCCGAGGACCTCGGCGGCGCGGACGTGCACGCGCGCCGCTCCGGCGTGGTCGACCACCTGGCCGTGGATGACGACCATGCAATCTCGATCGTGCGCCAGATCATGGGCAGGCTGGAACCCGCGATCGCCCACCGGTTGGCCATGGCGGAGCCCCGGCCGCCGGCCTACGACCCGCAGGAGCTTTACGGCGTCGTCCCCACCGACGTGCGCGCGCCGTATGACGTGCGCGAAGTGATCGCCCGCATCGTCGACGCCTCGGAGTTCGATGAGTTCAAGGCGCTGTACGGGACGACCCTGGTCTGCGGCTTCGCGCGGATCTGGGGCTTCCCGGTGGCGGTCCTGGCCAACAACGGCGTGCTGTTCTCGGAGAGCGCGCTGAAGGGGGCGCACTTCATCGAGCTGGCCGCCAAGCGGAAGATTCCGCTGATCTTCCTGCAGAACATTTCAGGCTTCATGGTTGGCGGCAAATACGAGCAGGGCGGCATCGCCAAGGACGGGGCCAAGCTGGTCACCGCGGTGGCGGGCGCCGATGTGCCAAAGCTCACGGTGTTGATCGGCGGCTCGTTCGGGGCTGGCAACTACGGAATGGCGGGTCGCGCCTACAGCCCTCGCTTCCTGTGGACCTGGCCCAACAGCCGCATCAGCGTGATGGGCGGCGACCAGGCGGCCAGTGTACTCGCCACCGTCCACCGCGACGCTGGCAAATGGACGCCCGAGGAAGCCGAGGCGTTCAAGTCGCCTGTCCGGCAGAAGTACGAAACCGAGGGCGACCCGTATTTCGCCACGGCGCGCCTGTGGGACGACGGGATCATCGATCCGGCCCAGACCCGTGACGTGCTGGGCCTGTCACTCGCCGCCTGTCTGAACGCGCCGATCCCGGAGAGCCGCTTTGGCGTTTTCCGGATGTAGCTGAATACGAGGACGAGAAACGTCATGCCGAACCCAATCGCCGATCCCCTCGTCGAAGGCCTCGACCGGGAGCTGGACACCCGGCTGGTGCAGGTCGAGGCGACGCCGGAAGGCATCGCGACGGTCACCCTGAACCGACCCCTCCGTCGCAACGCCATGAACGCTGAGCTGATCGCGGCGCTAACCGAGGCCTTCGAGACCTTGCAGGGCGCCGAGGGCGTGCGCGCGGTGTTCGTGCGCGGCGCGGGCGGTATCTTCAGCGCCGGCGCCGACCTGGAGTGGATGCAGGCCGCGGTGGAGTATTCCGAGGCCGACAACCGTGAAGACGCCGCCGGCCTCGCGCGCATGCTGAAGACCCTGTGGGACATGCCCTCCCTGACTGTGGCGCTGATCGAGGGCGCGGCGATCGCCGGCGGCGCTGGCCTGGCGGCGGCCTGTGACATGGCGATCAGCACAGCCGGCGCCAAGTTCAGCTTCTCCGAAGCCAGGCTGGGACTGGTGGCGGCGATCATCAGCCCGTACGTGATCGACGCGATCGGGCCGCGCAACGCCCGCGGCCTGTTCGCCTCGGCCAGGCCGTTCGACGTCGAGGAGGCCCTGCGAATCGGGTTGGTGACTGAGGTGGTGGCCGACGCCGCGGCCCTGGATGAGGCCCAGACGCGGATCGGGCGCGACATCCTGAGCTGCGCCCCTGGCGCGGTCACCGAGGCCAAGCGACTGGTCGAGGCTGTGAAGGGTCGCGACATCGATCACGGGCTGATGGACGAAACGGTGCGCTGGACGGCCCGCGCCCGCGTCGGCGAGGAGGGCCAGGAAGGCGTGCGCGCCTATCTGGGCAAGCGCCGCCCCTCATGGATGATCGAATGATCGAGAGCCTGCTGGTCGCCAATCGTGGCGAGATCGCCTGCCGCGTCTTCGCCACAGCGCGCCGGATGGGGATCGCCACGGTGGCGGTCTATTCCGAGGCCGACGCGAACGCCAACCATGTACGGATGGCCGACAGCGCCTGGTTGATCGGGCCGGCGGCGGCTCGCGAGAGCTACCTGTCGGCGGAGCGGATCCTGGACGCCGCGCGGGCCAGCGGCGCGCAGGCGATCCACCCGGGCTATGGCTTCCTGTCGGAGAACGCCGAGTTCGCCGAGGCGGTGGTCGCGGCAGGCCTGATCTGGGTCGGCCCGCCGCCGGCGGCGATCCGCGCCATGGGCCGCAAGGACGCGGCCAAGATCCTGATGGCGCAGGCCGGCGTACCGGTGACGCCGGGCTATCTTGGCGAGGTTCAGGACGAAGCCGCGCTGGCCGATGAGGCCGCGCGCATCGGCTATCCGGTGCTGATCAAGGCGGTGGCCGGCGGCGGCGGCAAGGGCATGCGGCGCGTCGATGCGGCGTCGGACTTCGCGGCCGCCCTGGCTTCCGCCCGGCGCGAGGCGGCCTCGGCGTTCGGCGACGAGCGGGTGCTGCTGGAGACCTATGTGGCGAGGCCTCGCCACATCGAGGTGCAGGTATTCGCCGACGCCCACGGAAACGCCGTCCACCTGTTTGAGCGCGACTGCTCGCTGCAGCGTCGCCACCAGAAAGTCATTGAGGAATCGCCGGCCCCAGGCCTCGACGAGGCGACGCGCACGGCGGTCTGCGAGGCCGCTGTGCGGGCGGCCCGCGCCGTGGACTACGTGGGCGCGGGCACGGTGGAGTTCATCGCCGACGCGAGCGAAGGCCTGCGCGCCGACAGAATCTGGTTCATGGAGATGAACACCCGCCTGCAGGTGGAGCACCCGGTCACCGAGGCGATCACCGGCCTCGACCTGGTGGAGTGGCAGCTTCGGGTGGCGAGCGGCGAGCCGTTGCCGCTGGCCCAGGAGTCGATCACCCGGCGCGGCCACGCGGTGGAGGCGCGGCTCTATGCTGAGAACCCGGCGACCGGGTTCCTGCCGTCGGTGGGTCGGTTCGACCACCTGCTGCTGCCGGACACGGTGCGGGTGGATTCCGGCGTCAGCGAAGGCGGTGAGGTCACCAGCTTCTACGACCCGATGATCGCCAAGTTGATCGCCCATGCCGCGACCCGTGAGGCGGCGCTGGCGGAACTGGCCGACGCCTGCGCGGGCGTCGAGTGCTGGCCAGTGCGCACCAACGCAGGCTTCCTGACCAGGTTGCTCGAGCATCCCGACTTCATCGCCGGCCAAGTGGACACCGGGTTCATCGAGGCGCGTCTGGAGGCGTTGACCACGCCGGCCCCGCCGTCCGACGCAGCGCTGGCCGCCGCCGGGGGCGCAGCCGCGAGCCTGGAGGCGCGCAACGCCGATCCCGCCTCGCCTTGGATTGCGCTCAGCGGGTTTCGCACCAACGCCGAGCCGCAAGCCGAGATCCGGCTGTTCCACGCCGGCGCCGCGGTGGTCGCACCGCTGAATGAAACCGCAGCGCCGCGCAGCGTGCTGGCGGCGGGCGACAGTGCGGTGGTGGTGTTCGAAGGCGGCGAAGCCCTGGTGTTCGCGGCCACGTCGCCCGCATGGGATGTGGCCGAGGTCGTCGGCGGCGATGGCCGCCTGACCGCGCCGCTGCCCGGCAAGGTGGTCGCTGTCTCAGCAGCGCCCGGCCAATCCCTGAAGCGCGGCGAAACGGTGCTGGTGCTGGAGGCGATGAAGATGGAGCACGCGTTGACCGCCCCCTTCGACGGCGTGCTGGAGTCCATTTCGGTGAAGGCCGGCGACCAGGTCACAGAAGGCGCCGTCCTGGCGAATCTCGCGCCTCGGGCTTAGACTCCTCCAACGTTGCGGGCAGCGATCGGCGGCTCGACTATTCCGCGAATTGTTCGGCCTCCTGAGGCGCGGCGGGCGCGCCCTTGAGATAAATTCGGGTCAGATAGGTCGTGGCGACAATCGTTGTGGCGAACATTGCCGTGGCGGAAGCTATCAGCGTCAAAGCCGCCACGGCCGGACGTTTGAAATCGACCGGTTGAAGGTCGATCAGCCACGAGACGACGAAGTAGGGCGCCAAGATCCACGCGGCGCCCAAGTAGAATTTCGACTTCACGACACGCAATCCCGCCGTGGCGCCTAACATGCCCTTCGTAGCGGCCCCGAGCGCGACTGCGGGAAACACCAGCGCGAATGGACTTACGAGAACAAGCGCCGCAAATCCGATCAAGCGTTCCAGGCCATCGAGTTGCCACGGCGCGGCGTGGTGAAGGTGCGCCTCCAGCCAAGGGTAGATGTCGTCGGTGAACTTCAGGATGGAGGTGCAAATCGCCCAACGCCAAGCCACGCCCCACAACGCACGGCCGGGTATATCGGTGAGCGCTGGTTCGCGCATCGTGGCCGTGAATCGCGCCCACTGGACCGCCGCGGCCAGCAGCAGCCCGTTCCCAAGAAACAACAAGACGAGCAAGCCGAGGAGGATCCAACTCGCGCCCGTGCGATCTACATGCGCGACGGGATTCAGCATGGCCGTCGCAACCAGCGCCAGGGACAACAGACAATAGGTAAGGAACCAGGGACCTGCGACGCGAACCAGCGCACCTATCTGGGCGAATAGCTCGACCACTATGCCTTTGACCTCCGACGTGGCCTGGAAGCCTTCATGTTTATGTTCGACTGGCTTTCGCGCGAGTTCCGCCGCCTTCATCTGCCTCGCCAGGCTAGGCGTGAACGCTGCACACGTCCCGAGAACGATAAGCGTCGAGCAGACTGCGGCTATCCAGTTGGGTTTTACTGACGTGGCGAACAACGCAGCTGGAATGATCGCAATGAGGCCGGCCGCGGCAATTCCTAGGGCGATGATCGTGATGTGTCTGGAGTGGTGCAGCACGAATTCGCGCACGGTTCGCGAGAGCGGGGCCACAAAAACGAGCAACGCGAGCGCTGGGAGTACCCCCATCTCGAAACGCTTACCCGCGGGCGCCAGCAGCGTCAGGATGGCAGCGGGCCCGAACACAGCCACAGCGACCGAAAGGCGCTTCCTGTCCAATCCTAGCTCCCATGCAACACTTCAGGGCTAAGCTGCACCATAGGGACGTGAGCTGCAACTTTAAGGCGCAGGCACACTGCGGGGACGCCCCAGTCACAGAAGGCGCCGTCCTGGCGAATCTCGCGCCTCGGGCTTAGGCTCGGGGTCATGGCTTTGCACATGATCAAGCTCTGCGTCGGATGCGACACGGTCGAGGAGCTGGCCGCGTGGCGGCGCGCGCACCGGGCCGACGGCGAGGCTTCGGTGATGCGCACGCGCCAGACGCCGAAGCGCGCGGCCGAACTGGTCGACGGCGGCTCTCTCTACTGGGTGTTCAAGGGCGTGATCCTGGCCCGGCAGCCGATCCTGGCAGTCACCACGGTCGGCGAGGGCGTGACGGCGCGCTGCGAGGTGACGCTGGACCACGATCTGATCCGCGTGGCGCCGACGCCCAGGCGCGCGTTCCAGGGATGGCGCTATCTGCCGCTGAGTGATGCGCCGACCGACCTGCCGACCGCTGGTGACGAAGCGATCCCCCCGGACCTTGCGCGCAAGCTGCGCGAGGTCGGCGCATGGTGACGGCCCGCTAGACCGCCATGTTGTCGATCAGGCGGGCGCGGCCGATCAGGGCGGCGGCGAGCACGCGGCCAGGACCGCTGACGGGCCCAGGGCCCAGGCGCGACA
>NZ_JAUYQL010000003.1 GCF_030697305.1 Phenylobacterium sp. | reverse complement strand
CCGCGCCGCCGATGTGCCCGCTGTCGAGGCCAGCGCGCAGGGCGGCCTCATCAACCAGGCCGCCGCGGGCGCAGTTGACGATCAGGACGCCCTTCTTGGCCCTGGCAAGGTTCTCGGCCGACAGGATGTTGCGGGTCTTGTCGGTGAGCGGGGTGTGCAGGGTGATGGCGTCGGCGCGGGCCAGCAACTGGTCCAGCTCGACCTTCTCGACGCCGATCTCCACCGCGCGGTCGGGGGAGAGGAACGGGTCGTAGGCGACGACGCGCATCTTCAGGCCCAGCGCGCGGTCGGCGACGATGGAGCCGATGTTGCCGGCGCCGATCAGGCCCAGCGTCTTGCCGAACAGCTCCACGCCCATGAAGCGGTTCTTCTCCCACTTGCCGGCTTGGGTGGAGACGTCGGCGGCTGGGAGCTGGCGGGCGAGGGCGAACAGCAGGGCGATGGCGTGTTCAGCGGTGGTGATCGAATTGCCGAACGGGGTGTTCATGACCACCACGCCGGCGGCGGTGGCGGCGGGGATGTCGACGTTGTCGACGCCGATGCCGGCGCGGCCGACGACCTTGAGGTTCTTGGCGGCGGCCAGCACGTCCTTGTCGGCCTTGGTGGCCGAACGCACGGCCAGGCCGTCATAGTCGCCTATGATCTTGAGCAGCTCGTCCTTGGTCAGGCCGGTCTTCACGTCGGCGTCGACGCCACGTTGCTTGAAGATGTCGACGGCGGCGGGGGACAGTTTGTCGGCGATGAGTACGCGGGGCATGGGAATCTCCATTGGGAGAGACCCTCCCCGCGCGGCGGCGGAGAGGGGGTTGTTCAAAGAGGGAAGGCCTTGAGCGGGCGGCGGTGACGCCGGACGCGCGTCAGGCGGCTTGGAACTGGTCCTGGGCGAGGCTGGCGAAAGCCCAGTCGAGCCAGGGCGTCAGCGCCACGATATCGGCGGTCTCTACGGTCGCGCCGCACCAGATGCGCAGGCCGGGAGGCGCGTCACGGTAACCGCCCACGTCGAGGGCGGCGCCTTCCTTTTCCAGCACCGCGGCCAGCTTTTTGGCGAAGTCAGCCTGGGCGTCGGCGGAAAGGCCGGTGACCCGGGGATCGACGACCTTAAGGCACACCGAGGTGTTGGACCGGGTCGCCGGATCGGCGGCAAGGAACTCCACCCAGGCGGTCTTGTCGACCCAGGCGGCGAGGGCGCCGAGATTGGCGTCGGCCCGGCGGCGCATCTCCGGCAGGCCGCCGATCGAGGCGGCCCAGCCCATGGAGTCCAGTGCGTCTTCGACGCAGAGCATCGAGGGGGTGTTGATGGTCGCGCCTTCGAACAGGTCGAGGGTGACCTTGCCGCCCTTGGTCATGCGGAACAGCTTGGGCATCGGCCAGGCCGGCGTGTAGCTCTCCAGCCGTTCGACGGCGCGGGGACCCAGGATCAACACGCCGTGCGCGCCTTCGCCGCCCAGCGCCTTCTGCCAGGAGAAGGTCACCACATCGAGCTTGGCCCAGTCGAGCGCCTGGGCGAAGGCCGCGCTGGTCGCGTCGCAGATGACGATGCCCTCGCGGTCGGCGGCGATGAAGTCGGCGTTCGGCACGCGCACGCCGGAGGTGGTGCCGTTCCAGGTGAACACCAGGTCGGCGTCCTTGCGGACCTTGGTGAGGTCGGGGAGCTCGCCGTACGGCGCTTCCAACGGCTCGGCCGGAAGCTTCAGTTGCTTGACGACGTCCGTCACCCAGTCCTTGCCGAAGCTCTCGAAGGCCAGGAGCTGCACCGGGCGCGGGCCCAGCATCGACCACATAGCCATCTCGACCGCGCCGGTGTCAGAGCCGGGCACGATGCCGATCAGGTGGGTGTCGGGAACCTGAAGCAGTTCGCGTGTCGCCTGGATAGCGGCCTGCAGGCGGCCTTTTCCGAGCTTGGAGCGATGCGAGCGCCCCAGGACCGCGTCCTTGAGATTTTCAGGGGACCATCCGGGGCGCTTGGCGCACGGGCCGGAGGAAAACTCGGATCTCAACGGCCGTGTGGCCGGCTTTGCAAGAGTCGTCATAGCGATGTCTCCCATCCTTGCAGATGAGCGGCGCCCCGTTGGGAGGGCGTGGCCCGGCGCGCAGAAGCCTGCATTCGCTCAAGCATGCAAGGAAAAACTGCGTGGAGGCCGCGCCGGCTAGCGGTCAGTGCGCGGCGGCGCCCGAGGCGCCGAGGGCCGGTGCGATAGACTTCTTGTGATGGCGCCAGGCGACCAGGGTGCCAGCCAGGATGCACGCGATGATGCCGGCGGTATTGGCGTTGTTGACCACCGCGAAGAAGCGATCGTGGGGCTTGGTCGCGACCAGATAGAAGGCGTGCAGACTGAATTGCACGGCCTGCAGCATCATCGAGCCGCCCAGCCACAGGCTGCCGTAGCGCAGGGCGACCAGCAGGAAGCCCACGGCCAGGAAAGCGTCGTTGCACAGGTGGGCCACCTGCTCGTGCGCATCGGGGAGGATGAGGTCGATCGCCTGGCCGATCAGGGCGACGCCCAGGACCAAGCCGGCGCCCACCCGCTCAGGCGGGCCGCCACGTAGAAAGGCCAGGCCGCACACCACCAGGGTGACCACCATGCCCACGTACGGAAGGAAGGGACTAAACATGCATTGCGCCTCTAACTCGCATTAGAGGCGCAACACCGTTAAGTTATCGCAACTAAAACCGAAGTGGATTTAGCCGACGTCGCGAAGGGTGGCCGGAGCCTGAACGTCGCGCAGGGCCAGACCCTTGTCGGTGTCCCAGCCGTCCATCTTCGTGCGGATGCCGAGGCGGAGCTTCACTTCGGCGAGTTCGTTGTGCACGCCGACCATGGCGGTGCGGGCTTCGCCCAACGCCTTGATCGCATCGACCAGCTTCGCGGTCGCTTCGTCGCCCAGAACGAGCGAAACGTGAACGTCTTTACGCGCCTTGAGCATTTCGCTCATGAATTCAGCGGCTTCAGCCAGGGCGCCATCAACAGCATTCTCAGTCGCGAACAGCTTGTTCGCCACGCGCTGAGCAACAAACACCTTTTCCATACGCAGACCCCTATTCGTTAACACAATATAGAGGAAGGTAAACGACCAGTTAAGGTTAGTCTATGGTTAACGGGCGAGAAAAGTGCGACACGTACGCGCACAGGTTGATCTGTGTCAAAATGGCAACGGGCATGGAAGCGAAGCGTTAGTACAAACAGAGGTATGCGGATCGCTTGAATGGGGAAAGGCGCCCATGAGCGATACTCCGGCCGCGCGCGGTTCGGCCCATCACGCCACCTTCCACGCGCGCGTCGCTGGGGTCGGGCTGATCACCACCATGGTGGTGCTGATCGCCGCTTGCCTGACCTTCATGGTCCAGCAGTGGGCGGTGGCGCGTGAGCAGAGCCATATCGGCGCCCAGTCCCTGGCCCAGATCGCCGCCGCGGCGGCCGCGCCCGCCGTCCTCGCCAACGACAACCAGGCCGCACGCACGCCGCTGACAGCGCTGGGCGCCTCGCACAACGTGGTTTCGGTGCGTCTGCTCGACGTCAAGGGCAATACCATCGCCTCCTATCTGCGCCCCGACGCCAATGTCGCCGGCAAGGACACCGACGTCGTGCGCGCGCCCGTGCGCATGGGCGCTGACAATCTGGGCGAGATCGTCGTCACCTCCCGCGCGCCGGAACTGGGCGCGATGCTGCCGCAGTTCATGGCGCTGACCGCGGCGCTGTTCTTCGGCGGCGTGGGTGTCGCCCTGTTCCTCGCCCGCGGCATGGCGCATCGGGTGATCGCGCCCGTGGAGCGGCTATCGGACGCCATGCGCCAGGTCGCCGCCGACGGCAGCTTCGAGCCGGTGGACGTCAAGGCCCAGGACCAGCTGTTCCGCAGCCTGACCGCCAGCTTCAACCATCTTCTGGGTAAGCTCGGAGAGCGCGAGCAGGACCTGAAGGCGGCGATGCAGGACTTGACCGAGGCGCGCGACGCCGCCAACGCCGCCAACGTGCTGAAGACCCAGTTCCTGGCCAACATGAGCCACGAGATCCGCACCCCGCTGAACGGCGTGCTGGCCATGGCTGAAGTCATGTCGATGAGCGAGCTTGCGCCCATCCAGCGCGAGCGCCTGGACGTGATCCGCCAATCCGGCAGCCTGTTGCTGGCCGTCCTCAACGACGTGCTCGACCTGTCGAAGATCGAGGCCGGCAAGCTGACCCTGCTGGTCGACGACTTCGAGCTGGAACGTGCGCTCACCCCCACCCGCGGCGCGTTCGGCGCCATGGCCAACGCCAAGGGGCTGGATTTCAGCGTTACTGTGGCGCCCGAGGCCCAGGGCTGGTGGCGCGGCGACGCCGACCGCCTGCGCCAGATCGCCGGCAACCTGCTGTCCAACGCGGTCAAGTTCACCTCGCATGGTTCGGTCTCGGGCCTGTTCGACCTCAACCCGCAGACCGGCGGCCTGCGCTTCACCGTGCGCGACACCGGCGTCGGCATCTCCGGCGACAAGCAGTCGGGGCTGTTCGAGAAGTTCACCCAGGCCGACAACTCGGCGACGCGCCGCTTCGGCGGCACAGGCCTGGGCCTGGCCATCTGCCGCGAGCTGACCCAGATGATGGGCGGTACGATCACGGTCGAGAGCGCCGAGGGCAAGGGTTCGGTGTTCGTCGTCGAGCTGCCGCTGGAACGCGGCGAGGCGGTCGAGGACGCGGTGATCGAGAACGTCTCGACGTCCGACGACGGCGCGCTGCGCCTGCTCGCCGCCGAGGACAACGCCACGAACCAACAGGTTCTGGCCGCGGTGATGGGTTCACTGGGCATCGAGATCGACATCGTCGCCGACGGCCAGCAGGCGGTGGAGGCCTGGCGGGTCGGAAACTACGACCTGATCCTCATGGACATCCAGATGCCAGTGATGGACGGCATCGACGCGGCGCGCGCGATCCGCACCATCGAGCGCACCTCGAAGCGCAAGCGCACCCCGATCGTGGCGTTGACCGCCAACGCGCTGAGCCACCAGGTCGAGGAATACCTGGCCGCCGGCATGGACGGCCACGTGCCCAAACCCATTGAAATCGCCAAGCTGTACGAAGCGATCAGCCGCGCCCTGAACGACGCAGCCACCGGCGCCGCCAACGCAGCGTAGCACTGCCGACGGCGCATCCGCGAACCTGAACGGCGCACAACGAGCGGCTCAGGATGGTGTCATCCTGGACATGTTCTTCTTTCCCTCAACGCGGCCGATGGTGGCTGCGCAGCGCAAAGCTTGGCCAGAACCAAGCCCGCGCCAACGGGTTTGATGGACGTCTCAAAGGCTCTTTCGAAGAGCCGGGGACGGCCGAAGAAGAGGACAGGACCGATGAAAAAGCTGATGTCTCTTGGCCTGGTCGCGGTCTCGGCGCTGACGCTGAGCGCGACGGCGGCCAGCGCCCAACCGTATGGCGGCCGCTACGACAACGACCGTGGCTATGATCAACGCCCTTCGTACGGCGAGCGTTGGGACGGTGACCGCGGCTGGCGCGACGATCGTGGCGGCTGGATGAACATCAACGCCCGCCAGGCGCAGCTCGACAACCGCATCGATCGCGGCGTGCGCCAGGGGCGTCTGACCCGCGCCGAAGCCCAGCGCCTGCGCGCCGAGTTCTATCAGATCGCCCGCCTGGAGAACCGCTATCGCGCCGGCGGGCTGTCGAACTGGGAACGCGCCGATCTGGATCGCCGGTTTGACCGGCTGAGCGCCCAGATCCGCTACGAAGGCCGCGATAACGACTACGGCCAGGGCTACGGTCGCGACTACCGCCGCTAAGGCCTGATTTGAGCAAAGAGCTGGGGGCGGTCCGGTGCGGGCCGCCCCTTTTTCATGAGCGGGACAGGAGCCGGTCAGGGGGCGATGCGTAGGCGGCTTTCGAGGACCGTGAACGCCCCGCCACGCAGCAGCACGCGCTCGCCGCGATGCTCGCACAGCAGGTCGCCGCCTCGCCCGGGATAGGCCTGGTGGAACCTGAGCGATGGTCGCCCAAGCTTTTCCGCATAGAGCGGCGCCAGGATGCAGTGGAGCGACCCTGTGGCGGGATCCTCGGCGATGCCCGAGCCTGGCGCGAAGAAGCGGCTGACCACGTCGTAGGGCGCGCCGGCGTCGGGCAGGGCGCAAACGCCGACATTGCCGCGGCCCTGGGTGGCGGCCGACGATATGACCTTCAAGCGGGCGCCGTCGGGGTCAAGGGCTCGCACCTCAGCCTCATTGGCCATCACCGCGACCAGGAACTGCGCGGCCCAGACCTCCTGCGGCGCCGCGCCCAACGCTTCGGCGAGGCCCTGGGGCGGATCAATGCGCCTGGGGGTCATGGCCGGGAAATCCATCTCGTAGAGCTCGCCCAGCTCGCGCGCCTGGCGCACGCTCAGCGGGCCGGAGAGGGTGTCGAAGGTGACGGTCTCGGTTTCCAGCGCCAGTTCGTTCAGCAGCACGTGGGCGCTGGCCAGCGTCGCGTGTCCGCACAGCGGCACCTCGAGCGCCGGGGTGAACCAGCGCAGCTTGAACCGCGCAGGGTCATCGGTCTTCAACAGGAAAGCGGTCTCGGCCTGGTTGTTCTCGGCGGCCAGGCGCTGCATCCAGGCGTCGGAGGGCCACTTCAGCATCGGCTCGACCACGCAGGCGGGATTACCGCGGAACGGCGCGGCGGCGAAGGCGTC
Organism: Phenylobacterium sp.; assembly: GCF_030697305.1. Taxonomy (GTDB): domain Bacteria; phylum Pseudomonadota; class Alphaproteobacteria; order Caulobacterales; family Caulobacteraceae; genus Phenylobacterium. The sequence goes on along the minus strand of NZ_JAUYQL010000003.1, from coordinate 3,142 downwards.
TACGGTCCACTGGCGCATCGGCGTCTCCTTGCAGGGTCAGTCGGCGACCTGGGCTTCGGGCCAGCGGGCGATGACGCTCGCGGCCGTGCGCGCGAAGCCGTTGGTCGCACGCGTCGGATTGGGGCGCAGGCGCAGGGCGAACAGGTCATCCAGGCCGAAGGGGGCCAGGATGGTCAGCGTGTCGTCGTCCTCCAGCCGTGCGCCGACCGCGAACGCGGTGGTGGTGAAGCGCGTCAACGCATGCGCGCTGTCATGGAGGGGGGCGTAAGGCTCGGCGAACTTGCCCTCGAACCACAGGTGCACGCGGGCCTGGTTGCGGACCTCGACCAGCTCGCGCAGCGGCGTAGCGAAGGCCCGGGCGACCCGGCGGATCACCGCGTCCTCGGCTTCGTAGGAAGTGTCGGGATCGAAGTAGCCGAGGTCGTAGTCCTTGACCCCATAGTCGAGGGCGCGGCCGGTCAGGTGGTTGAACACCGGCTGGTAGATCGCGCCGGAGAACACCAGCCAGTCGGGCAGGGCGAGATCACGGGCGGTCCGCAACACCTGCATCAGGCCCGGCGTGGCGCGCAGGATAGCCCCCAGCCTGGCGGTCAGGGGATCGCTCATCGTCGGTCCCGCAGCGGCCAGCCGTGATCCAGCGGCCCGTGACCGGCGCCAAGACCCGGCGCGCGGGCGATCGCCTCCTGCACGTAACCCCAGGCGCGCGCGACCGCCTCGACCAGAGGCAGGCCCTGGGCCAGACCCGTCGCGCAGGCCGAGGCCAGCGTGCAGCCGGTGCCGTGGGTGTGGCGGGTGTCGATGCGTTCGGCTTCAAAGGCGGTCTCGCCCTGCGGGGTCAGCAGGAGATCGACGACCTGATCGCCGGGGACGTGCCCACCCTTCATCAGCACGGCGCGGGCGCCCAGGCCCAGCAGCGCCTCACCGGCGCGGCGCATGTCGTCGAGAGTCTCGACTGCGATCCCCGTCAGGGTGGCGGCCTCCGGCGCATTGGGGGTCAGCAGGGCGGCGCGGGGGATCATCAGGCTCCGCACAGCGCCGATCGCAGCTTCCGCCAGCAGCGAAGCTCCACCCTTGGCGATCATCACCGGATCGATCACGGCGGGGGCCGCGGCGTAGTCGAGGATCGCGGCCACGGCCTCGACAGTGGCCGCGTCGCCCAGCATGCCGGTCTTCAGCGCATCGGCGCCGATGTCGTCCAGCACCGCGCGGGCCTGTGCGTCGATGACCGCCAGCGGGATCGGGTGCACGCCGCTGACGCCCAGGGTGTTCTGCACGGTGATCGCGGTGATCGCGGTCGCCGCATAGCCGCCCAGCATGGTGACGGTCTTGATGTCGGCCTGCACGCCCGCCCCGCCGCCGGAATCGGAGCCGGCGATGATCAGGACGCGGCCAAGGGAGTTCGCCATGCACGGCGATTAGCGCGCCGCCACGCGTGCGCCAAGCTCAGGCTTTCAGTCCAGCCGCGCATCCGCGATCGCCTGCCAGACCGCCAGAGCCTGGACGGTTTCGGCGACGTCGTGGACGCGGACGGCGGCGACGCCGGCCGCAGCGCCGACCAGCGCGGTGGCGATGGACCCGCCGAGGCGCTTGTCAGGTGACGCGCCGGCCGGGTCGATGGCGGCGATGAAGCGCTTGCGGCTGGCGCCGAGCAGCACCGGGAAGCCCAGCGCGACGAGCCGGTCGAGCCCGGCCAGCAGCGGCAGGTTGTGGCGCGTAGTGTGCTTGCCGAAGCCTACGCCAGGGTCGAGCCAGATGCGCTCGCGGGCGACGCCAGCGGCCATCGCCGCTTCGGCGCGGTCCGCCAGCATGGCGGCGACCTCAACGGCGACATCGTCGTATTGGGGATCCTGCTGCATCGTGCGCGGATTCCCTTGCATGTGCATCAGCACCACCTCACAGCCGAGGTCTGCGGCGAGGGAGAGGCTCTCGCTGTCGTAGCCCAGGGCTGAGACGTCGTTCCAAATGTGCGCGCCGGCGGCCATCGCGGCGCGGGCGACGGCGGGCTTCATGGTGTCGATGCTGATCGCCACGGCGCTTTCGGCGCGTATCGCCACGATCAGGGGGACGACGCGGCCGATCTCTTCGGCGGCCTCGACGGGCGCCGCGCCGGGGCGGGTGGACTCACCGCCGATGTCGAGGATGTCAGCGCCCTCGGCGATCAGTCGCCGGGCGTGGGCCAGGGCGTCAGCCGGCGTGAAATGCCGGCCGCCGTCGGAGAAGCTGTCGGGCGTCACATTGACGACGCCCATCACCTTCACGCGGCGGGTCTCGGAGCTCAGCGTCAAGCGTCTGGAGTCAGGCCGGTTCGGGATCGGGGCGCGGCGAGATCGGCACGGCGACGGCGGGGCCGGCGGGGCGCTTGGTCTCGGCCTCGGTGCGGATCGGCTGCACGCCCTTCATGACGCCGATGATCTCGTCGCCGGACAGGGTCTCGTACTCGAGCAGCGCCTTAGCCACCGCGTGCAGGTCGTCGATCCGCTCGGTGATGATCCGGCGCGCCTCGTCCATGCCGCCCTGAACCAGGCGGCGGACCTCGACGTCGATCTTCTGGGCGGTGTCTTCCGACACGTTCTGGGTGCGCGCCACCGAATGGCCGAGGAACACCTCTTCCTGGTTGTCGCCGTAGGAGATCGGGCCCAGCACGTCGGAGAAGCCCCAGCGGGTGACCATGTTGCGGGCCAGGCCCGTGGCGGCCTGGATGTCGCTGGACGCGCCGGAGGTGACCTTGTCCTTGCCGAAGATCAGCTCTTCGGAGACGCGGCCGGCCATCATGATGGCGAGGCGCGAGATCATCTGTTGGTAGTCCATGGAATAGCGGTCGCCCTCGGGCAGCTGCATCACCATGCCGAGCGCGCGGCCACGCGGGATGATTGTCGCCTTGTGCACGGGGTCGGCGGACGGCACCGACAGCGCCACCAGGGCGTGGCCGCCTTCGTGGTAGGCGGTGTTGCGCTTCTCGTCCTCGCTCATGGCCATGGACTTGCGCTCGGCGCCCATCATGACCTTGTCCTTGGCGTCCTCGAAGTCGCGCATCATCACCATGCGACGGTTCTTGCGCGCGGCCATCAGGGCGGCTTCGTTGACCAGGTTCGCCAGGTCGGCGCCGGAGAAGCCGGGCGTGCCGCGGGCGATGGTCTTGACC
>NZ_JAUYQL010000130.1 GCF_030697305.1 Phenylobacterium sp. | reverse complement strand
CGACAAGGGCGCGGCGCGGGCCGAGAAGCTGCGCGCCATCGCCAGCGGTGCAGTGAAAGTCGTCGTCGGCACCCATGCGTTGTTCCAGGACGACGTGGCGTTCCACCGGCTGCGCCTGGCCGTCGTCGACGAGCAGCACCGATTTGGCGTCGCCGAGCGCCAGCGGCTGCAGGCGAAGGGCGAGGCGGTGCATTTCCTGGCGATGTCGGCGACGCCGATCCCGCGCACGCTGGAGCTCACCGTCTACGGCGACCTAGACGTTTCGAAGATCGACGAGAAGCCGGCCGGCCGCACGCCGGTGGCCACCCGCGCTGTACCCATGGGCCGTGCCGACGAGGTGGAGGCGCGTCTGCGGGCCGCCGTCGCCGAGGGCGCTCAGGCCTTCTGGATCTGCCCGCTGGTCAGTGAGTCGGAACTCATTGACCTGAAGGCCGCCGAACAGCGCGCCCTGGAACTGCGCGAGCGGATCGGCCCCAGCGTCGGCCTGGTCCACGGCAAGATGCCGGCGGCCGAGAAGGACGCCGTGATGGCCGACTTCGCCGATGGCCGGATCAGCGTGCTGGTCGCCACCACCGTCGTCGAGGTGGGGGTGAATGTTCCTAACGCAACCATCATGGTCATCGAACAGGCGGAGCGGTTCGGCCTGGCGCAACTGCACCAGCTCCGCGGGCGGGTTGGCCGTGGCCAGCGCGAGAGCGCCTGCGTGCTGCTGTACGATCCGCCGCTGTCGGAGACCGCCCAGAAGCGGCTGGATATCCTGCGACGCACCGACGACGGTTTCGCCATCGCGGAGATGGACCTGCAGCTACGCGGCGGCGGCGACGCGCTGGGCCTGCGCCAGAGCGGCTTCCCGGACTATGTGTTCGCCGACCCGGCCCACCATGCGGCGCTGATCGCGGTGGCCGGCGACGATGCCAGGCTGATCCTGGCGCGTGACCCCGAGCTCGCCAGCGAGCGCGGCCAGGCGCTGCGCGTGCTGCAAGAACTGTTCGACTGGCGCGCCGCCTCGCCCCTCAAGGACGCAGGCTGAGCGCCGCGACGCTGGCTTCCGGTCGCGCGGCCAGAGCCGCCAGCCGCGCCTTAGCGTCGGCCTCCAGGTCGGCGTAGAACAGGTTGTAACCGGGCGCTTTGCGCCGCTCCGTCCACGATCCCGACGGCCTGAGCGACGGTGAGTTCGGCCGCGTGACCCGCAGCACCCCGTTCTCACATCGCGCGCCGACCTGACGCGTCAGGAAAGGCGGTCGGGCCGCCCACTCCAACCCCGTGGCGTTCGCCGCCCCGAGGTTCAGGCGGGGCGCCGCTTCAGCGTCTGTGACCGCGCCAAGCAACGGATTGAAGCAAAGCGGCGTGCGTCCCGCCAGGCTGTCGAGCTGACCGCCCGTCGTCCACACCAGGGCGCGGTCGATCAGCCTCTCGCTGCGGACCTTGTCGCCGTCCACGGCGCCGACCCAGGCCGCTACGCACGCCGTCTGGCTGGGTCGCGCGCATACCGGCGCCGGCGGTGCGTCGGCCGGGATCGCAGTGTCGATCAGATAGGCCGCCGCAAGGCGCGCGCGCATCGTCGGATCGGGCATGATCTCCTCAGACAACAGTCGCGCCGCCAGCGTCCCACCCTGTTCGACGCCGACCAGCACGAACGCCCGCCCCTGGTTGTCCGCTTCGCGATAGCGTCGGAACGCCTGGGCCACGTCACCGTAGGCGAAGCGTCGAGCCTCGCGGGCGTCCTCACGCAGGGTCAGCATGCTGTAGAGGCTGGCCTGGCGGTAACGCGGCGCGTAGATGCGCGCCAGGCGCACGAAGGGGCCGGCGTAGTTGGGCGCCATCACCCGGCGGAACTCGCGCCCTGCCCTTGCCTCGTCGATCGGCGCGTTCCAGTGACGCCCGCCGTCATAGGTGGTGGGTCCGACGAAGAAGACGTCCGCGGCGGGCTCGCCCGGGCGTCCATGCCCGCCGTCCAGCGGCCGCAGCGCCCAGGCCGAACGCTGGACATAGTCAGGCGCCGCCGGCGGGTCATAAGTCTGGAATGGCACCTTCGGGTCCAGCGTGGTGCGGATGATGTCGTCGCGCCAGATCACCGCGGCGACCAGGAGCAGCCCAACCGTCACCAACGCTGCGCGCAGCAGCAAGACGCCGAAACCTGAGCGCCGCTGGGCCACTGGCGGCTATCGGTACGGGTCGGGCTGAGAGAGGTAGCGGCTAACATAGTCGCCGATCCCGTCCTCCAGCGAGGTGAACGGTTTGTCGTAGCCTGCCTCGCGCAGACGACCGACGTCGGCTTGGGTGAAGTACTGGTATTTGTCGCGGATCGCTGGCGGCATCGGGCTGTAGTCGATCAGCGCCGGCTTGCCGGCCGCCTTGAACATCGCGCGCGCCATATCCTCGAAGGTCCGCGCCGCGCCGCTGCCCAGGTTGAAGACGCCGTTGACGGCCTCGTTGTCGACCAGCCATTGGACGACCTCGGCCACGTCCTCGACATAGACGAAATCGCGCTTCTGGCCGCCGTCGGGAACGTCGTCGCGGTACGATTTGAACAGCTGCACGGCGTGGCCTTCGCGCACCTGCGGCCAGATCTGCGAGGCCACCGACTTCATCGCGTGCTTATGCTCCTCGTTGGGTCCGTAGACGTTGAAGAACTTCAGACCCGCCCACTGCGGCGGAGCGTAATCGCGGGCCGCCTGACGCGCGGCGAAGACGTCAAACAGCGCCTTCGACCAGCCGTAGGTGTTGAGCGGCCGAAGGCCGATCAGGGCTTCCAGGTCGTTGTCGTCGACGAACCCCTGCGCGCCATCGCCGTAGGTCGCCGCCGAGGAGGCGTAGATCATCCTGCGCTGATGGTCGGTGCACCATCGGAACAGATCGCGCGACAAGGTGAAGTTGGAACGCACGATCTTGTCCGCGTCCGGCTCGGTGGTCGACGACACCGCGGCCATGTGGATCACCACGTCGATGTCGC
>NZ_JAUYQL010000095.1 GCF_030697305.1 Phenylobacterium sp. | reverse complement strand
TCGAGGCGCAGGCCGCCCAGCGCGAGGCTGGGCGCGGCGTGGCCGGCGGAGCGGCGCAGCAGGGCGCGCAGGCGGGCCAGCAGCTCCTCGGTGTGGAAGGGCTTGGTGAGATAATCGTCGGCGCCGGCGTCGAACCCTGCGACCTTCTCGCTCCAGGCGCCACGGGCGGTGAGGATCAGCACCGGCGTGGTCATGCTCTCGCGCCGCCAGCGCTCCAGCACCGAGACGCCGTCGACCTTGGGCAGGCCCAGGTCGAGGATCACCGCGTCGTAGGGCTCCGTCTCGCCGAGGAACTGGGCCTCCTCGCCGTCCGGGGCATGGTCGACCGCATAGCCGGCGTCGGCCAGCGCCAGCTTCAGCTGACGCGACAGGTCGGGATCGTCTTCCACCAGCAGGATGCGCACAGCCGTATCTCCGCTTTGCCTCTAGCCGCCCTGGCGCGACAGGATCGCGCCGCTCTCGGCGTCGACGATGAAGATCACCACGCGGCCGTCGGGCAATTGCCATTGGACGAAGAAAGCCGGGCGGCCGCCGAAATCGCCTTGGGTGGTGTTCAAATGTCGGCCCGGCGTGCGCTGGGCGATCATCGCCAGCACCCGCGAAAGCGGCGCCTGGCGACCGGCGCGCACCGCGTCGCGGGCTCGGTCCTGATCGCCGCCGTCGGCCCCGAGCGAGGGCCGGCCGCCGTCACGCCACGGCTGCGCCACGCCGGCGGCGGGCGCGGCGAGCGCGGTGCAGAGCGCGAGGATGGCGAGGAGCCGGTTCATGCGGTCAGGAGATAGCCTGTGCGCCCTGAACCCAGGGTGAATACCCGGCCGCCCGGCGGTTCACGCCCGGCGACGCGGCTTGTAGGCGCGGTCCTTGCGCCAGGTTTCGGCGAAGGCCTCGAGTTCCGGATCCGGCGTGTCCGGCAGGGTGATCACCAGGCGGGCGAACAAATCGCCACGCTTGCCCTGGCCGTTGGGCAGGCCGCGTCCCTTGAGCCGCAGGCGCGCGCCGCTGTTGGAGCCCTTGGGTACGGTCAGCGTGACCGCGCCCTCGGGCGTCGGCGCCTCGACCTTGCCGCCCAGTACGGCGTCATAGACGGTCACGGGCAGATCCATCACCAGCACGTCGCCCTCAACCTTGAAGACCGGGTGCGGCTTGACGCTGATTTCGATGAAGGCGTCGCCGGGCGCGGTGCGGCCTGGCGCGCCCTGCCCCTTGAGCCGCAGGGTCTGGCCCTCTTGAGCGCCCTTGGGGATGGTCACGTCGATGGTGCGCCCGTCCGAGAAGGCGATGCGTTTCTTGCCGCCGGCGATCGCCTCCTCGAGGTCGATCTCCAGCTTGGCGCGCACATCGGCGCCCCGCTGCGAGAAGCCGCCGAATCCGCCGCCTGCCCCGCCGCCGCCGCGCGGTGCGCCGCCACGGTTGAACATCTCGCCCAGGATATCGCCGAGGTCGACGCCCTCGAAGCTTTCCGACCGGTAGGCCCCGCCGCGCGGGCCGCCGCCTGCGCCGAAAGGACCGCCCGGCCCGCCGCCGAAGCCGCCGCGCATGGTCTCGCGGCCATCAGCGTCGATCTCGCCAGCGTCGAACTTCTTGCGCTTGACCTCGTCACCGACAATGTCGAAAGCCGCGCTGACCTGCTTGAAGCGTTCCTCGGCCGCCTTATTTCCGGGGTTGGCGTCCGGGTGGTGCTGCTTGGCGAGCTTGCGGAACGCCTTGCGGACCTCATCGGCGTTCGCACTGCGGGATACGCCCAGTTCCTGATAGGGATCGCGCGCCAAGGACTTCCTCGAAAATGATACGGGTTCAACGCCCCTGATTTGGGCGGCTTCTATGCCGGGTGCAAGAGATGGCTGCGGCGGGTCCGGCGCAGCTTGACTATAGGTTCACGATGCGTCCGCTGGCCGGACCGTCCTTTTCAGGGTGTCGAGATGTCGTTGGAGACGCTGCTGCTGACCCCTTCGGGCCGCATCGGGCGCAAGAGCTTCTGGCGGGGATATCTATTCCTCATCCTGGCGGCGTTCCTGATCAGCATCCCGATCGGCGTCTGGAGCGCCTGGGCGCTCGACAACATGCCGAAGGAAGACGCCGAGATGCGCTCGAACCTGATGAGCTGGGCGGCTCAGGCGGCGTTGTTCTTCCCCGGGCTGTGCCTGACGGTGAAGCGGCTGCACGATCACGGCCGCACCGGCTGGTGGTACGTGGTTCCCACCGTGGTGATGGTGGTGACCATCGGCCTGGCTGTGATGGTCGGAGGGCCGGAGGTGCTGTCGAAGGACGCGCCGGCGGGACCCTCGACGGCGTTGGGAATCCTGATGGGGGGAATGCTGATTGCGCTGACCATGATGGTCGCCATGCTGATCTACCTGGGCGCGCTGCCCGGCGAAAAGGGCGCCAACCGCTTCGGCCCGCCGGAAGTCCCGCCCGAGCCTACGCGACCTTAGTCATCGCTTCGGTCGCGCAGCAGGTCCCAGGCGGCGAAGTCGAGGGCGTCCTCGGAATCCGCTAGCGCCACCTCGCTGACCGTCTGGCCACGCACCGAGATACCCGCCGCATGGACGCTTTCAGGATCGCCGCTCACCAACGGGTGCCAGTCCGACAGCCCACGGCCTTCATTGATGCGACGGTAGGCGCAGCTCAGCGGCATCCACTCCAGCGCGTCGATGTTCCAGGGCGTGAGTTTGATACAATCGGGCACATGGCGCTTGCGGTTGGCATAGTCCATGCAGCGACAGGCCTGGCTGTCGAACAGCTTGCAATGCACCCGCGTCGGAATGATCTCGCCCGTGTCCTCTTCCTCGAACCGAACCAGACAGCAGAGCCCGCAGCCGTCGCACAGGCTCTCCCATTCGCGCACGGTCATCTGCGCGAGGGTCTTGGTCTCCCAGAAAGGTCTCGTCGCCATGGGCGAGCCGTCCTAAACCAAACCCGCCGGTTAACCAACCGCCGACCAGGCTGCAGAGCGCTGTGATCCCAGGTTCCCACACCCGCAAGGACCCCGCGCCTCGCCCGGACAAGCCGCCGCGACGCCGCGGATGGCTGCTGCGTCGGGCGCTCGCGGCGTTGGGCGTGCTGACGGTGCTCGTCACGGTGGGCGGGCTCGCCGCCGCGGTCTGGGTCCAGAAGACCTATCTGACCGACCTGCCGCCGCTGCCGGCGCGCGAGCAGCTCTATGCCTTCAACCGCACGCCGGCGATCAAGTTCTTCGACCGGACCGGCCAACCGATCGCCGAGCGCGGCCCGCGGTATGGCGACCAGGTGTTCGTGGCCCAGCTTCCGGCCTATGTGCCACGCGCCATGCTGGCCGCCGAGGATCGGCGCTTCTACAGCCACGGCGCGGTCGACCTGTGGGCGATCGGGCGCGCGGCGTTCGCCAACCACAAGGCGGGGAAGATCGTCGAAGGCGGCTCCACCCTCACCCAGCAACTCGCCAAGACACTGTTCCTGACCCCGGACCAGACCTTCCGGCGCAAGGTGCAGGAGGCGGTGCTGGCCGAGCGGCTGCACCGGCTGCTGAGCAAGGACGAGATCCTCGAACTGTACCTCAACCGCGTCTACTACGGCGCCAACACCTTCGGCCTCGACGGCGCGTCGCGCACCTATTTCGGCAAGCCCGCGAGCCAGCTCACCCTGCCGGAAGCCGCGCTGCTGGCGGCGATCCCCAAGGCGCCGACGAGGCTGGCGCTGAACCACGGCATGGAACAGGCGCTGCCGCGTTCGCACATGGTGCTGCACCGCATGCAGCGTGAAGGCTGGATCACCGCGGAGGAGGAGGCGCGCGCGATCGCCGCGCCGCCGAAGCTCGCGGCGACCGCGCAGGCCGACGACGGCGATTTCGGATGGGCGCTCGACTATGCGGCGACCGAAGCGATCCGCATGGCCGGGCCGAACTCGCCCGACCTGCTGGTGCGCCTGTCGATCGACCCGAAACTGCAACGCAGCGCCGCCCAGATCCTGCGCCAGACGGTGCGCGCCGAGGGCCGCGCCTCGCGGATGTCGGAGGCGGCTCTGGTCTCGCTCGCCCCGGACGGAGGCATCCGCGCCATGGTCGGCGGGACCGACTATGCTTCCAGCGTGTTCAACCGGGCCGTCCAGGCGCGCCGCCAGCCCGGATCCAGCTTCAAGCCGTTCATCTACGCCACCGCCCTGGAGCGCGGCGTGCGGCCGACCGACATCCGCGTCGACGCGCCGCTGCGCATCGGCCGCTGGAGCCCGGAGAACTACGGCGGCGGCCACTACGGCGCGGTGATGGTGCAGACGGCGCTGGCCCGGTCGATCAACACCGTGGCGGTGCGGCTGGCCCAGGAAGCAGGGCCCGCGGCGATCGGCTCGCTGGTCCGGCGCTTCGGCTTCACCAGCCTGCCGGACGAGCCCGGCCTGTCGGTGGCGTTGGGCGCCTACGAAGGCAGCGTGCGGGAGATGGCCAGCGCCTTCCAGGTGTTCCAGCAGGCCG